>DASSRN010000107.1:0-12913 GCA_035701785.1 Acetobacteraceae bacterium | reverse complement strand
ACTACTCCCCGGCCGGTGTGCCCGGCTACGGCACCGCGCCTGGTGTCACCGTCACGTCGCGCGCGCGTCCCGACTTCGATCCGCCCGGCCTGCATGCCGGCGACTTCCTGCTGCACCCGTCGCTCGAGGAAGGCTTCGGCTACGACGACAATGTGTTCGGCAGCAATGTCGCGCGGCGCGGCAGCTGGGTGATCGGGACGCATCCGTCCCTGCTGGCGGGATCCGACTGGTCGGAGAACAGCCTCGTCGGGTACCTGGGCCTGGACGACCTCCGTTATCTGGATCAGCCGCGGCAGAGCGAGACCAACTGGACCGCGTCGCTGGGCGGCACGGTGTCGCTCGGTCGTGACACGCTGACCATGGCAGCGGCGCATTTCAACCTGCATCAGCCGCGCACCGACCTCGATGCGCTGCCGACCGATGAGCCCGTAGCTTATCAGGTGAACGACGTGCGCATCGGCTACACGGCCAATCTCGGGCGCTGGTCGCTGACGCCGGGCCTCGCTTTCTCGACCTATCGCTATGACGCGACGACGATCCGCGGATTGCCCGCCTCACAGGCCTACCGCGACCGCAACGTGCTGCAAGGATCGGTGACCGCGCGCTACGAGGTGGCGCCCGAGCGTCATCTGCTGATGGTGTTGCGGGTGCTGGGTGAGAACTTCACCTCACCGCAGTTGGGGCAGCCGACCCGGAACTCCACCGGCTACGAGGCGCTGGCGGGGTACGGCGATGACTCAGATCCGGTGTGGCGCTACCGCGTCCTGGTCGGCTGGGAAATGCGAGCGTTCCAGGCACCGCAGTTCAGCACGCACCAGGCGCCGATTGCCGAAGCCGCGCTGATCTGGAGCCCGAGCGGGATGACCACGATCACCGCGACGCTGACGCGCAGCATCGAGGACGCCGCGCAGGAGGGTATCGCCGGCTATACCTATTCCCGGGCACGTGTGGTGATCGACCACGAGTATCTGCGCAACGTGCTGCTCCAGGTGTCCTCCAGCGCGCAGTATGCGCAGTATCTGCCAGCCGGGGGATACGGGAGCTCATTCACGCTTGGTGTCGGCACGACCTGGCTGGTCAATCGCAACATGCGGCTGTCGGCGACTTACGACTTTACCGACCAGCACGGCAGCAGTGCGCCGACTTTGCAGACCACCGGAAGCTATACCCGCAGCATCGCGCTGGTGACGCTGCGGTTCGGCATCTGAGTTGCATTTGCCCGGTTGCCGGCCATACTCGCGGGCAAAATCCGCACGGGAGGAAGCGATGCAGCTCAGCCACGAAGCGCTGCTTGGCGCCTGGCGCTCGATGGTGACGATTCGCCGGTTCGAAGAACGCGTGCAGGAGGAGTTCTCCAAGGGCGGCATTCCCGGCTTCGTGCATCTCTATGCCGGCCAGGAGGCATCGGCGGTCGGCGTGTGCTCGCACCTGGGACCGCGCGACTACATCGCCAGCACGCATCGTGGGCACGGGCACAGCATCGCCAAGGGCTGCGACGTGACCGGCATGATGCTGGAGCTGTTCGCCAGAGAGGGCGGCCTGTGCGGCGGCAAAGGCGGCTCGATGCACATCGCCGACCTCGACCAGGGGATGCTGGGCGCCAACGGCATCGTCGGCGGCGGGCCACCGCTGGTGATCGGGGCAGCACTGACGGCGAAGACGCTGAACACCGGCACTGTCGCGGTGTCGTTCACCGGCGACGGTGGATCGAACCAGGGCACCACCTTCGAGGCGATGAACATGGCGGTGGTGCTGAAGCTGCCGGCGGTGTTCGTGTTCGAGAACAACGGCTACGGCGAATACACTGGTGCTTCGTATGCGGTCGGCAGCCGCGACATCGCCGGACGTGCGGCAGGGTTCGGCTTGCCGGCGGTGAAGGTGAACGGCGACGACTTCTTCGAGGTGCACGAGGCTGCGCGCGAAGCGATCGAACGCGCGCGCAGTGGCGGCGGTCCGGGCGCGATCGAGGTCGATACGTGCCGGTTCTACGGCCATCACTCGGGAGACGCACAGCTGTATCGCGGCAAGGACGAAGTCAGGCGGCTGCGGGAACAGCGCGATTGCCTGAAGGTCTTCCGCCGGCGTGTCGGTGAGGCCGGTCTCCTGGAGCCGCACGAACTCGATGCGGTGGACCAGGAGGTGGCTGACCTGATCGAACGCTCGGTTGCCGCGGCGCGCTCGGCGGAGGGGCCGCCGGCATCGGCGCTGCTGACCGACGTGTACGTCTCGTACTGAGTCCCTTCTCCCGCACAGCAGGGGAGGGAGAAAGGAGGATGCGCCATGCCAGTGAAGACCATTCGCCAGGCCTTGCAGGAAGCGCTGGTCCACGAAATGCGGCGCGATCCGCGCGTGGTGGTGATCGGTGAAGACGTATCGGGAGGCGCCGGCACCGAAGGCGGGCGCGATGCCGCCGGCGGCGTACTCGGCGTGACCAAGGGACTGATCAAGGAATTCGGCGAGAACCGCGTGATCGACACACCCATCACCGAGTCGGCGATCATGGGCGCCGCGGCAGGCGCGGCGGTGACCGGACTGCGACCGGTCGCAGAGCTGATGTTCTCCGACTTCCTCGGTGTCTGCTTCGACCAGATCTTCAATCAGGCAGCGAAGTTCCGCTACATGTTCGGCGGCAAGGCGCGGACGCCGCTGGTGATCCGTACCATGGTTGGCGCCGGACGCAGTGCCGCCGCCCAGCATTCGCAGAGCCCATACCATATCTTCACCAGCGTGCCGGGGCTGAAGGTGGTGGTGCCGTCGAACGCGTATGACGCAAAGGGGCTGCTGATCCAGGCGATCCGCGACGACGATCCGGTGGTGTTCTGCGAGCACAAGCTGATGTACGACCTGCGCACCGAAGTGCCTGACGAGGCCTATACGATCCCGTTCGGCGAAGCCAATGTGGTGCGCGACGGTGACGATGTGACCGTGGTCGCATTGGCGCGCATGGTACACTACACGATGGAGGCCGCAGAGCAGCTGGCGGCGGACGGCATCGAGTGCGAGGTCATCGATCCGCGCACCACGTCGCCGCTGGATGAGGACACGATCCTCGACAGCGTGGAACGCACCGGGCGGCTGGTGGTCGTCGACGAAGCCACACCTCGTTGCAGCATGGCGACCGACATCGCGGCGCTAGTGGCGGACAAGGCGTTCGCCGCGTTGAAGGCGCCGGTGCGACGGGTGACCGCGCCGCACACGCCGGTGCCATTCGCGCCTTCGCTGGAGAAACTTTACATCCCGGATCCTGACCGCATCGCCGCTGCGGTGCGCGACGTGCACGGATACGCGCGATGATCACCGCGATCACCATGCCCAAATGGGGTCTGACAATGACCGAGGGCAAGGTGGTGCAGTGGCTGAAGCCGCCAGGCGCCGCCTTCGCCGCCGGCGCGGAACTGCTGGAGATCGAGACCAGCAAGATCACCAATGTGGTCGAAGCGGATGCCGCCGGCACGCTGTCGCGCATCGTCGCGACGGAGGGCACCACGCTGCCGATCGGCGCGCTGCTCGCGGTGATCGCGCCATCCAATACGCCCGCTGCGGACATCGATGCGTTCGTCGCGCAGTTCGTCGTGGTCGCGCCGGCGGACGACGATGCCGCCGAGGCTACGCAGGTCGCGCCGCGCGAGCTTCAGGTGGGCGGCCAGATGCTGCGGTGCCTCGAGCTTGGCAGCGGCGATGGTCCCGCGGTGCTGCTGCTGCACGGCTTCGGCGGCGACCTCAACACCTGGATGTTCAACCAGCCGGCGCTGTGTCCGGACCATCGGACTCTGGCGCTGGAACTGCCGGGGCACGGGCTGTCCGGCAAGGATGTCGGCGCCGGTGATGTCGCAGCATTCACTGATGCAATCGACACCGCGTTGTCGGCGCTGAAGGTCGAACGCCTGCATGTCGTCGGCCACTCGATGGGCGGCGCGCTGGCGATCGCACTGGCCACGCGCGATCCGGCGCGGATCGCGACCTTGACGCTGCTGGCGCCGGCCGGTTTGGGGCCAGAGATCAACGGCGGCTTCATCAATGCCTTCGTGCGCGCAACGCGACGCCGAGAGGCAACCGAGGCACTGCAATTGCTGGTGCATGACCCGGCGCTGATCAGCCGCGTCATGGTGGAGGAGACGCTGCGCTACAAGCGACTGGATGGCGTGCCGCGGTCACTGGAAACGGTGGCGGCGGCGTGGTTCCCGCAAGGCCGCCAGGCGGTGGACCTGCGGGAGACGCTGCGGGCGCTGCGGCCGCCGGTGCAGGTGATCTGCGGTCGCGACGACCGCATCATTCCCGCCGCGCATGCCGAAGCGATCGCGGATGTCGCACGCGTATCAGTGCTCGACAACGTCGGCCACCTGCCGCACATGGAGCGTGCGGGCGAGGTGAACCGACTGATCCGAGCGATGACCGCCTGAGCGCTATTCGGCCAGGCGCGTGGACTGCCAGGTCACCATCTGCCACTTGCCGCCGCGATTGGCATAGACGTCGGTGAAGCGCACGGCGAACGCGTTGGGCTTGCCGCCGGAAGTGACGCGGATTCGCGCAACCCCGGTGAGCACCACAGCGCTGCCGAGATCCTGCGCCTTCACGTCCGATGCTTCGACCGCGTTGTAGACAGTAGAACCGGACTGCATGTTGCCGATCAGGCTCTGCTTGGTGTCGAGCCGTGCCGATGAGTGGGTATAGATCAGATCGTCGGCCAGCACCTGATTCAGCGTGTCGATGTCCTGCGTCGCCATCGCCTGCATGCGCTTGCGGTCCAGGTCGATGATCGTCTGCGCGTTGTCGGCCATGAGTTTCACTCCCGTGCTCGAACGCTGCATACCCTGCTTTACCCGGATGCGATGTCAACCCGCCGCCTTTGAGCGCCGCCGGGCTGTGTGCGAGATTCGCCTCGAATGGGAGGTGATGCATGGCACCGGCGGAACTCGGCAAGGTGGATGTCCTGGTGATCGGCGCCGGCAATGCCGCGGCCAATGCTGCGCTGTCGGCGCACGAGGCGGGTGCCAAAGTGGCGATGATCGAGACCGCACCGAAAGACGCGCGCGGCGGCAACTCGGCGTTCACCGGCGGCGCGTTCCGCTTCACCTATTCCAGCGTGGATGACCTGTTGCAACTCGCTCCCGACATCGCCGATCTCGATCTCGCGAACATCGATTTCGGCAGCTACACGGATGGCCAGTATTTCGACGACATGGGCCGGCTGACCGAATATCGCTGCGATCCCGAGCTGACTGAGGTGCTGATCGGCAACAGCTTCGACGCCGGCCTGTGGCTGCGCCGGCAGGGCGTGCGGTTCCAGCCGGCACTTGGCCGCCAGGCGTTCAAGGTGGACGGCAGGTTCAAGTTCTGGGGCGGACTGGCGTGCCACATCCTGGGCGGCGGACAGCACCTTGTTGCCGCACTGCACGAACGGCTGGAGCGTGTCGGCATTCCGGTACTGTACGACACCACCGCGATCGCACTGCTGCATGGTGATGCGCGCATCGAAGGCGTGCGCGTGCGGCATCGCTTCCGGCAGTACGATCTGCGCGCGGGCGCGGTGGTGCTGGCATGCGGCGGGTTCGAATCCAATGCCGAGATGCGCGCGCGCTATCTGGGGCCGAACTGGGACCTGGCGAAGGTGCGCGGCACCAGATACAACACCGGCATCGGCCACCGCATGGCGATCGATGTCGGAGCGGCGGTGGCCGGTCATTGGTCGGGCGCGCATGCGGTGCAGTGGGACATGAACGCACCGCCGTACGGCGATCTCACCATCGGCGACCGGTTCCAGAAGCACAACTATCCGTTCGGCGTGCTGGTGAACGCACGCGGCGAGCGGTTCCTGGACGAAGGCCTGGACTTCCACAGCTACACCTATGCCAAGTACGGCCACGAGGTGATGAAGCAGCCGGGGCTGTTCGCCTGGCAGATCTTCGATGCGAAGATCGTGCATCTGCTGCGTGAAGAGTATCGTATTGCACGTATCACCAAAGAGCAGGCTGATACGCTGGAGGCGCTGGCGCCGAAGCTCACCGGCGTCGACACGGCCGCGGTATTGAAGACGCTGCACGAATACAACGCGGCGCCGCGTCCGGACGTGCCGTTCAATCCCAATGTGCACGACGGTCTGCGCACGATGGGGCTGGCGATCGACAAGACCAACTGGGCGCAGAAGCTGAACACGCCGCCGTTCCACGCCTATGGCGTCACCGCCGGCGTGACGTTCACCTTCGGCGGTCTGAAGGCCAGCACAGTCGCCGAGGTGCAGGACGCATCAGGCGCGCCGGTTCCCGGCCTGTACGCTGCGGGCGAAATCCTCGGCGGTCTATACTTCCACAACTACGGCAGTGGCACCGGCCTGGTCGCGGGCGTGGTGTTCGGGCGCATCGCGGGGACGCAGGCGGCGCGGTTCGCCGCCGGGCAATGACGCTCAGCCCACAGTTATGCGCGGCGGATTGCGCAGCGTCTGCAGGATGACGCAGTAGCGCTCGGTCGTCTGGATCATGCGCTCGAGCTTCGCCGGATCGGCGTCGCTGTCGATCTCGAAGCGCAGTGCGATGTCGGTAAGGCCAACCGGCACGGCGCGGTCGATGCCCAGCGTGCCGCGCGCGTCCCAGCGCCCTTCCGCGATCACCCGGCCGCTCCGGATGGTCACGCCGGACGCGGTCGCGACCGCACGCAGCGTGACCCCGGCGCAGGCGACCACCGCCTCCAGCAGCATGTCAGCCGAGCAGGCAAGCTCGCCATTGCCGCCGGTCGCGGGAT
The DNA here is from genome assembly GCA_035701785.1 of Acetobacteraceae bacterium. Lineage (GTDB taxonomy): Bacteria > Pseudomonadota > Alphaproteobacteria > Acetobacterales > Acetobacteraceae > JAMXLO01. Next base: position 6,178 of record DASSRN010000107.1, on the reverse strand, counting down.
GCAGGCCGGCGTGCGTTTCGCCGTGCCATGACGGCACCGTGCAGGCGATACCATCCGCATCAAGTCGCGCCTCGGCACGCGCCGGGACGCGTGCTGTGTCCGGCGTGTCGCGATAGCGTTGCTTGATCGGCGCCTGCATGGCGCGAAGCGTCTCGGCGTCCATAAAGTGTTTCCGATGCAGGTGAGGTGCCGACGACGATAGTCTGGGTGCAGATCGGCGGCAAACCGTTCCTCTAGCTCACCACGCGAAGCGTCGGACGCGTGCGGGCGCCGAGACGACGGTACAGCGCAAGGTAGTCCTCCGCCATCCTTTCGGCCGAGAAGCGCTGCTCGAAACTGCGGCGAACACGTGCCCGTGGCAGCATCAGCGCCTTGTCGATCGCCGCAACTGCCTGAGCTTCATCACTCACGACGAAGCCGTTCACGCCGTCCTCGACAATCTCCGGCACGGAGCCGCAATCGAACGCGATCACCGGCGTACCGCACGCCATCGCCTCGATCATCACCAGGCCGAACGGTTCGGGCCAGTCGATCGGCACCAGCAGCGCAAGCGCGCCGCTGAGGAACGCCGACTTGTCAGCATCGCCGATCTCACCGATCAGTTCGACCTCACGGCCGTCGATCATCGGCCGGATCACGTCGCGAAAATAGTCTTCATCGGCACGGTCCACCTTGGCGGCGATCTTCAGCTTGATGCCGGCCTTTCGGGCGATGCGAATGGCGCGGTCGGGACGCTTCTCCGGGCAGATCCGGCCGAGGAACGCCAGGTATTCTGGCCTGACATCGCGCGGGGTCAGCAGGTCGGTCGGCAGTCCGTGATGCACGGTGGCAACGAAATTCGCATCCGGCAGAGGTGCACGCTGCGCATCCGAAATGGAGACGAGCGGTACGTCAGGGAAGCTGTCGTAGACGGACCGCAATTCCGGCAAATCGAGCCGACCGTGCAGAGTGGTCAGAAAGGGCGTAGGCTGTCGCGTCAGAACCGAGAAGGGCCAGTAGTCGAGATGGCAATGCAGCACGTCGAACTCATCGGCGCGCCGGCAGACCTGTTCGATCATCATCATATGCGGCGCTATTGCGTCGCGGATCGACGGATCGAACCGCAACGCGCATGGCCACGCCGCCGCGAGGTCGGCGCTGGTGCGCGAATCACCGCTGGCGAACAGGGTCACGTCATGACCCATGGCGACGAGGTGCTCGGTCAAAAAAGATACGACCCGCTCCGTTCCCCCGTAGAGCCGCGGCGGAACAGACTCCGTGAGCGGTGCGATCTGCGCAATTCGCATGATTTTGATGCCTCTCCCGTGTAGATGATGCAGCGCGTCTCGATTTCCGTGCCAGTTCGGGCTTTTGTGGGGCAGCGGAGGGAACATTTCACGTCTCACGGCTAAGTGAGAAGGCGGCATCCGGCGAGGCTCCTATCGTCACGCCGCATGGGGCCAAAGGGAGGGTATGTGGCGCGGCTCGTTATTGTGTCAAACAGAGTACCGCTTCCGTCCGAACGCGGACCGCGGGCTGGGGGCCTGGCGGTGGCGCTCGCGGATGCGTTGCGGCCGGGGTCGCTGTGGTTCGGCTGGAGCGGAAAACGGTCGGCTACCCCTGACCGGGAGCCGCGCCTGCAACGGTCGGACGGCACCACCTACGCCACGATCGACCTCAGCGAGGCCGAATACCGTTCGTTCTATGTCGGTTTCGCCAATAGCGCGCTGTGGCCGCTGTTACACTTCCGTCTCGGCCTGGTGGAGTTCAAGCGGGAGGACTACGAAGCCTATCGCGCGGTGAACCGTCGCTTTGCCGAGTCATTGTCGCATCTTCTGCACGAAGACGACCTGATCTGGGTGCACGACTACCATCTGTTCACGCTGGCCGACGAACTGCGGCGGTTGGGCGTCCGCAACCGGATCGGCTTTTTTCTGCATACCCCGTTCGTTCCACCAGCCCTGCTGCACGCAATGCCACGTGCGAACGCGCTGATGCAGGCGCTCTGCGCCTACGACGTGATCGGGTTCCATACGCAGACCTATCGTCATGCATTCCTCGATGGCGTGCGGGAGATTCTGCCGGGGACCAAAATCCACGACGGCGCGTTCACCTATGCCGGTCGGCACGTGCGCGCGATCGTCGACCCGATCGGCATCGACGCCGCCGGTTTCGCGGCGGCGGCGGCGCGCGCCGAACACAGCGTGGAGACGGTTCGACTACGCGAGAGCCTGGCCGGTCGGACGCTGGCGATCGGCGTCGACCGGCTGGATTACTCCAAGGGTCTGGTGAACCGTTTCGAAGCCTTCGGTCGGCTGCTGGCGAAATACCCGCAGCACCGGCGGGAGGTCAGCTTCCTGCAGATCGCGCCGCGTTCGCGCGAAGAATCGAGTAGCTACCAGCGGCTGCGACGCGATCTCGACCGCATCGTAGGCGATACAAACGGGCGGTTCTCCGAGTTCGACTGGGTGCCGCTGCGCTACATGACCACCACGGTGCGCCGCACGACGCTGGCGGGCTTCTATCGCTTCGCCCGGCTTGGCGTGGTGACGCCGTTGCGCGACGGGATGAACCTGGTCGCGAAGGAATTCATCGCCGCCCAGGACGCCGCGGACCCGGGGGTACTGATCCTGTCGCGCTTCGCTGGTGCGGCCGAAGAGTTGACCGAGGCGCTGATCGTCAATCCGTTCGATGCTGATGAGATCGCCGAAGCCATGCATCAGGGGCTGACGATGCCGCTGGCGGAGCGTCTGCGCCGGCACGAGGCGCTGCGAGCCAGGGTGTGGGACACCACCGCGAGTAAATACTGCGCGCGCTTTCTGGCCTATTTGGCGCGCGAGGAACCCACGGTCCCGAGGCTCCGCTTCGCCTCGTAGCGCTAACTCATTCGTGATCTACATTTCGAAATGAATGCCAACTGGCTGCCATGGTTTCGTGTCATGCGGCCATCATCGAAAGGAGATCTACGAATCATGAGACGATTCGCCCCCTTGGCAGCCGCACTCGGTCTGACGATGGCCGTGGCGGCTTGCACAAATCCGTATGACCCAGGCCAACGCGCAGTTGGCGGTGGATTGCTGGGCGCTGGCGCTGGCGCCGCGATCGGCGGCATTGCTGGCGGTGGACGCGGCGCTGCGACAGGTGCGCTGATCGGCGGCGCGGTCGGCGCGGTCGGCGGCGCTGCAACCACGCCGAGGCCGCCGCCGCCGGCGTATTACTCGCCGCCGCCTGGTTATTATCCGCCTCCGCCGCCGCCCGGATACTAAGCGTCGGCGAACGCCGCGACCGGTGCACCGAGGACCGGTGCACCGGCACGGAACAAACCGCCCAAGGTCGGATGTTGTCGCAGCGCGTCTTCGCCGCGCCCTTCGCGAAGCGATGTCACGTACAGGTGGCGCTCGGCGAAGCACGGCATGGTCGGGCCGGGCACTGGGAACGGCAGCTTGTTGAGCAATGCGCCGCTGGGCGAAAAGCGGTTCACGCATCCAGCCGAGGGGCCCGCCGACCAGTAGTTGCCTTCGACATCTGTCGCCGCGCCGTCCGGTCGGCCCTCTTCATTGGTGAGCGTCGCCAGGACGCGGTGCTTGGACAGCGCGCCACCATGCACATCGAAGTCCCAGGCCTCGATGATGCCCGACGTTGAGTCGGAGTGGTACATGACGCGACCGTCGGGCGACCATGCCAGGCCGTTGGAAACCGCGTAGCCGTCGGACCTGCGTTCGATCTCACCGCGCGGGGTGACGCGGTACAGCGCGCCGGTTTTCTGCCGCGGCGAGTTCTCATCCATGCTGCCGACCCAGAAGCAGCCGTCCGGCCCGACCTTGCCGTCGTTGAAGCGGTTGGTAGCCGGTTCGTCCACTGGATCGGTCAGGTTCTCGATCGAATTCGTGCGCGGATCGAACAGGACCACGCGGTGTCGCAGCGCGACCACCAGGCGCCCTGACAGGCACAGGCCAAAGCTGCCCACCACTTCGGGGAAATCCCAGAAGGATTGTGCGCCATCATCCACCGAAAGCACGTTGATCCGCTTGCCCGGAATATCGCAGAACAGCAGCCGCCGCGTTGACGCATCCCACACCGGTGATTCCGCAACGCCACATCGCGAATCCCACACGAGTTCGAAGCTTGCCATCGTCAACTCCGTCGGATGTTCCAGAACACCGGACTGCCTTGCAGCATCCCGGTCAGGTTGGCCTGATACGCGGTTGGGATGAAGAACTGGCCGAGAGGGATGTAGGGCACATCCTGCAACGCCTGCAGTTGCAGCTTCTCGGCAAGCGACCGCTGACCGGCGAGGTCCGGCGCCTGAAACCACGCATCGCGCAATGCCTCGATCTGCGGACTGCTGGGCCAGCCCACGGTGGCCGCCTTGCCGTTGCCGCGCAGGAACACGTGGCCAGCGGGATTGATCATGTCGAGCCCGCTCCAGCCGGTGTGGAAGATGCTCCAACCGCCCTGGGCGACTGGTTCCGTCTTCGCGCGACGCTGCACCAGCGTGGCCCAGTCCATTGTCGGCGCTTCGACATTCATGCCGAGGCGCTGCAGCCAGTCCGCAGTGATGTTGGCCGCCGCACTCGACCAGGGAATGTCGCTGGGCGTCAGCACCACGATCTTTTCGCCGTTATACCCCGCAGCCTCCGCGTCGCGTTTCACCTTCACCAGATCGCGCTTGCCGGTCAGCACCTCCATGCCGGCCTTGGTTGCAAGCGGCGTATCGGGACAGAACACGCCGACCTGATCGCGCCACAGGTTCTCATCGGTACCGACCGCGCCGATCATGTAGTCAGACTGTTCGATCGCACCGAGCACCGCGCGGCGCAGCGCAGGATTGTCGAACGGCGGAACGAGATGGTTGAACCGCAGCGTGGCGATCGTGCCGGTAGGATTGACCGTCTCGATCTTCAGGTGCCGCTGCTGCTTCAGCAGCGGCAGCAGATCGGCGTTCGGCGTCAACCACCAGTCGATCTCGCCATTCTGCATCGCCGCCGCGACGGTGGCGCCGTCGGGCATGATGAGCCACTCGATGCGCTCGAAATGCCCCAGCTTTGGCCCGGCCGTGCCATCGGGGTTGCCGCTGGAGCGAGGCACATATCTATCGTTGCGCTGGTAGACGATGCGCGATCCGGCGACGCGTTCGTCGGCCTTGTAGCGATAGGCGCCGCTGCCGACCATCTCGGTGACCTGCTTGTACGGATCGGTCAGCGCGAGGCGTTCCGGCATAATCGGACACATACTGGGCGGCGTCTTGGCCAGCGCATCCGGCAGCAGCGGAAATGGCCGCTTCAGGCGGAACACGATGGTTCGGTCATCTGGTGCGGCGATCTCGTCGGTCGCAGCAAGCAAGGCCTGGCCGAAGCCATCGCGCGCACCCCAGCGGCGGATCGATGCGACGCAATCGCGGGCCAGCACCTTGGTATCGTCGTGGAACAGCAGGTCCGGGCGCAGCGTAATGCGCCAGGTTCTGCCGCCATCCTCGCTTGCTGCGCCTTCCGCCATCTGCGGCTGCGCGCGGTAGGCACCGTCGAGGCCGAACAGCGTGTCGAACACCAGGAAGCCGTGATCGCGGGTCTGATAGGTGGTGGTCCACACCGGATCGAGCACCGCGAGGTCTGCCTGCGGCACGAACTTCAGAACCTGCGACGCTTCGCCATTCACGATCGCTGGGCGCGCCAATGCAGCGGCCGATGCCCCCAGGAATGTGCGGCGACGAATCAATCCAGCACTTCCGGGTTGATCGCATTGTCGCGGTTCGGCTTGCCATCGAGCACACTCAGGATGTTCTCTGCCGTGACGCGCGCCATGCCTGCGACCGACTCTGTTGTCACACCCGCCATGTGCGGCGAGGTGATCACCGTGTCGAGCTGCAGCAGCGTATTGTTGACGGGCGTCGGCTCCAGTTCGAACACGTCGAGCCCGGCACCCGCCAGATGCCCCGACGTCAACGCCGCGTGCAGCGCCGGTTCATCGATGATCCCGCCGCGCGCGGTGTTGACGATGAACGCGCCTCGCTTCATGCGCACGAAGCGTGCGGCATTGAACATGCCCACGGTTTCGGGGTTCTTCGGGCAATGGATCGAGACGAAGTCGGCGCGTGGCAATGCCGCGTCCAGATCGGTCACGCGCTCGCATCCGGCCGAAGTGATCTTCTCTGCCGGCACGTAGGGATCGTAGATCAGCACATCCATGTCGAAGCCCTGGC
>DASSRN010000106.1:0-24133 GCA_035701785.1 Acetobacteraceae bacterium | reverse complement strand
GCGGCGATCGCGGAGTTGAACCGCCTGGGGATGCTTGTCGACGTGGCGCATGTCTCGCGCGACACCATGCTCCAGGCCGCCGAATTATCGCGCACCCCGGTGCTGTCCACGCATTCCTGCATCCGCACGCTGTGCGACAACCCGCGCAACATGGACGATGCGCAGCTGGATGCGCTGCGCGACGTGGGCGGCGTCATTCAGATCACCGCGGTCGCCTCGTTCCTGAAGCAGGACGCCAAACCTGAGGCAGTGACGGTCGCCGACTTCGCCGACCATGTGGATTACGCGGTACGGCGCATCGGATTGCAGCACGTCGGCATCTCTTCGGATTTTGACGGTGGTGGCGGCTTCTCCGGCTGGCATGATGCATCCGAGAGCGCCAACATCACCGCCGAACTGCATCGCCGTGGCTACGACCGCCAGGCGATTGCCGCGCTGTGGGGCGGCAACTTCCTGCGCCTGCTGCGCATCGCCGAGGAAAAGGCCGAATGATGCGCACGGTACGGCTGCCGGACGGGACCAAGGTGCCGGCGCTGGGCCAGGGCACCTGGCACATGGGTGAGCGCGGCGGTTCGGCGAAAGCCGAGGCGGCGGCGATCCGTCTCGGCATCGAACTCGGCATGACGCTGATCGACACGGCAGAAATGTATGGCAACGGCGGCGCCGAGGAGATGCTGGCCGAGGCGATCGCCGGGCAGCGCGACAGGCTGTTCATCGTCAGCAAGGTGTATCCACACAACGCGTCGCGCAGCGGCGTGCCGGCGGCGTGCGAGCGGAGCCTGAAGCGGTTGCGCACCGACCACATCGATCTCTATCTGCTCCATTGGCGCGGCAGCCATCCACTGGCCGATACCGTCGACGCATTCGAGAAGCTGCGGGCGGAGGGGAAGATCCGCCACTGGGGCGTGTCCAATTTCGACACAAGCGACATGCAGGGCCTGGTGCGGCTGCCGCATGGGGCGAACTGCGCCGCCAACCAGGTGCTGTACCATGTCGGCAGCCGCGGCATCGAGTTCGACCTGCTGCCGTGGTCCAGCGAGCATAAGGTGCCGTTGATGGCCTACTCGCCGGTCGGGCAGGGCGGGCGGCTGTTGCAATCACGGGCGCTCGCGGCAGTTGCCAAGCGGCACAATGCGACGCCGGCGCAGATCGCGATCGCCTGGAGCATGCGCCACCCCAATGTGATCACCATTCCGAAGGCCAGCGATCCAAAGCACGTGCGTGAGAACGCCGCCGCCGGCGAGATCACGCTGACCGCTGAGGACCTCGCGGCCATTGACGCCCAACATCCGCCCCCGGCCGGCAAGCAGTCGCTCGATATTTCCTAGGGCTGCTATCCTGCGCCGCGTGATCGAGTCGCGCGCGCTGGTAGCTTTGTGGTTCTGACCCTTCTGTCGGTCCTGATCGCGGGACTGGTTCTGCTTGCGCTCTTCGCGCGCCTTGTCCCGGGCCCTGTCCAAACGGGTGCAGTCGCCACCATCGCAGCTGCCGTGGTCGTCCTTGCCGGTGTCGCGCTGCACAGCGGCGCGTCCGCCATCGCGCTGCCGATCGGGCCGGCCGGCGCGATGACGCATCTGGCGCTCGATCCGCTCTCTGCCTGCTTCCTGCTGCTGCTGTTCCTCGCCGCCCTTGGTACTCAAATCGCGCCGCTAACGCTGGCCGGTACCGCCGCCACCCTGCTTGCCGCCGACGGTTTCGGTATCGTGGTCGGCCTGCTGCTGCTCGGCGGGCAGCGTCAACTGCGCCTGTCAGCCGTAGCGGCGGTCTGCATCGTGGTGGCGCTGGCGCTGTTCGGCTCGGCCGGTGAGTTCGCCGTCCTGCGTACCATGCCGCCCGATGGCTGGCGCGCTGCCGTAGTACTACTGCTGGTGCTCGCCGCCGCCGGCTGTCTCATTCCGCTCGATCCGGCGATTGCTGCCTGGGTCATGCTCCGCGTGGTGTTCGATCTCTGCGGCAGCGAGCAGGCTGTGTGGTGGGGTGTGCCGCTGCTGCTCGCTGGCGCCGGGTTCGCCGCGTATAGCGCCTGGCGTGCTGCACTCGCCGATACGCTGCACGCAGTCGCGGGGGCAGCAGCGTTGCTGCCGTTCGGCGTGGCGACGATGGCGCTCGGCGTTGCTCTGTGCGGGCGCGCTGTCGACCTGCCATCGGTGGCATCGCTGGCGCTGGCCGCCGCGTGGCTCGGAGTGTTGGCGCACGTGCTGTGCCGGACACTGCTGCAACTGGTGGCGGATGAGGTGGAGCGCAGCGGCGGAACCCGCCGGCTCGATCTGTTGGGAGGCGTGATCCGAGGCATGCCGGTCACGGCGTCATCGTGCCTCAGCGGCCTGTTCGCCTTTGCGCTGCTGCCCCCCGGCATTGGCTTCGCCGCCTTCTGGCTGCTGTTCCAGTCGCTGCTGGCGATGGCCCGCTTCGGCGATCCCGGCCTGCGTGCGCTGACCCTCTGCGTCGCGCTGCTGCTTGCGGCGTCATTCGGGCTTGCCACCCTGGCGGGCGTGCGGCTGTTCGGCATCGTGTTTCTTGGCCGGCCCCGGTCGCCGCGTGGGGCGGTCGCTGAAGACCCACGCGGTGCTCCCCGCCACGTCCTCGCCGGCCTTGCGGCGCTGACTGCGCTCCTCGGCATACTGCCGGGCCTTGCGCTGCTCCCTGCGGCCGGATGGACCCGGGCTGCCAGCCCGATGCTGTTGCTGACCCTCCGCAATGGCGCCGAGGCGCCGGGTTATTCGCCGATTTTCATTGCCGCAATGTTGGCGATGGCGGGGCTCGCCGCACGGCGCGCATTGCGCGTGCGTCGCGAACCGCCGCGCGAACCGGTCTGGAACGGTGGCTTCGCCGCGCTCCCGCCATGGCTGCCGTTCGGCGATCCCGCGGCGCAGTTCGGCGCTGCGTCCTTTGTGGCCCCACTCCGGAAACTGGCCACGCTGCTACCCCACATCGACATGCAGTCCTCGCTGCATCAGATGCGAGCCGCAGTGCAGCGCGCGACAACCGCCTGGATGGCCCGGTGACGGTGCTCGGAGCGCTGGCCGCGCAGGTGCTGCATATGGCGCTGATGGCGGCGGCCGCACCGACGCTGACCGGGCTGCTGCGCTGGTTCCAGGCGCGGATGGCCGGGCACATCGGTTCGTCACCGCTGCAGCCCTGGCAGGACTTCGCCCGTCTGCTTCGCAAACAGTCAGTGCGCGCCGAAGACACCTCCGCCGTGACCACGGAGGCGCCGATCGTCAGTGCCGCGGCGCTTGCGGTCGCCGCATCGCTGGTGCCGTCATTCACGCTCGGGATGACGTTTGCGCGCTTTGCCGACCTGTTGGTGATTGCCGGACTGCTGGCACTGGGCCGCGCAGCATCCGCGCTGGTTGCGATGGACCCGGGCGCAGCGCAGGGCGGTATTGCCGCAAGCCGCACGCTGCTACTCGGCGGCCTCGCCGAGTGCGCGCTGCTGCTGGTGCTGTTCGCGCTCGCGCTGTTCGCCGGCAGTCTGAATGTCGAGGTGATCGCCGCGATGCGGATCGAGATCGCCGGCGACTGGCGAGTCGGCCTCGTCTTCGCTCTCGCAGCCACATTGCTGGTCGCGCTGGTCGATGCGATGCGGCGCGAGATGCTTGGACTGGGCGTCAGCGGCAGCAACCTGGCATTGCTCGAGCTTGCCGATGCACTGCGGCTGCTGGTGTGGCTCGACCTGATCGGCGCGCTGTTCCTGCCGTTTGGCGTGGCGCTCGCCGGGGCCGGCCTGGGCGAATGGGCGATCGGCATCTTCGCCTGGCTGCTGCGGCTGCTCGTGTTCGTCGTCGTGCTGGTGCTTTCGCAAACCATCGTCGGCAGCCTGGGGCTGGCCGCTGCGGCCCGTACTCTCGGCGTCGCGCTGCTGCTGGGGATGCTCGCGGTGATGTTCGTGCTCGCCGACATGAGCGCTCCGTGATGTCCTTGGTCGGCGCCGCGGCACTGCTCTTGTCCGTGGCGCGATGAGTGCGGTCGCGGTGCAGCGTCAGAGCGTGACGCACGACCAATGGCAACGATTGGCACGTGTGCCCACCTCGCCACTGCTTGCGCTGTGGGCCGATGCGGGCGAGGTCTGCGCCCTGTTCGGCGACGCCGGTGCGCCGCTGCTGGTGGCGACCTGCGTTGACGAAGACGGCTACCCGGCGCTGTCGCCGACCCACCCGGCCGCTGTTTGGTTCGAGCGCCTGGTGTGCGACCTGTGGGGTCACGTTCCGGTCGGTGGGATCGATGCGCGGTCCTGGGTCGATCATGGAACCTGGCCGCTGAGCAGGCCGCTCGCCTCGCGTCCCGGTCCTCCGCGGGTGCGCGAAACACCCGAGTTCAGCTTCGAAGAGACGCTCGACCAGGTCTCGATCGGTCCGGTTCGCGGTGGCATCGAGCCGGCGGTGCATCTGCGCCTGGGCGTTGCCGGCGAGACCATCGCGCGTCTCCAGCTGCGGCTTGGCTATACTCACAAGGGCACGTTGGCACTGGTGCGAGGCAAGTCGCCGCGCGCCGCGGCGCGGTTCGCGGCCCGCGTGTCCGCCGCGGCGACGGTGGCGCACTCGCTGGCCTTTGCCCAGGCTGCCGAGGCGGCATCCGGCTGCGAACCGCCGCAGCGCGCCCAGGCGCTGCGCGAGGTCATGCTGCAGATCGAAGCGGTCACGGCGACGCTCGATGCGATGGCCGCAATGGCCGAGGCGATGGGACGCGACCAGTTGGCGACGCGCTGCGCCTGGCACGGCGAAGCGTTGCGCCGAGCCTCGCAGTTTGCATTCGGGCACCGGCTGATGATGGATTGCATTGTGCCGGGCGGCGTCGCTGGCGACCTCGCGCCAGGTGGTGACGCGGCGATCCTCCGGACGCTGGCCGATCTCACTGCCGAACTGCCGGCCTTGCGATTGCCGGAGAACAGGCTGGCGGGTCTCGGCACGGTCACCGCCGAACTTGCCGCACTTTTCTCCGTTCAGCCCGGCGATGCCGCAACCCGCGCCGCGCATCGCTTCGCTGCACTCAGCCAACAGATCGCGCATACGCGCGATGCATTGCACGGGGCGCCCGGTGACGGCTTGTCCACGCCGATGCCCACTGCCAGTGGCGAGGCGATCGGCTGGGTCGAGAGCGATGCGGGTCCGGTGTGGCATTGGCTGCGGCTGGAGCACGGCCAGATAGAGGGCGCGTTCCTGTCCGATCCGGCCTGGCTCAATTGGCAGTTGGTCGAAGCGGTGGCACACGGTTCGGCGATCGAGGATCTGCAGGTGTTATTGGCCTCATTCAGCCTGTCCGCCTCGGGGGTCGATCTCTGATGCGCTGGCGTGATCTTGCGCGCTGGCTGCTGCAAGGGCCGGTTACCGGCAACGCACCACAGCCCGACACCGAAACGGCGCGTGCCCTGCGCGTCCGGCTGGATGCTGGCGCGCGCAGCACTCTCGGCGCCAGCCTGGCGATCCTGCACCTCGACGCCGGCAGCTGCGGTGGCTGCGAGATCGAGCTACGCGCGGTGCGACGTGCGGTCTATGACCTGGAGCGCTTCGGCGTGCGCTTCGTCGCCACACCGCTGCACGCCGACGTGCTGCTGATCACGGGACCGCTCACGCGCAACCTGCTGGAGGCGCTGGAACTCGCTTATGCGGCGATGCCTGAGCCGAAATTCGTTGTGGCGCTGGGCGACTGTGCAGTGGACGGCGGCGTGTTCAAGGGAAGCTATGCCGTGGCCGGCGGTGTCGGCACCACGCTGCCGGTCGATCTCCAGATTGCCGGCTGTCCGCCGGCCCCGGACCGCATCCTGGCAGGACTGCGCGCGCTGCTGGAAGCGAACGCGCGCAGCAGGTTGAAGATCAGCTCGCGCTAGGCTTCGGGGTGTGGTGCGTCGAGTGATGCGAGGCGTTGTTTACCGACGAATGATGCGACTTCGACTTGTGCGAGGCCGAATGGTGGCTATGCGACTTGGTGTGCACTGGATTCGAAGTGGCGGCCGCGACCGGCGAGGCGGTGAAGGCGGCGACCGGCAGAACGAGGCCAAGCAGGGCGAACAGTTGTCTGCGCGAGGAGGTCACGGTTTGCTCCGAGGACAGCAGGCGTTGCGGGACAAGGCTGACAGCACGGTCGAACAAGCAAGCTTAATCGACTGTTCCGCTTATGGTACGCCTTGACAGATTCGCACAAGGGGGATTCAGAGCAGGCAAAGCACCTGAAGCTCGCGGCGCATTTCCGGTGGCAGAGAATCCACACCATGCGCGCGTCGCCCCACCACAAGGTCCCGCGGCGCCTCGTCCGGCCGCAGGTAGCGCCAGCCCTGGAACGGCTTGGTCGGGCGACCGGTCAGCGGCACGAGCTTCAGGTCCAGCACCAGCCCGGTGCAGGCTGACCCGTCATCGCGCTGGTCCTCGATGATCTCGAGGATGCGCTGGCGCACCAGCATGCTGCCGCTGATCACCCAATACATCGATCCGCCGTCCACCACCTCCTGATGGCGGCGTGGGAAGTTGCGCGTGCGGTGCCGCAGCGGCGGGCTGCGCTGCGCCCGCTCCGCCTGCACGTTGCGCAGGTGATCGATGTCTCGCACGCCGACGGCGAGCTTGGTGAGATGCAGCATGCCTGGGCGACTCGGCTTCGTCCTGCGGCCTCTCCGACTATGGCAGCGTGCACACCCGCTGTCATTTGCCGGAGATGCGGAAATCCGCTAACCGCCGGTGGTGGACAAAACGCTTTCAGACGCCCTTACCGCGTGGCGCAGACACCTGCACGCGCACCCCGAACTCACGCTGCACGAGAAGGAAACCGCGGCCTTCGTCTGCGCCAAGCTGCGCGAATTGGGCGTGCCGTATGTCGCCGATGTCGGCGGCCACGGTGTGGTCGCGACCATCGCGCGCGGCCAGTCCAACCGCAGCGTCGGCCTGCGTGCCGACATGGACGCGCTGCCGATCGCGGAGACCACCGGGCTCGCCTATGCCTCCGGCAACCCCGGCGTGATGCATGCGTGCGGCCATGACGGCCACACCACGTCGCTGCTTGGCGCGGCGGCGCTGCTGGCGCAGGACGCATCATGGTCCGGCACGGTGCATCTCGTGTTCCAGCCGGCTGAAGAAGGCGGCGGCGGGGCGAAGAGCATGATAGCCGACGGCCTGTTCGAGCGCTTTCCGATGGAGCGGATCTTCGGTTACCACAACTGGCCCGGCCTCGACGCCGGCACGATTGCCGTGCACGACAGCGCCGTCATGGCGTCGGGCGGACGCATCGAGTTCCGCGTGCGCGGCCGCTCCGGCCACGCCGCGCTGCCGCATTTGACGCGCGATCCGATGGTCGCTTCGGCGCATCTGCTGCTCGCATTGCAGACCATCGTTGCGCGCAATGTGGATCCGTTGGATGCCGTGGTGATCACCGTCGCCACCATGCAGGCCGGCAGTGCAGCCAATCAGATTCCGGACGAGGCGCTGATGCGCGGCACCATGCGCACGCTGCGCAACTCGGTGTGCGATGCGGTCGAGGATGCGATCCGGCGGGTTGCCGCCGGCGTGGCGCAGAGCTGCGACGTGGCGATCGACGTGACGCTCCGGCGCGGCAATCCGGTGACGGTGAACACGCCGGCCGAACGCGATCTAGCGGCTGCGGCGGTGACCGGGGCCGGCCTGCCGCTGCGGCGCGATCTGGCACCGGCGATGACCGGCGAGGATTTCGCCTGGTATCTCGAGCAGCGTCCGGGCGCGTTCGTCTGGATCGGCAACGGCCCGGACGACAACGGCCGTGCGCTGCACAGCTCCAGCTATGACTACAATGACGCGATCCTGCCGGCGGCATCGCTTTATCTGGCGGGCGTCGCAAAAAACGCCCTGCGCGGCTGAGCGTGACCGCAACGTTTGATCTGGATCAACAGTATCGCGACAGGCAGGTGATAATGTTCCGCTAATGCTGCTGGATCAGAAGCGGCAGAAGGGGAATGGTCATGCTCGATGAAGCAGTGGTCACCGCAGGTGATCTGATGACGCGGGATGTCGCGGTGGTGCATCCTGACACATCGCTGCTGGAGGCGGTCCGGCTGATGGCTGGCCGACACATCAGCGGCGTTCCCGTCGTGGACGATTCCGGCATCGTGATCGGCATTCTCAGCGAAGGCGACCTGGTGCGCTGGCACGAGGATTACAGCGAGCGCCAGGCACGCTGGCTGGACATGCTGGCCGACGGTTTTCACCTGGCGCCGGAGTTCCTGAACGGTGTCCGTGAGCAGCACCGCAAGGTGAAGACAGTGATGTCGATCGGCGCGGTCACAGTGACCGAGGACGTGCCGGCGCGTGAGGTGGCGCATCTGATGCATCACCGGAACATCAAGCGTGTACCGGTGGTGCGCGACGGCAAGCTGGTCGGCATCGTCGCACGCTCGGACCTTGTGCGCGCGCTCGCGATGAAGCTGGCGGAAGGCCTGTCGGCGCGGACGGCGAACCCGACGTCGCTGAACGAGGCGCTGCGCCGCGGACGGGAAAGCGCGCCGGCCTAGACCGGCACGTTGTCGATCAGCCGTACCGTGCCAAGCCGCGCGGCGGCGATCAGCCGGGCGTTCGTGGCTGGGGCGTCCAGCACCTCGAGGGTCGCGCCGTCCACCAGCACCAGGTACTCGACCTGAAAGCCCGCCCGAGCGAGCGCGGCGGCGGCTGAATGCAGGGGTTGCGCGGCTGGTGAACCGCTGGCGATCTCCCGTGCCGCTTGCGAAATCGCGGCATACAGTTGCGGTGCCAGGCTGCGCTCCGCGCGCGACAGGAAGCGATTGCGCGACGACAGCGCGAGCCCGTCAGGTTCGCGGACCGTCGGCACGCCGACGATCTCCAGCGGCAGGTGCAGATCGATGACCATCCGCGACACCACCTGAAGCTGCTGCCAGTCCTTCTCGCCGAAATACGCGCGATCCGGCCGCACCTGGCCGAACAGCTTGGCGCACACAGTGGCGACGCCGCGGAAGTGGCCCGGCCGCGCGGCACCTTCCCACGCGCCCGCCGGTCCGGCGACGTCGATCGTGGTGACGTCGCCGGGTGGATACATCACTGCCACGTCGGGCAGCCATACGGCCTGGCAGCCGCATGCCTCCAGTGCGGCAAGGTCGCCGGCTTCGTCGCGAGGGTAGCGCGACAGGTCCTCGCTGGCGCCGAACTGCAACGGGTTGACAAAGATCGAGGTCACCACGGCCGCGCCGCTATCGCGCGCCGCACGGACCAGCGCGCGATGGCCGTCGTGCAGCGCGCCCATCGTCGGCACCAGCGCCAGCGCGCCGGACTCGTGGCGCAATGCGGCGCAGACGTCGCGCAGTCCGGCAAGCGTGCGGGCAAGGATCATGCGTGAACCTTGGCCATGCCGCCGCCCCGGCGCAATGTGCGGGTCCGGGGTCGAGGCATACAGTGAACGAACAAATTGCGGCGCAGTACCGGCGCTTCGCCGAAGTCGAGGCACACGGCCGGTCATCGCTTTACGAGGCATTCGCGCTGGGCGTCGCCGAAGATGCCTTTGCGCTGGAGTTCCTGGCCGCACTGCCGGCGGCCAAGCGCCAGCCGAACCTGCTGCTCGCTGCTGTGCGCCATGTCGGCGGCACGGCTCGCGACTGGCCCGAGTTCCGTGCGCTGCTTGGCGAACATGCGGACGAGGTGCGCGCGACGATGCTGGAGCGGCGCACCCAGACCAACGAGCCGGGACGCTGTGCGGCGCTGTTGCCGATCCTTGCGCGCCTGCCGCAGCCGCTGGCGCTGATCGAGGCAGGCGCTTCGGCCGGGCTCTGCCTGTTACCGGACCGCTATGGCTATGACTACGATGGGCATCGCCTCCCGCCGCCAACGCCCGATGCGCCGGTGTTTCCGTGCCGTGCCGATCGGCACACGCCACTTCCCACGGCGCTGCCGCGCGCCGTCTGGCGCCTGGGCATCGACCTTGAGCCGGTGGACCTCGCCGACCCGGCCGACGCCGCATGGCTAGAGACTCTGGTGTGGCCGGAACAGGTTGACCGGCTGCATCGCCTTCGCGCCGCCATCGCGGTCGCGCGCCACGACCGGCCGCGAGTGGTGCGTGCCGACTTGCTGACCGATCTGCCGGCGTACGCGCGCCAGGCGCCTTCCGGTGCTACACTTGTCGTGTTCCATTCCGCGGTGCTGGCCTACGTCGCCGACCCCGAACAGCGCACGGCGTTCGGCGATACCGTGCGCCAGCTGGGCGCGGTGTGGATCAGCAACGAGGTGCCGGGCGTGCTTCCGCACATCGTGCAGCAACTCGGTCGTCGCGGCCCGCGCGGTGCGTTCCTGCTATCGTGTGACGGCACGCCGACCGCGTGGACCGATCCGCATGGTGGCTGGATCGAATGGATCGCACACGAGGAGAGACCATGAAGCTCACGGGACAGATCGCGCTGGTCACCGGCGGATCGCGCGGCATCGGCCGGGCAACGGCGCTTGCCTTTGCCGCGGAGGGCGCCGACGTCGCGTTTTGCCATCTCAACGACAATGCGAAGGCGGACGAGACCGCCGGCGAGATCCGCGCGCTGGGGCGGCGCGCGATGCACCGCTCGCTCGACGTGGTGGACATCGCTGCCAGCCGCGCCTTTGCCCAGGAAGTCGTCGCGACGTTTGGACCAATCGACATCTTGTTCAACAACGCCGGCATGAACATCCGCAAGCGGTTCGAGGACTACACCGAAGCCGACTACGACCGCATCGTGGATGTGCACATGAAGGGCATGTTCTTCATGGCGCAGGCGGTCTATCCGGCGATGGCCGCGCGCGGCCGCGGCTGCATCGTCAACGTCGCGTCGCAACGCGGTCTGAAGGGCGCGGTCAACTCGACGCCCTATTGCGCGGCGAAGGCGGCGATCATCGGCTTCACCCGCGCGCTGGCCTGCGAGGCGGCACCGAAGGGCGTGCGGGTGAACGCGGTGGCGCCGGGCCCGATCGTCACCGACCTGACGGCGAGCATGGCGCCAGAGGACCGCCAGGCGTTCATCGACGCGCTGCCGGTGCACCGGTTCGGCCGGCCGGAAGAGATCGCTGCGACCGCGCTGTTGCTCGCCGGGCCGGATGGCGCGTTCTATGTCGGCGCGACGCTGTCGCCGAACGGCGGCGACATCATGTACTGATTACTTCAGCGTGCCGGGGTCGCCTCCGGGCGAAACCGCACGCCCGGCCGCGCGTAGCCGCCGCCCAGGCCGATCGGCGTGCCGTCGGCGCGCCAGCACGCCGCCCCGGTCATCGTGCCGTCGTCGTCGAACCGGATCGCGCTCATGCCGCCGCCGACATTGCCGGTCGCCAGCACGTCATGGCCACGGTCGCGCAGCGCGGCCAGCACGTCGGACGGCACGCTGTCCTCGACCTCCACGCCGAAGCCCTGCGTCCACAGGCGCGGCGCCTCCACCGCCTCCTGCACGCTCATGCCGTGGTCGATCAGGTTTGAGATCGCCTGCATCACGGAGGGGAAGATGCGCAGTCCACCGGGCAGCCCGAGTGCGAAGCGCGGCTTGCCGTCGCGCAGCACCATCACCGGCGACATCGACGATGTGACGCGCTTGCCAGGCGCCACCGAACTGGCGCGCCCGGGATGCGGCGTGAATACAAACATGTAGTTGTTCGGGATCATGCCGGTGCCCGGCACGATGTAGCGCGCGCCGAACAGCGAGTTGATGGTCTGCGTGCTGGCGACGATGTTGCCCATGCCGTCGGCCACCGTCAGGTGCGTGGTGTTGGCGCTCTCGCCCGGTGCCACCTCCGCACTCCAGCTTTGCGCGCGTGCCAGATCGATGCGCGCGCGGCGGTCCTCGGCATACTGCTTCGACAGCAGCTTCTCTACCGGCACCATGACGAACGCCGGATCGGCCGTCGCCGCAGCGCGGTCGGCAAAGGCGATCTTCAGCACCTCGGCCAGCAGGTGCAGCGTGTCGGCCGAACCGAAGCCCAGCGCGCCGATGTCGTAGCCCTCCAGGATATTGAGCATCTGGATGATATGCAGCGGACCGGACGACGGCGGCGGCGGTCCGACGATCTCGAAGCCGCGATAATTGCCGCGCAACGGTTCGCGGTCGATCGTGCGATAGCCGGTGAGATCGTCGCGCGTGATGTAGCCACCGGCCTTCGCCATGTGCTCGGCGTAGTGTGCGCCGAGCGGGCCGCTGTAGAGCAGGTCGGGGCCGTCGCGCGCAATGCTGCGCAGCGTCTCGGCATAGTCGCCGGTGACCAGCCGCGTGCCAGGCGCGATCGGCGCGCCGTTCGGCAGATAGAGTTTCGCGATCTCGGCGTCCCGCGCCATGTCGGTGGCGCAGTCGCTGACGCACTCGGTCAGGTATGGCGTCACCCGGAAGCCGCGTGAGGCGTGGCGGATCGCCGGCTCCATCACATCGGCCAGCGCGAACGTGCCGAAACGTGACAAAGCCTCGCACCAGCCCTTCAGGTTGCCAGGTGACGCCACGGCGGTGGGACCAACGGCATTCTCCCGGCCGATCGTGTCCATCGTGCCGGGTGTCGCGCTCGGATCCGGCGTGTAGGTTGTGGGGCCGGTGGCGAGCGGCGCCATGCTCTGGTTGTCGATCACCGCATGGCGGCCGTCAGACAGCCGTATATGCGCCATGCCGCCGCCCAGGACGCCGACCATCATCGGCTCGACCACGCTCAGCGTGAAGAACGCGGCGATCGCCGCGTCGATCGCGTTGCCGCCGGCCGCCAGCATCTCGGCGCCTGCGGCGGAGGCGAGCGGATGGTTGGTGACCACCATGCCGCGCTTGCCCATCGCGGGCTGCTTCTCGCAACGAAATGTTGCGCCGGCGCGAGCGCGCCAGTCGGAATGCGGCATGGCCTGGTTCTCTCTCACATTGTGACCGGTCAGCTTGCACACGCCTGTGGCGCGCGACAACACGGAGCTATGGCAATCCGGCCCGTTGCCGGACCGCCACAATCAGAGCAAAACAGTCTCAACCCCACAACATTGCGGTGGACGAGAAAACTAGTAAAGGCCAAAAAGCCGGCGCTGAAGCCGGCGATTTGTTTCGCCGAAAGCATAAAGGCCCAGGGGATGCCAAAAACAGTCGAGATCCCTCCCAGTATCGTTGCGTTTCTGGCAGTAATGGGCGACCAGAGAGAAAGACCGGGCAACGCTTCTCGCGTTGCCGATGTGTGCGCGGCGATCGGTGTGGCGGAGCGGACGCTTCGGCTGCATTGCCTGAAACACCTTGGGATGAGTCCGCACCGCTACCTTTGGCTACGGCGCATGAACCGGGCACGCGACGTGCTTGCGACGGCCGATCCCATGGCGACCAGCGTGACCGAGGTCGCCGGCAATTGTGGGTTCACCGAACTGGGCCGGTTCTCGGTGGCATACCGCAACCTGTTCGGCGAGAGCCCGTCGGTCACCCTGCGTAAGCGCGAGCTGGCCTTATGTGACACCGAGATGACAGGTGTCTAGCCGATCGAAGATCTTCTGCGTTGCCTTCGCCGCAGCCGCGTCCGTGGCGATCTGCGCGTCGGTTAGAGCCCAGGTGTCATCTCCATCCCCGCAGATCAGCGTTCACGTGCCGGCGTCTGCACCGGCGGACGACAGCTCCGCGCTTGCCGAGAAGCTGCAGAACCCGATCGCCGACCTGATCAGCATGCCGTTCCAGAACAACACCAACTTCAATGTCGGTCCGCACGCCGGCACCCAGGACATCCTGAATATCCAGCCTGTCATACCGCTGCATCTGAACGACGACTGGAACGTCATTACCAGGACCATCCTGCCGCTGATCTGGAGCCCGTCGTTCCAGCCGGCTGCGACCGTGCCGCCATTCGGCCTCGGCCCCACCACCTTCTCGGCCTTCCTGTCGCCGACCAGCACATTCGACGGCTGGACCTGGGGCGCCGGCCCGATCGTCGAACTGCCGACCATCTCCAACAGGAACCTGGGCTCCAACATCTGGGGCGTGGGTCCTGCCGTGGTGGCCGTGCGAACGGCGCGCCCGTGGGTCTACGGACTGCTGGTCAACAACGTGTTCTCACTCGGTGGCACGGGGGGCCGGCTGGCACGAAGTACAGCGTGATGACCATCAATCCGTTTGTGAACTACAACCTCGGTGGTGGCTGGTTCATCGGCACGTCGCCGATCACCACCGCTAACTGGGATGTCGGCGGCGAGAAATGGACACTGCCAATCGGCGGGCAGTTCGGTCGCCTGATCAAGATCGCCGACAAGCTGCCGGTGAACCTGCTGGTCGGTGCCTACTACAACGCACTGCGCCCGACCGGTACCGGCACCTGGCAGCTGCGGACGCAGGTCACGTTCATCTTCTGAGCAGAAGGAGCTCCGCATGCAGAGCTGGAAAATGTGCATCAGCGCCCTTCTTGTCGCAGCGCCTTTTCTGTGCGGCCCGGCGGCCGCCGCAGTTCATGTCGAGGGACACGCACTGGCAGGCGGCGGCCCGCTCTCCGGTTCAACGGTAACGTTATGGATGGCAGGCAGCAGTTCGCCCCGCCAACTGGCGCAGGCCAGAACCGGTGCGAGCGGTGACTTCCGGCTGGACAGCCAGGAGACAGCCGGCACCGATGCAATCCTCTACCTGACTGCGCGGGGTGGCGACGCCACGGCAAGCGAGGTTCGTGGCGACAACGCGGCGGTCTCGCTCCTGGCCGTGCTGGGCAATACCCCGCCAGCGAAGGTCGTCATCAATGAGATGACCACGATAGCCTCCGTGTGGACACATGCGCAGTTCCTTGACGGCACCGCGGTCAAGGGTCCCCCCCTGAGCCTCCGGATCGCGGCGGGCAACGTGCCGAATTTCGTCGATCTGCAGACGGGTGGCTGGGGTGCCGCCATCCAGGACGCGATCAACAGCACGCAGACCACGACGATGGCGAACTTCGCCACGCTCGCCACCCTGATGGCTGGTTGTGCCGTGCAGATCAGGCCCGATGCCTGCGCCAGCGTCTTCACCGCGACCACGCCGCCGGCGGGCAGCCCGCCGAAGGACACTCTGACAGCGCTGGAAGCGGTGGCGCATAACCCAGCCTACCAGCCCGGTCGTCTATTCGCCCTGCTGGACGCGTTCTATCCAATTCCCGCCGGCAAGACGCTGCGCCCGACGCCGTTTCTGCCCTACCTCAGCTACGCGCCCAGCGCGTGGGTGTTGCCGCTCAAGTTCACCGGAGGCGGCCTCAGCGCGCCGGGCAAGATCATGTTCGACGGCGAGGGCAATGCCTGGACCGGAGTAAACTTTATCGTTGGCTCGCAGGCGTCGGACGACCTTTGGGACGGCAACCTGGCGAAGTTCTCGCCGAACGGGAAGCCACTGTCGCCGGCGACGACAGGGTTCACGGGTGGTGGCGTGGAGGGCCCCGGCTTCGGC
Source organism: Acetobacteraceae bacterium (assembly GCA_035701785.1). Taxonomy (GTDB): domain Bacteria; phylum Pseudomonadota; class Alphaproteobacteria; order Acetobacterales; family Acetobacteraceae; genus JAMXLO01. The sequence continues at coordinate 8,829 of DASSRN010000106.1, read as the reverse complement.
ACCGCGATCGACGCCGCCGGGCGGGCATGGGTCACCAGCACCGGCAGCAAGACGATCTCGCTGTTCAGCAAGGACGGCACACCGCTGTCGCCTCCAGACGGGTACAATTTCGGCGGCGAGTTAGGCATCATGCAGGGCATCATCGTCGCACCTAACGGCGACGTCTGGACCGTCGATTTCCAGAACGATCAGGTCATCTATCTGCCGAAGGGCGATCCCGGCCAGGTGAAATTCTTCTGCCGCGCTACCGACGGCAAGCCCAACAAGGACAGTCCGTGCAAGCTGAACGGGCCATTCCACATTGCCATCGACCAGCAGGATCGCATCTGGATCACCAATGCCATTGGCGACACGGTCACGCGATTCCCTGCCAGCGATCCGAGCAAGGTGGAGGTGCTCCCCACCGGGGGTCACAGCGGCAAGGGAATGGCGATCGACAGTCAGGGCAACGCGTGGATCACCAACACGCTAGGCACCGGCCTGGATCTTCTGATCAAGCTGAAGATGCTTGACCTGAAGCTCACCGGCCGGATGAGCGAGTTGCATCGCGTGGTGTTCGACTATCTGGCCGCCAATCCTTCACTGGGCAGTATCTCGATGCTCCGGCCGGACGGGACCCCTGCGCCAGACTCGCCATTCCACGCCGGCGGCTCATGGGGTTCCTGGGCAATCGCCATTGATGGCAACGACCAGATCTGGAGCTCCAATTTCGCGGGCGCGTCGATCACTCACCTGTGCGGAGTTCGCACGGAGACCTGCCCTCCGGGAATGAAGACCGGTGATCCAATCTCCCCACCGGGCGGCTACGCAGGCGGCGGCATGCAGCTGCTGACCGACATCGCCATCGATCCGGCCGGGAACGTGTGGGTGGCGGACAACTGGCAGCGCCCGCAAAGCTGCTTCGCACCGTATGCCAGCGAAGCGCATTCGACGCTATGCGGCGGAAATGGTCTCACTGTGTTCTATGGCATGGCAAAGCCGGTCGCTGCGCCTCAGATCGGTCCTGCCCACGCTCTGCTCACCCCCTGAAGCAATGCGACAGGCGCGCCGCCACGGCATCGAAGATATTGGCCTGGAACTCGGGATAGGCGATCCAGAAGGCTTTGAACACATCGCCTCGCAGGACCACCTTGGTGTAGAAGACTTTCTGGCCATTGCGGCCCGACATTGCGAACCAGCCGGGCCGCATCGTGCTGGATGTCACCCTGCCCGATGGCCCCGACAATGTGGCAGCGACGTCCGCCATGATGGTCGCGGGCCCACGATCGTCGATCCCGGCAAAAGCCCGCATTTCGGTCAGACCATCCGAGGTGGTGAAGATCTGTCCGTCACCGTTCTGCAACTCTCTTGCCGGATGCAGCAGATCCGGTGGATAGCAGACGGCGAACTGGAACCGCGCGTTGTCATAGGTGGTCCACAGGTCAGCGCGCGCCGACACGCTCGCGAACAGCAGTAGCGCAAAAGTCGCGAGCGTCACTGGCCTGGCCATGCCTGGCTTCCCATCGTCACCGCCGATTGTGCGACAAAACTCGTTGTGGACGAAATCGGACCGATCGACGCAGTATGGTCGAAGCCACGGAGGTAAACGCATGCCTTCCATTGTTCGGTTCTTGCCGGCTCTGTCGCTTGCCGTCCTGTTCGCCGGTCCGGCGCATGCCCAGCTGAGCGGGTTCTATCCGATGGGCGCGGATTCGCTGTCGCTCAACAACGACGATTTCAAACTGATGATCGACGCCGCCAACGGACTCTTGCGGCAGTCGCCGCTGCGCACAGGTGCGACGACGAACTGGAAGAACAGCCAGAGTGGTTCCAACGGCACCATCCGCGTGGCGAAGACCTTCAACCGCAACGCGATGCTGTGCCACACGCTGGTCTACGAGACGACGCCGGCCGGCACGCCGCAGGCTAACCGCACCACGCTGGACTGGTGCAATACCGGCGGTGGCGCCTGGAAGATCCTGTCCTAGCGCTTCGGCCGCCACTATGCCGCGAGCGGCAGGGTCTCGACTTCCTGTGTCTCGGCCATCGCCAGAGCGATCGAACGCTCGATCACCTGCGCGATGTGCTTCTGTTCCGCTGGTTCGGGAGCCACATCGCGGCAATCAAAGAAGATCCGCGTCGCGTGCTGCGGGGTCACGACGATATCGATCATCGGCATCGTAGCGCCTCCTCTCAATGCACCGGGACAAAGTCGAGATTGCGGTCGGCAGCCACCTCTAGCGCGGTCGCAACGGTGTCGACTGCGACCAGTGGCACGCCATCGGCGCCGTACATCACAAACACCCGCTCGCCATCCACCACGGCGGCACGCAGATAAACCACCCGCTGCACGCCAAGATGCAGCAGCTGCTCGGCCGACAGGTCGCGCAATGCGCCGTTGCGCGAAGCTTCGAAGCGGTCAGTCGGATGCAGGTTCATGGCCGCCGATCCTTTCCACGTCCGGTCTCTGGCTCTGCTCACCATCAGGCCCGTAATGCCGCCCTTTGGACAATGCGATAATGTCCGTACGTGACGTACCAGCCGTCAGGCCACCAGTTGAGCGATCGCGGCCCACAGCCCCACAAGGGCGACTGCCATTGCTGTGACGGTGAAATAGGTCCGCATCGTGTCCCTCCGTCTCGATGAGCCACGATGCAACAACCGCACGCATGACGCTGTGAGGCACGCAACAGCCCGAGGTGAAATCTTCCCCCCGCGACGACCCAGGCTGCAGCGCAGCCTAAGTCAGTTCACGGCAAAGCAATAAAGCAGTCCGTCGCCCCCGGTGCTCCGCAGGTCGTTCTGGCTGCACCCGCCATCCGGTCCGCGCGACGGATGCGACATGTTCCACGACTTCGACGCCGCATCATCGCGCAGCCCCTTCCGGTCGAGGTGGCCCAGCATGGCTGCGCCCTGGGTGCTGCTGGTCCAGTTATGGCACGTCCGGTCCTCGCCCGCCGGGAACGCACGACCGTCAGCCTGGGTGCCGGTCAGGATGTCGTGACGATTGGGTGAGTAGCCGACACCCGGAATCATGGTGCCGCGCTCGGTCAGCGAGGTCTGCGGGCCCAGCTTGTTGCTGTCGCTGTGCAGGTCGTCGACGCTCTGCGCCACGACCTCGCCCTTGAAGTTCTGCCACGGACCATGGCCGATGCGGTCTCGCGCGTTCACCGCCTGGGTGCCGCCATCAGTCTGGGTGCTGAGGTACGCGTGCCAGGTTTTGCCTCCGGCGCCCGCACCCTCGGCCAGCGTCTGGCACTGTCGGTCCGCGCCGGCGAGCCCGCCCAGGTCGGCGCCTTTGCCTATTCCGTTGCTGGTGACGAAGTAGCTCATGTTGGGCGCCTGTGGTGGCTGCTGCGCCTCAGCAGCGCGTGCGCCCAGCAATGCGAGAGTTGCAGAGGCCGCAAGGCGCAGACCGGTTTTGCCGGACATAGATTTCCTCCCATTTGGTTGCCTGGCGTACGTAGCCTGTCGGCCGGTCGCGCCCGCGTCCATCCGTTCAGGTGTCGGACCAGCATATATTCCGTCTGGCGATAAGTGCGGCGCGGCCGCTTGTCGCAGCGCGGCGACGGCAGGATGATCCCGCCCTCGACCGGGGGAGGAAGCACCGCATGAGCACCACGACGCAGCCAGCCAGCAGCTCCTATCTGCCGGTGCGCGACGACTGGCTGGCGCGGCGCACCGAGGCGATCCTCGAGCCCGACCTGCCGATCGTCGATCCGCATCATCATCTGTGGGAACGACCGGGCTGGGTCTACATGCTGGATGACCTGCTGGCCGATACCAACAGCGGTCACAACATTGTCGCCACGGTATTCGTGCAATGCCGCTCGATGCACCGCGCCGATGGTCCCGAAGCACTGAAGCCGGTGGGCGAGACCGAGTTCGTCAACGGCGTGGCGGCGATGAGCGCCTCAGGCGGCTACGGCAGGACCAAGGTGTGCGCCGGTATAGTGGGCCACGCCGATCTGCGGCTTGGCGTGCGCGTGCGTGAGGTGCTGGAGGCGCATATCCGGGCCGGCGGCGGGCGGTTCCGTGGCATCCGCCACATCACCGCCTGGGACGCGGACCCGACGCTGATGAACCCCGCCTACGCGCCGCCGCCCGGGCTGATGGCGGATTCGACGTTCCGCCAGGGCTTCTCCTGTCTGGCGCCGCTCAATCTCAGCTTCGACGCGTGGCTGTATCACCCGCAGATCGATGAACTCACCGCGCTGGCGCAGGCGTTCCCCGATACGCGGATCTGCCTGAACCACGTCGGCGGACCGCTTGCGATCGGTGCCTACGCCGGCAAGCGCGACGAGGTGTTCGCGAAGTGGTCGGCGTCGATCCGCGCGCTGGCAAAGTGTTCGAACGTGGTGGTGAAGCTCGGCGGCATGGCGATGCGCATCAACGGCTTCGACTTCCACGAGAAAGCTGATCCGCCATCGTCCGAGGCGCTGGCGGCCGCGTGGAAGCCATACGTGGAGACGTGCGTCGAGGCATTCGGCGCCGCGCGCGGCATGTTCGAGAGCAACTTCCCCGTGGACAAAGGGTCGTATGCCTACGCACCCTACTGGAACGCGTGCAAGCTCCTGTCGCGTGGTGTGAGCCCGACGGATAAGGCCGACCTGTTCAGCGGCACCGCGGCGCGGTTCTATCGGTTGGAACTATAATCTATTGCGGATGACACTGATGACACTCAGCCGCGCAGCCGCAGGCGCTCGCGGATGACGAACGGCTCGGCAGGCGTCGGCTGGACGAACAGGCACACGTCGGTGACGCGGCGCGGCGTGGCGATAGCCTGCGCCAGCCAGGCTTCAGCGGCGGGCTGGTACAGTTGCTTCTCTTCCGCGCTCAGCCGCCGCGTCAGCGTCATGTGGAAGAACCAGGTCTCGAACACGTAAGGATACCCCCACCGCATCAGCATCGCGTCTTGCCGGGCCGTCAGCTTTGTGCGGCGTCGGCGCGCCATTTCGGCGTCGGACGGCGGCGCGCGGAAGCTGTCGAGCTGCTCGACGCAGCTATCGGCAAGCGCCTGCAGCGGCGCACTTGAGACTGTCTCTCGCAGTGCCAGGAAGCCAAACAGGTCCTGCACCGAAAGCGGCGGCAGATCGAATGGCGCGATGCGCTCGCAGAGCGCGGCGGTGGCATCCACCACGTGCTGCCATATGCATCCGGCGGCGAGCCGCATCGGCGGCTTCAGCGTGGCGTGAAAGCCGTAGAGCCGTGGCTCGGCGGTGACCTCTGCGATGCCCGCGATGTCGGGCTGTGGCACCGGCGCGCCGCGTTCCGGATCGCGCCCCAGCCACGCGGCGGAAGCGGTGAATAGCGGGTCTTCGGTCTGCGGCGCATAGTACAGCGCAACACGTAAGTCAGGCGACACGCTCGCCCGCCCGCCAGACCTGCCGCACTATGGGCAGCCCGTGATGCACCCGTACCCGCACGAGGTCTGCGCGCTGCCCCGCTTCAAGCCGACCGCGATCGTCCAGTCCCGCCATCCGCGCCGGCCGCTCGGTCACCATCGCGATCGCCTGGGCCAATCCGATGCGTTCAGCGCACTGGAACGCCGCCTCTACCAGGCTGTTCGGCACATAGTCCGAGGCGAAGGCATCGACTGCGTCGGTTGCCAACAGGTCGGCAGCCGAGACGTTGCCGGAATGCGAGCCGCCGCGCACGATGTTCGGCGCACCTGCGATGACCTGCATGCCGGCGGTCTTCGCTGCCTTCGCCGCGGCCAGCGTCACCGGGAACTCGCTGATGCCGATGCCATCGGCAGCGTTCTCGGCAATCTCCTCCTCGGTGCGATCGTCGTGGCTTGCCACTGCGATGTCGCGGCCGGTGACGCGTTCCAGCAGCGCGCGCCGGTGCGGCACGCGGGTGCGCAGGCGCTGTTCCTGCAATTCGCGAATGCGTCGTTCTATCGTGCCGTCATCGAGGCCGCCACGCCGTCGCAGCGCGCGATAGAACTCGAGATCGGCGTACTGCCCGACGCCCGGGCTGTGGTCCATCAGGCTGACCATGCGGACCAGCGCATGGTCGGCGACGCTGTCGAACATCGGCAGCATGTCCAGCGCCGGTACTTCGCAGCGCAGGTGCAGGTAGTGCTCCGACTTCAGCAGATCTGCATCGTTCAGCGCGTCGAGATCCACGACGCCGTCGCGGAAGGTGCGGATGCGCTCCTTGTCGAAGCCGAGATCCCCAAGGCAGAGCGCGTCGAACACGGTGGTTACCCCGGCAGCGGCGCATTGCGCGTCATGCGCCACCATGGCCGAGCGCGAAGGCCACCGTGCGAGTGACCGTGGCTGCACCTGGCGTTCCAGATTGTCCGTGTGGGTATCGACTATGCCCGGGATCAGGTAGTCACCGTCGAGGTCGCGTGCCGCAAGCGCGATCGAGCGGCCCTCCCGCACCTCGGCGATGTCAGCGTCACGCATCACCAGCGTTCCATGCAGCGTGCCATCTGGCAGCACGAGCACGGCGTTGGTGAGGATCGTCTCGTCGCTCATGCGGCGTCCGGCAGCGGCGTCAGCGCGAACAGCCGGTCGGCGATCGCGTCGCGCACTTCGGCGTCGTGGCAGATCGCGACGATGGCGGTGCCGCGCGCCTTTGCCTCGTTGATCAACCCCACCACCACCGCGCGGTTCGCCGCGTCGAGCGACGCGGTCGGCTCGTCCAGCAGCAGCACGGGATGGTTGCCGATGAAACCACGCGCCAGGTTCACCCGCTGCTGCTCGCCGCCGGAGAAGGTGGCCGGCGGCAGCCCGTGAAGGCGACGAGGAATGTTCAGCCGCAGCAGCAGATCGGTAGCGGTGCGCCGCGCCTCCTGCTGTGTAGCGCCACGACTGATCGGCACCTCGGCCACGACGTCGAGCGCCGGCACGCGCGGCACCACGCGCAGGAACTGGCTGACATAACCCAGGGTCTCGTGGCGCACCGCCAGCACGGTGCGCGGATCGGCGGTCGCCAGATCGACCATCTCGCCGCAGTGGCGGATCAGGATGCGGCCGGACTCCGCGCGATAATTGCCATACAGGCTGCGCATCAGCGTCGACTTGCCGACGCCCGAGGGCCCTGAAAGCACGACGCACTCGCCGCCGTGCAACTCCAACCCCACATCCGCCAGCACCGGAATGCGCACGCCGCCCTGCAGGTGCAGCGTGAAGCTCTTGGCCAGAGCGTCAGTGCGCAGCATCACCTGGTTCATCGGGTCTGACGCGCGGCAACGCTTTGTTCAGCGTCGAAGCCCAAGCTACCTGGATGCTTCATCGCCGCCTGATGAGTCCAGAAGGACGAAACCGCACGCGCGCGTATGCGACCGCGTCGGTCGCGGCTTGCCCGGATGACCGGGCATTGTGCCCGGCCACCAGAGCAAGGCCGCCATCGGAGAGGATCCATGCGCGTACGCGTTTTGGTACTGCTCCGGTGGGGGAAGAGGCGGATCCAGCTCACAATCTCGATCCGCCTCTGAACCACCGGGTTCCGGAGGGCGGTCGGATCCACCCTCCGGTTCCTGGATACCACCAATGCGCCATTCGAGCAACGACTTCATGCCTGCAGCACCGAGCTGACCAGCAGCTGCGTGTAGGGATGCTGCGGATCGTCCAGCACCTGGTCGGTCAGCCCGGCCTCCACCACGCGGCCGCGTTGCATCACCATGATGCGGTGCGCCAACAGCCGTGCCACGCCGATATCGTGCGTCACCAATACGGCGGCGATCTTCAGCCGCGTCACCAGCGAGCGGATCAGATCGAGCAGCCGCGCCTGCACCGAGACGTCGAGCGCGCCGGTCGGTTCGTCCATGAATACCAGCCGCGGATGCGTCACCAGGGTGCGCGCGATCTGCAGCCGCTGCAGCATGCCGCCGGAGAAGGTGCGCGGCATGTCGTCGATGCGCGCCGCATCGATCTCCACCTGCCGCAGCCAGTCGATCGCCTGCTCGCGGATGTTGCCGTAGTGCCGCGCGCCCTGCGCCATCAGCCGCTCGCCGACATTGCCGCCGGCGGTGACGTTCATCCGCAGGTTCTGCCGCGGGTCCTGATGAACGAAGCCCCAGTCGGAGCGGTGCAGCGTGCGCAGGGCAGGGGCGGGCATTGCGTGCACATCGTGCAGGCGGCCGGCAGGATCGCGATACCAGACGGCGCCAGCGTCGGGCGTCAGTCGCCCCGACAGCACATTCAGCAGCGTGGTCTTGCCGGAGCCCGACTCGCCGACCACCGCCAGCATCTCGCCTGGCCACAGATCGACATCCACGTCGGCCAGAGCGGTGATCGCGCCATAGGACAGCGACAGGCCACGCGCCGACAGCAGGATGTCGTCGGTCACTCCGCTGCCTCCCGCAGGCCGTCGCTGCCGATGTGTCCGGCCGCGCGCCGCTCCGCGCAATGATCCGTATCGGAGCAGACGAACAGCCGTCCGCCGCGATCGTCGATGACGACTTCGTCCAGGTAGGCATCGGTCGCGCCACACAACCCGCAGGGGTGCGGCGCACGGATCGGCCGGAACGGATGGTCCGCGAAGTCCAGCGAGCGTACCTCGGTCCACGGCGGGATCGCGTAGATGCGCTTCTCGCGTCCGGCGCCAAACAACTGCAATGCGGGCATCAGGTGCATCTTCGGATTGTCGAACGCCGGGATCGGGCTCGGCGACATCAGGTGGCGCTGGTTCACCATGACCGGATAGTCGTAGCTGATCGAGATCTGACCGAACCGCGCGATGTCCTCGTAGAGCTTGACGTGCATCAGGCCGTAGTCGGCGAGGCCATGCATCCGTCGCGTCTCGACGCGCGACGATTCCAGCCGGTACAGTGGCTCCGGCTGCGGCACCTGATACACGATGATCTGGTCGTCGCGCAGCGTCTTCTCCGGGATA
>DASSRN010000105.1:0-14960 GCA_035701785.1 Acetobacteraceae bacterium | reverse complement strand
ACGCCTTGTTGAACAGGAAGTTCACGCGGCCGTAGAGCAGATGGCCGGCGCGGTTGAGCGCATGGCCCGACCAGTGCCGCTCCAGGTCGTCGGACCAGGCGGGCGGCACGAACGTGCCGTTCGGGCCTTCGATATAACCGTCGAGGCTGGTGAACATCGCCAGAACCAGCTTTGCCATGCGCCACTCCATACTGATTGCATTTAGCAAGCGGTTGCCTTGATAGCCTGACTGATCCTAGAATGCAAGCGGATCTTGCGAGGGGTTTCGGTGGACGAGGCGCATCGGTCGGGGTGTCCGATCAACCTGACGCTGGAGGTGCTGGGCGACCGCTGGAGCCTGATCGTCATCCGCGACATCATGTTCGGCAATCGGCGGCACTATCGTGAGCTGCTGCATGGCTCGATGGAGGGGATCGCCTCGAATGTGCTGGCCGACCGGCTGAAGCGCCTCGTCGAGGCCGGGCTGCTGACGCGGCGCGATGATCCGACGCACCGGCAGAAGGGGATCTACAGCCTGACCGAGGCGGCGATCCAGCTGGTGCCGCTGCTGGTGCATATGGGCGCGTGGGGTCGGCGGTTCACTCCGGTGTCGGCTGAGTTGTCGATACGCGCGCAGCTACTGGAGGAGGGCGGGCCGCCGATGTGGCAGGCGTTCATGGCCGAGTTGCGCGCGCTGCATCTGGATGTGCCCGATGCGGGGCCTTCGGTGCTGCGGCAGCTTCAGGCGGCGTATGAGGCGGTGGTGGCTGGTAAGAGGAAGAAACCACGGATGAACACGGATAAACACAGATAGGCTTCAGCCTGCGTCGTCATCCGTGTTCATCGGTGCTCAGCCGTTTCCCTTCATTGTTACGCCTGATACGCCGCCACCACCTTCTCGTCGAACTTCAGCCCTAGCCCAGGCTTGCTCGGCAGCACGAGTTGGCCTTTCTCGATCGCCGGGGTCTCTTCGTAGAGCTTCAGCATCCACGGCATGTATTCGACCGTCAGTCCGTTCGGAATCGCGGCGATCAGGTGCAGGTGCATCTCGGGCACGACGTGGCTCACGACGGGCAGGTTGAACGCCTGCGCCATGCCGGCGACCTTCATCCACGGCGTGATGCCGCCGACCCGGCACAGGTCGATCATCACGTAGTCCACCGAGCGTGCCTCGATCATGTTGCGGAACGGCACGATGCCCCAGACGTACTCGCCGCCGGCGATCGGCGTGGACAGCGCGGCGTTGACGCGCGCCAAGCCCTCGTAGTCGTCGCAGGTGGTGACGTCCTCCAGCCAGAACAGCCCGACATCGGCGACGCGGTGGCCGATGTCGATCGCCTGCTCGACGCGCCAGCGCTGGTTGATGTCGCACATCAGCTTGATGTCGGGCCCGATCGCGTCACGCACCACGCGCACGCGCCGCACCTCTTCGGCGGGCGACGGATTGCCGGGGAGCGCCATTTGCGTCTTCATCTCGACGAAGCCCTTGTCCACCAGCCGACGCGCGGCGGTGGCCGCCTGCTGGTCGGTCAGGCCGCGGCGCAGCGAGCCTGATGCATAGGTGGGCACGCGGTCGCGCGCGCCGCCCAGCAGCTTCCACAGCGGAAGCTCAAGCGCCTTTGCCTTGATGTCCCACAGCGCGACATCGATGGCCGACAGCGCCAGCGTGTATATGCCGGAGCCACAGTTGTCGCCGGCGGCAACGCCGAGTTTGCGCAGGATGGCCTCGATCCGCATCGGATCCTCGCCGACGACAAGCTCGCACAACTCGTCCATGGCATGGCGCAGCGCACCGGTGATCGCGCCGCCGTACAGGGTGATGCCGATGCCCTCCAGCCCATTGTCGGTGTGCATGCGGAGAATGACGACCGGGCGCAGCCGGTTGACGTCCTCCGGCATGTCGGCCAGCGGGTCGTCTTCCGGGATGCGCAGGATGGTGGTTTCGGCGCGCGTGATCTTCATCGGGTCTCCTCCGCGTGTGGCGCGAACATAGCGGGCGCAGCGTGCGGTGATAAGCCTGCGCAGTCAGAGCACGCGAAGCCCGAGATGCTGCTGCATCGCGTCGAAGTCCCGGTCATCATGCAGCAGCGGAATTCCACGATCGATGCAGTATGCACCGATGATCAGGTCCGCTACCGCACGCACGGTGATTCCACGGGATCGCAATGATCGGTAATTCCTCGCCGCCTGCACCGCATTGCCATCACCCAACATGGCGACAACATCGAAGCTGTGCATTTCCCGTGCGAGGCGCACTGCGTGGCGTTCGTCATGTGCGCCGCGAAGCACCTCGAGCAGGACAATGTCGCCCACCATCAGCTCTTCGTTTCCGAACAGGGAGCGCAGCAACGTCACCTGGCGCGACATGGCGTTGCGGAAGTGCGCGATCCAGACGGAGCTATCGACCGCGATCACTCGGGCAGGTCGCGGCGCATTGCATCGAGATCGCCATCCCAGCCGATGCCCGCCAGGTTGCGGCCAGCCTGCCGCTGCCGGTGCAGCTTGACGACGCGGCGCAGCGCTTCCTCCACCGTCGCTCGCTTGGTGGTCTGGCCTGTGGCCTTCATCGCCTCGCGCAGCAATTTGTCGTCGATCTCGATGTTGGTGCGCACCCTGCTGCCTCATGTGTAAAGTGCTGGCTCATCATACACATCGGCGAGCCTGGCTTCCAGCGGTCACTCCCGCCGGCGCGTCATCGCCCATACCGTGATGTCCCACGCGTTGTGGATGCCGACGACCAGCAAGCCCAGCAGCGAAGCCGCCAGCGCCGCGGATCCTGCGTCCTTGTGCATCACCAGCACGATGCCGGCGGCGGTCTCGACCGCGTAGGCGATGATCGGCAGCGCGGCATACCAGACACGATCGTCCCACGACAGATTGGCAAGCAGCCCGTCGCGCCACGCGTCGAGCTGCGCCATGCCGTAATAGCCGAGACCCAGCATGCCGCAGGCGATGACAAAGCTGCCGAACACCGCCCAGCTCGCGATCGGTGCCAGCACCAGCGCCGAGACCACCAGCACGCTGCCGAAGTGCACCACGCTCGCCGACAGGAACACGCGCAGCGGCGCCTGGCGATCGGGCGAGAACACACCCGACCCGAAGCTGGCGGCGACGAACAGCAGGCCCACCAGCGTGCCCGCCGCGGTGCCAATCAGCATGTAAAACTCGTGCCAATGACCGAGCGCCTCGTCGAGCGGCTGCATCAGCTCCTCTTGATTTCGAAGCGGTAGGGCGCCGCGCCCGCCAATTGCGGGTCGAGCGCGAGCCGGTGCTCCAGCGGTGGGAATGCGCGGCTGCGGCAATCGGGGCGGTCGCACAGGCGGCAGGACAGGCCGATGCCGACCTTGGCGCGCTCGAGATCCAGGCCGTCGGCGTAGGCCACCGCATCGGCATGCGCGACGCCGCAGCCCATCGCGACCACATGCGTGGGCCGCGGCTCGCCCCAGGCGCGCGGCGGCCGGGTCACGGTGCGCGCGAAGCAGAGATAGGCGGCGCCGTCGGGCAACTCGGCCACCTGCACCTGCATCACGGCAGGCTGCGAGAACGCCGTATGCACTACCCAGCGCGGGCACGACCCGCCGTAGCGCGCGAAGGGGAAACCGGCGGCCGAGAAGCGCTTCGAGACGTTGCCCGCGGGATCGACGCGAACGAAAAAGAACGGCACGCCGCGCGCACCGGGGCGCTGCAGCGTGGAGAGCCGGTGGCACGTCTGTTCGAACGACACCCCGAAGCGCGCGGCCAGCGCCTCGACGTCGTGGCGCAGCAGGCGTGCGGCATCGAGGAACGCGGCGTACGGCATCAGCAGCGCGCCGGCGACGTAGTTCAGCAGCCCGACGCGGATCAGCATCGCAGCCTCGGCCGACGAGGGCGCGGCATCGGCCAGCACCGCCTCAACTGCGTCGCGCGCTTCCAGCAGCGCCAGCTGGAACGCCATGTGGAAGCCGCGGCTCTCGCGCGGCAGCGCTTCGGCCAAGGTGAGCCGACGGGCGGCGGGGTCATACTGGCGCAGCGCGCCATCCAGCGGCTGCACCGTCACGGTCAATCCATGGGTGCGGCGCAGGCGTTCGGCGATCGCGTGGTTCATCTCGGCGGGCGCAGCGCCGAGCTGGCCCGAGAGCGCTTCGGCTGCCGCCTCCAGCGCGGGGAAGTAATTGCCGCGGTCATCGAACAGGTCGCGCGCCTCCTCGTTCGGCAGCAGCACGCGCCGGCCGGACGGCAGCGCGATGCCGCCGGCGTCCTCGCGGGCGACACGCCAGGCCCGATACAGCGCCAGCACCGCGCGGGCCGCGTTCGGCGTGGCGGCGGCGAGGTCGGCGATCTCGCCATCTGGCACCGCATCGGCGGACAGCAGCGGGTCGCCGAATGCCTCGCGCAGCGCCACCGCGAGCTGCCGCTCGGATCGACCGGACAGCGTGGCAAGGTCGACGCCGAGGGTTTCGCCTAACCGGATCAGCAGCGAGGCGGTGACCGCCCGCTGATCATGCTCGATCAGGTTCAGGTAGCTGGCGGAGATGCCCAGCCGCGCCGCCAGCGCCTGCTGGGTGAGGTCGCGGTCGGAGCGCAGCCGGCGGACCGTGCGGCCGATCAGCGTGCGGGCCATGTTTTACGCACTTTACAAAATCCACCCCAATCCGGTGAAGGCAGCGACAGCATTGCCACGCACTCTGGCAGAATTCAGGTGCACTTCGCACCTGCAATGTCAAATCTTCACGCATCGAGGTGCAAGCCAAAGGAGCACAAGATGCATCTGATTCCCGACCCGTGCCGGTTCGACGGCATCCGCCGCGATTACACGCAGCAGGATGTCGAGCGGCTGGCCGGCAGCTTCCGCATCCGCCACACGCTGGCGGAGATGGGGGCCACGCGCTTGTGGCAGCTGCTGAAGACCGAGCCCTATGTGCCGACGCTTGGCGCGCTGACCGGGAATCAGGCGGTGCAGCAGGTGAAGGCGGGCTTGCAGGCGATCTACCTGTCCGGCTGGCAGGTCGCGGCGGATGCCAACACCGCGGGGGCGATGTATCCGGACCAGTCGCTGTATCCGGTCGACTCAGTGCCGAACGTGGTGCGACGGATCAACAACGCGCTGCGCCGCGCCGACCAGATCGCACGGCTGGAGGGCGACCGCGGCACCTACTGGATGGCGCCGATCATCGCCGATGCGGAGGCCGGGTTCGGCGGCGCGCTGAACGCGTACGAGCTGATGCGGGCGATGATCGAGGCGGGTGCCGCCGGCGTGCACTTCGAGGACCAGCTGGCGTCGGAGAAGAAGTGCGGGCATCTGGGCGGCAAGGTGCTGGTGCCGATCGCGCAGCACATCCGCACGCTGAACGCGGCGCGACTCGCGGCCGATGTCGAGGGCGTGCCGACGGTGCTGCTTTGCCGCACCGATGCGCATTCGGCGCAGCTGCTGACCACGGACGTGGACGAACGCGACCACCCGTTCATCTCCGGCGAGCGCACGGCGGAGGGGTTCTTCCGCATCACGCCGGGCCGCGGCGTGGAGTATGCGATCGCGCGCGGGCTGGCGTTCGCGCCGTATGCCGACCTGCTGTGGTGGGAGACGAGTGAGCCGGACCTCGACGAGGCGGAGCAGTTCGCCGATGCGATCCATCGGGAGTTCCCGGGGAAGATGCTGGCGTACAACTGCTCGCCCAGCTTCAATTGGCGGAAGAAGCTGTCGCCGGACCGGATCGCCAGCTTCCAGCGCGACATCGGAGACATGGGATATCGGTTCCAGTTCGTCACGCTGGCCGGGTTCCACAGCCTGAACCTGTCGATGTTCGAGCTGGCGCGCGGCTATCGCGAGCGTGGCATGGCAGCGTATTCGGAACTGCAGCAGGCGGAGTTCGCGGCGGAACCGGCAGGGTATACCGCAACGCGGCACCAGCGCGAGGTGGGGGTCGGGTATTTCGACGCAGTGGCGACGGCGGCGTCGGCCGGGCAGTCGTCCACCACGGCATTCTCCGGCAGCACCGAGGCGGCGCAGTTCCACGACGCGCCGGCGGGCAAGGAGGAGGGGGTGGTGCATCTCCGCGAATGGGCGGCTGCGAAGTAGGAGAGGCGGTAGCATGGCCGGGTGCGCGGCCCCGGCCACGGCTCTCAGGGATCGATCGGCAATTGCCGGCGACGCACCCGATCGCGATCCACCACCAGGATGCTGTGGGCGATGTCGGCCTCGCTCAAGCCCGCCAGCACGCCGGACAGGCGCTCAATGACCTCCGCTTCGCTCCAGTTGCCGTGGCGGAACAGGATGAGACTTGGCTCATTCGCCTGAGCCAATGCAAGCACGGGCGGATAGTCGAGATCAGCAGTAACGACTGTCCGTCCCTCTTGTCGCGTGCGTGCGATGATGGCCGAATCCGGCGCACGTTGCAGGCCGAGGTCCACTGCATGCACCGCGTCATGTCCCTGGGCACCCAGCCAGCGCGCCAGATCCGGCGACAGCGGCATATCGACCAGGAACTTCACCGCGAGAGTTCGGCAGTCTCGTCCTCTGCCAGGAAAGCGGCGTAGTTGAGAGCTGCGTCCACGTCTTCGGACTCAAGGTAGGGGTAGTTGGCGAGGATCGCCTCGCGCGTCTCGCCGGCAGCGAGCAGACCCAGCAGCCGTGCCACCGGGAAGCGCAGGCCGCGGATGCAGGGGTTGCCGGTGCAGACGGCGGGATCGACGGTGGTGCGCGGGAACACCATCGGGAACACCATGGTGACGGATATATAGCTGCGCCGGCGTCCATATTAGCCGGACATCAGGGCTTCATGGCAGCCAGGAAATGGTTCTCCATCGGTGCCGCCAACCCTGCATCGTCCACGTATCCAGCGAGGTGCTCAGCCACATAGTCAACAAATGCGCGCTGACGATCTGCCGGCAGTGCCTGGTACTGAGCCGCAATCGGCGTCGCGTCCATGAAGCCAGCGACCATCGTGGCCGGCGACGGATAACGCATCGTCCGGTGTTCGAAGCGGATGGATATCCGTTGCAGGCCGGCATCGCTGGCCAGCATGCGCAGTTCGGCGGCGGTGTTGAGGGAGAATGGGAGGTCGAAGGCTGATTTGGCGGCCTCCTCACCGATGAACCTGGCGATCCCATCCACCAACGCGACGTAAAATGGCGCTCGGTCCAATGCCCCCCAGACGTTCAGGGCGAGCCGTCCGCCGGGAGCGAGCACGCGTGCCATGTGTCGTATCGCCGCTGCGCGGTCGGGAAAGTATTGGAGACCTTGCTGGCACAGGACGACATCGAAGCTGCCATCCGCAAAAGGAAGTTCGGTTGCGCTGCCTTGATGCCATTCGATCTGCGGGTTACGCCGCGCAACGCTCAGCATGCCTTCGTTGACATCGATCCCGGTGACCGAACAGAACTTGCCGGTGACCAAACTGATACGACCGGAGACCAGCCCGGTGCCACAGGCAACGTCCAGCACCCGATCACCGTCCCGGCAGCCGGCGGAACGAATGAGGTCATCAGTCCACGGCTCCATCACTTTGAGCGCGAAACGGTCGTAGGCTATCGGAGCATTGCCACTGAGTTGCCAGCCACTCATGATTTCCCCCTGTTACTGTGTCCGCAATTTCTTTTTGTTGCGGTAGATTTGCTATTTGTCATAAGGTTATTACCAGCGTAATCGTACGACAGACACCCGATACCGTCAAAGCGTCGCGGCCCGGCGCCTTGAACTCGTCAGCCCGTTACCTGGCTCGGCATATAGGAAATAAGGCTAACATAAAGGAATATAAGCCTTGACGCGCTGACCGGCATCTGGATAACATCCCGCTGATGGACGTCCTCGGCAGCCCCAACCCGGCCGACCTTCTCTCAAAGGCCACCTACTACCAGGTCGTCCATACGCTTCGCGCCGCGCTGCCGGCGCCGATCAGCGACAGCGCCGAGGATGCCGCCAAGCGCGATCTTGCCGCCATCGCGCATGTCGCGTCGTTGCTGCCGGCCAACTCGGAAGAAGCACACCTTGCGGCGCAGTACGTCGCCGCGAGTGCGCATGCGCTGGATTGCCTGCGGCTTGCGCGTGCCTATCCCGACGACACCGCCGTGGTCGGGAAGTGCACGGCGCAGTCCGCCAGCATGATGCGCGAGGCGCGCGGCTGGCGAAATGCCTTGCGGCGCGCGCAGCTGGATCGCGAGAAGCGCACCAACGACGCTGCCGCGCGTGATGCGGCAGTGGCGACCGAACAGCGCGCGCTCGCGCTGGCAGCCGAGGCGCTGGTTCAGCCGCCGCCGGCGCCTGCACCGCAGTCGGCGCCGAAGGCCGATCCGGTCGCGGAAGCCGAGAGCTATGCGCTGCAGCATCGCAAGCGTGCGGTGCTGATCCGGCGGCTGGGACGCCTGCCCGATCGGATCGATGTCGGCGCGCTGTCGCCTGCGGCGGTGCACGTCATCGTCACCGGCACCACGCCGATCCTGCGTGCGCTCGACGAGAAACCACGCCGGACCACTCCGCTCGCTGCCTGAAGCGCGTGTCGAAGGCGCCGCTGGCGTATCACAAGCCAGCCCACCGGCCATAAGCAGCGGCGCACGGTAGCAGTGCGCGCTTATCCGTGTTCATCCGTGTTCATCTGTGGTTCCATTCCCCTTCCGGCACTGCCTCACCGCGCGAGCCAATGTCTCGCAGCACGCGGCATGAGACGAAACCGAACAAGGGGGGTCACCACACGATGCCGTTCAAGGTCGAAGTCGGGCCGCCGCAGATCGCCATCCATCACGGCCAGACCGTGCTCATCACCGACACCGACGGCGAGATCGAATGGCCGTCCGACAAGGGCCTCTATTTCCTCGACACGCGGCTGATCTCGGCCTGGGCGATCTACGCCAACGGCGAGCCATGGGAACTGATGAACGGCGGTGCGATCACCGCCGACACCGCACGCATCCACCTCACCAACCGCGCGTTCCCGAGCGAGGATGGCACAGTGCCGGCGCGCATCCTGGGGCTGGTGATCGGCCGCAGGCTGGCGGGTGGCCTGCACGAGGATCTCGACATCACCAACCACGGCCAACGCGCGATGCGCTTCAACCTGGAACTCGCCATCCGCTCGGACTTCGCCGACGTGTTCGAGGTGAAGTCGAACCGCATCGTGCGACGCGGCCGCATCACCACCGACTGGTCGGACGCGCACCAGACGCTGCGTACCGTCTATCGCAACCAGGACTTCGTGCGCGGCGTGCAGGTCGGGCCACGGCATGCCGACCAGAAGGCGGCGTATGCCAACGGACGGCTCAGCTTCGAACTACGTCTGGCACCAGGCGAGACCTGGCATTGCTGCCTGCTGTACGACCTGCTCGACGGCAGCCGGCACTTCCGTGCGCCGCACGACTGCGCGCATCACGCCGATCAGCACACCGAATGGCAGCAGACGGTGCTGAAGATCCGTACCAGCAACGAGGAGTTCTACCGCGCCTACCATCAGTCGATCGAGGACATGGCGGCGCTGCGCCTGCCGATCGCCGGGACCGACCACATGGTGTTCGTGCCTGCCGCCGGCCTGCCGTGGTTCATGGCGCCGTTCGGCCGCGACAGTCTGGTGGTGTCGCTGCAGAACATGCTGATCTATCCGGAGTTCGCCCGCGGCGCACTGGACGTGCTCGGGCGCTGGCAGGCGAAGGAGCGCGACGACTATCGCGACGCCGAGCCGGGCAAGATCATGCACGAGCTGCGTTATGGGGAACTCGCGCATTTCAAGCTGATCCCGCACACGCCGTATTACGGCACGGCCGATGCGACGCCGCTGTACCTCATCCTGCTGCATGCCGCGTGGCGTGCGATCGGCGATCGCGGGCTGCTGGAGCGGCATCTGGAGACAGCCGAAGCCTGCCTGTCATGGATCGACGAGTGGGGCGATCGCGACGGCGACGGGTTCCAGGAGTACCAGACGCGATCGCCCGTCGGCTACGAAAACATGGGCTGGAAGGATTCTGGCGACTCGATGTCCTACACAGACGGCACGCTGGTGAAGGGGCCGAAGGCGCTGTGCGAGCTGCTAGGCTATGTCTACGACGCGTGGCTGCGCATGGCGGAGGTGTACGACGAACTGGGTCGCGCCGATCGCGCGGCGGCGCTGCGCGACAAGGCGGCAAAGCTGTACCGCGCGTTCAACGACGTGTTCTGGGACGAGGCGAGCGGCTTCTACGCCTACATGCTGGATGGCGAGAAGCGGAAGGTCCTGAGTGTCGCGTCCAATCCGGGGCACCTGTTGTGGTCCGGCATCGTGCCGCCGGACCGCGCGGCGCGCGTGGTGACGCGGCTGATGGCGCCCGACATGAACTCGGGCTGGGGCATCCGCACGCTGTCGGCGGAGCATGCAGCCTTCAACCCGTATTCGTACCAGAACGGCTCGGTCTGGCCGCATGACAACAGCCTGATCGCACTTGGTTTCAAACGATATGGGTTTGCCCATGAGGTGGGCCTGGTCGCGCGCGACATCTCGCGGGCCGCCGGGCACTTCCTGTCGAACCAGCTGCCGGAGCTCTACTCCGGTGTGCAGCGTGGCGATGCGGACTTTCCGGTGCAGTATCTGGGCGCCAACGTGCCGCAGGCCTGGGCTGCGGGGTCTACCTTCGCGCTGCTGCAGGCGATCCTGGGTATCGCGCTGGATGCGCCGCGCGAGCGGGTGTTCATCGATCCGGCGCTGCCGGCCTGGCTGCCCGACATCACGCTGCTGGATCTGCGGCTGGGCCAACACCGGCTCGATCTGCGCTTCTGGCGCGATGGCGACGGTACGCGCTTCGAGGTGCTGCGTGGTCCTGCGCGGCTGGTCGAGCAGGCGCCGTTCTACCCGCTCGCGGCGCCGGGGTGAGGAGGGAGAGCGATGCCCGACCAGCGAGCCCCTGATGTATTCGAGGGAAAAGTGGCACTCGTCACCGGAGCCGGCGGTGGCATTGGCCTGGCGACGGCAGAGGCCTTCGCGCAGGCCGGGGCGTCCGTGATCGTTGCCGATCGCGACGAAGCGGCGATCGGCAAGGCGACCGAGAGCCTGCGCGCAGCGGGTCACAACGTCATTGGTGTCGCCTGTGACGTGACCGACAGGGCGCAGGTCGAGGCGATGATCCAACGCGCGGTCAGCACCTATGGGCGGCTCGACGCAGCCTTCAACAATGCCGGTGTGAATTCCGAGGCTGCTGCGTTTCTGGAAACCAGCGACGACGAATTCGAACGCGTGATGAGCGTCAACCTGCGTGGCGTGTGGAACTGCATGAAGGCCGAGCTTCGCCAGATGATGGCGCAGGGGAGTGGCGCGATCGTCAACTGTTCCTCGATCGGCGGCCTGAAGGGTTCCAGAGGGCGCTGCGTTTACTCCGCGAGCAAACACGCGGTGATCGGCCTGACCAGGAGCGCCGCTCTCGACTATGCCGCGGAGGGCATCCGCATCAACGCGGTCTGCCCAGGGATGGTCGATACTCCAATGGCCGCCTTCGTCACGAGGAATTACGATCCGGAGATCGTACAGCGGATGGTGGCGCAAGAACCCATCGGACGCTTCGGTGAGCCGGCAGAGATCGCCGCTGCTGTGGTGTGGCTCTGTAGCCCGGCGGCGAGCTTCATGGTGGGTCATGCCATGGTGGTCGATGGCGGCATTCTCGCTGGCTGATCGATGGTGAGAAGCACGACCGCGGCATTCATCGTCCGCGCCATCGAACCGAAGGACCGTTCGCAGTGGGAGCCGCTCTGGCGGAGCTATCAGGCCTCGCGTCCGGCGCCTGCGGAGGTGACTGAGGCCACCTGGCAGCGATTCTTCGATGAGCATGAGCCGGTGCATGCGCTGGTCGCGGAGCAGGGCGACGGACTGATCGGCTTTGTGCATTACCTGTTCCATCGCTCGACCGCACAGCTCGATCCGATCTGCTATCTGCAGGACCTGTTCACGGTCGAGGCGCAACGCGGGAAGGGTGTGGGGCGCGCCTTGATCGAGGGCGTCAGTGTCCGCGCGAAGGCCGCAGGGGCAAGTCGCGTCTATTGGCAGACCGGCCGGAACAATGCGGCAGCGCGTGCGCTCTATGACAAGATCGCAACGCTCACCGGATTTGTTCAGTACCGCATCTACCTGTGATCACCCTTCGCCGGGGTCCGCAGTCAGCCCTGCCGCTGCAATGCCGGCAACCGCCGCGGCCTCGTCGTTGTCCGAAGTGTCGCCGGAAATGCCGACCGCGCCGATGATCGCCTTGTCGGCAGCGCGGATCAGCACGCCGCCAGGCACCGGCACCAGCGAACCACCCACCGCGTGGGTCACCGCGGCGATGAAGTGCGGATTGGCCGCTGCGCGCTTGGCCAGCGTGCGCGAGCCCAGGCCGAATGACAGCGCGCCATGCGCCTTGCCGCTGGCAATGTCGAAGCGGCGCAGACTGGTGCCGTCCTGCGCGGCATACGCCTTCGGCACACCGCGCTCGTCCAGCACCACCACGGCGAGCGGCTGCATGCTGTGCTCCGATCCGTGCTTCAGCGCGGTGGCGACGATGGTCTGGGCCTGGTCGAGCGTGAGCTGCGGCATGGATGCGCTCCCTGGTTCAGCCGTCCAGCTCGCGCAGGATCGGCAAGAGGTAGTCGGCGAACAGTGCAGGGTTCTCGGCAAACGGGAAGTGGCCGATCCCGGGCATCGGCTGGAACCGCACGCCGGGGATCCTGGCTGCCGTGGCGGCGGAGTGTTCGACGGTGCAGGAGTAGTCGTATTCGCCGGTCAGCATGAACAGCCGGCAGCGATTGGTATCGATACGGCCAACGCGGTCGCGCGCATCCCAGTCGCCGGCATAGAACTCGATGTCGCCGAAGAACACCGCCGGGCCGCCCTGCGCATAGTGCCAGGCGATCTCGGCGGCGCACTCGGCCGGGCTCTGCGGTGCGATCAGGCCGCGGACCCACTCGGGCACGAAATAGCCGGCGTTGACCTGGGGATGGTAGGAGAACGGCGTCTGGCGGCGTTCGATCCGCTCGGATGCTTCGCAGGCGATGATGCCGGTGAACGCCTCCGGATGACGGTAGGCGAGTTCCAGGCAGATCTCGCCCGACATCGAGGCGCCCAGCACGATCGGCTTATCCAGGCCGGCGGCCTCGACGAAGCCCATGATGAGGGCAACGTAGAGGTCGGTGTTCAGCCGCCACCTCCCGGGCACGGCGCCGGCTGGCGGCGGCGATTTGCCGTGCCAGGGCAAGTCGAACGCGATCATGCGATGCGTGCCGGTGATGCGCGGATCGGCCATCAGGCGATGGAACTGCCGCCCGTCCGCACCGGCGGTATGCAGGCAGAGCAGGTCGCGGCCGGTGCCGGACTGTTCGCAATAGACCTGGTAAGTGGTGCCGCCGGCCGACACCGGCACGTAGCGGCCGGTCACGTCGGGCGCCGGCGTGGGCGATGCTAACGGCGGGTGGAGTGATGCGGGTACCGGTGCGGCGTTGCCCAGTGCCAGCCACTTGCCGATCTCCAGCACGCGGCGAACCACATGGGCATACTGAAGGAAAGCAAGCTGCTCGCCGCGCACCGCGAACTCCGGCACGCGCGCGAGCATCGCGAAGATCGCGTGGTGGTGGCGCGGCGGGGTCGGGGCCAGGAACTTCGCCCACACCGCGGCGGGCGCTGCCAGGGTGAACTGCGGGACGCCGCCGCCGGTGAGCGTGCCGTCGGTGAAGGCGAAGGTCGTGCTGGCGCCGTCGCTGTCGATCGCGAAGGCAACCGACCAGGGACCGCGCCAGGCCGCCAGCACTGTGTCGTCGGTGCAGGCCTGGCGCCACGCCGATGCAGACGGCCAGGCTCTCATGCCGGATCGGTGACGCGGAGCATGGCGGGATGGTAGCCCTCCTGAGCTGCCGCGTCATGGCCGGAGCAGCGTTGCAGGGCTGGGTTCGCCTGGGCCGATCACCTGGCCCAGGCGCTGTCCACTTGCTGGGAAGCCTTCACCCCTGTCGCTTGTGCCGGCGATGGCGAACCATGCCCAGCCCAAGCAGACCGAAGCCCAACACGCTCAAGCTGATCGGTTCTGGCGCCTTGACGGTGTCGTCAGCGCTCAGAGTGGCGCCCGGGCCTGTTGCCGTGATGGAGATATACTCGGTGAGCGAGTACGGCCCACTGAGGTGTACGCTGTCGAAAAACGACCCGCCGCTGGTGGTGGTCGAGCCCAGCAGGGTGGTCATCAGACCCGCGTTCGTCGGGTCGACATAGAACGAGCGCGAGACGGTGGCATTGGTCATGGTCCCGGTGAACAGGCCCGAGAACGGGATGGTCGAAGCGCCAGCCAGGTTCGTTTCGGTCAACTTGATGTTGAGTGTTCCTGCTCCCGAGGTCGAAATGTTCAGGGAGCCGTTGTCCACCAGCGTTCCGTTACCGCCAAAGGCGCTCAGCCCGACCATGCTGATGGTGTTCAGGTTGAACGAACCCACAGCGCCCGTGAACGTAGCGAAGGTGTTTGTGGGGTCGGTGGCTTCCTGAGTTCCGTTCACGCTGATGATGAGATTGGCGTGGGCCTGCTGCGCCGAAATCGCTAGGCCGAGCGCCAGCCCAATGGCTGCGATCTTGAGGCTCACTGAAAACTCCTCTCGAATAATATTCTTTGTGATTACCCGCGACAGCACGAAGCGTGCCAAATCCGGAAAACGAGCAAACTCAAGCTATTGCTGATGTCCCACGAGACACACGCGAAGAGAGTGTAAAAACCCCCGACAGTCGTAACGAGCGTCGGCGCACTGCCTCCGGAATGATAGCGCGAGCAGCCGGCAGGCTCCGGCCTCGTAAAAGGCAGCGCCACGCACCGCCGGATCGCCACGGCGAGAACGTGTCACTGGGACCGCGGCACCGTGGCGTGCGGCGGCGATCGCAGGAAGGCGACCCGCTGCTCGGAGGCTATCCTCGTGTATTCCGAAGCGGACAGCGTCATCGCGTCGCCCGGGCCCGCTTCACTCGTGGCGGCTTCAGCTTCGGCAGCGGCAGCGGCTTCCAGCCAGCGATGATGCGCGCGCATTTCCGCGCCTGGGCGGTGCTGACGCTTGG
>DASSRN010000104.1:0-16729 GCA_035701785.1 Acetobacteraceae bacterium | reverse complement strand
TCACCCGGATGGCTATGCCTTTGCTGTCGACCTGGTCGCCGGCCTCAAACGCGTCGCACCGTTCGAGATCTCGGTGGCGGCCTATCCGGAGGTGCACCCACAAGCCTCCTCCCGGATGCACGACCTCGACAACCTGAAACGCAAGCTGGACGCCGGCGCGAACCGCGCGATCACAAACTTCTTCTTCGATACGGCGGTTTTCCTACGCTTCCTTGACCTATGCCTGGCCGCGGGCATTTCCGCGCCAATCGTGCCTGGCATCATGCCGGTGACGAATTTAGCCGGACTGCGCCGGATGTCAGCGCTGTCGGGCGGCACCGTGCCGGACTGGCTGGGCCATATGTTCGAGGGCCTCGACGATGACCCAGATACGCGCCGGATGGTGGCGGCAGTGGTGGCCGCGGAACAGGTGAGGCTGCTCCAGGCGAACGGGATCGACGAATTCCACTTCTATACGCTGAACCGGCCGGAACTGACCTACGCGATCGCCCATATCCTGGGGGTTCGACCAAGCAGTCCGGTGACCACCACCGCGTAAGACGTTGACCGACTACCTCGCCCATTTGAATCGCGAGCAGCGTGAAGCGGTCGAGACCGTGGAGGGACCGCTACTGGTGCTGGCAGGGGCCGGAACCGGCAAAACCAGGGTTCTGACTACCCGTTTCGCGCATATCCTGCTGACTCGCCGAGCATTCCCCGGGCAGATTCTGGCCGTTACCTTCACCAACAAAGCCGCGCGCGAGATGCGCGAGCGCGTCGGCGCGATTCTGGGCCGGCCGGTCGAGGGACTGTGGCTGGGCACGTTCCATGCCCTTTGCGCACGTATGCTGCGCCGCTACGCCGAACAGGTCGGGCTGACACCGCGCTTCACCATCCTCGATTCAGATGATCAGATCCGGCTGCTTAAGCAAGTTATGGACGCCGAGAGGGTGGACATCAAACGATGGCCGCCGCAGGCGCTGATGGTGCTGATCCAGCGCTGGAAGGATCGTGGCTTGACGCCGGCGCGGGTCACTCCGCAGGAGGATAGCGATTTCGCTGGCGGCGGAGCGCGCAGCTTGTATGCCGCCTATCAGGCGCGGCTGCGTGCGCTCAATGCGGCCGACTTTGGCGATCTCCTGCTGCATATGACTGAGTTGATGCGCGAGCAGCCGGACATCCTGGCGCAGTTTCATCGGATGTTCCGCTACATCCTGGTGGACGAGTACCAGGATACGAACCTCGTGCAGTATCTGTGGCTGCGGCTGCTCGCTCAGGGTCATCGCAACATCTGCTGCGTCGGCGACGACGACCAGTCGATCTACTCGTGGCGCGGTGCCGAAGTGGAGAACATACTGCGCTTCGAACGCGACTTCCCGGGTTCCAGGATCGTCCGGCTGGAGGCCAATTATCGCTCCACGGCGCCGATCCTGGCAGCCGCCAGCGGGCTCATTGCGCATAACCAGGGTCGGCTGGGCAAGACCCTGCGTCCCGGCAGGGACGATGCGGCAGGTGAACAGGTCGTCGTGGTTGGGCTGTGGGACTCCGACGAAGAGGCGCGAATGGTCGGCAGCCGTATCGAAGCGCTGCGGCGGGAGGGCGAGTCCTTGCAGGAGATCGCGATCCTGGTGCGCGCAGGCTTCCAGACGCGCGCCTTTGAAGAACGCCTCCTGACCATCGGCCTCCCCTATCGCGTCATTGGTGGGTTGCGGTTCTACGAGCGCCAGGAAATCCGTGATGCGGTCGCCTATATGCGGCTGCTCAATCAGCCTGCCGACGACTTGGCCTTCGAACGCATCGTCAATGTGCCGCGGCGCGGCATCGGCGAAGCTGCGCTGCGTACCATCCATGATCGGGCACGAGCAGAGGGCGTGCCACTGATGGCAGCGGCGGCGAGGCTGGTCGAGGCCGGAGGCTTCCGCGGCCGCGTGCGCGAGCAACTGGACGCGCTGCTGCGGAGCTTCGCCCGATGGCGATCGCTGCTAGACACCGACGGCCATGTCGTGACGGTGGCCACGCTGCTGGACGAGAGCGGTTATACCGATATGTGGCAGCGGGACAGGTCGCCGGATGCACCAGGGCGGCTCGAAAATCTGAAGGAACTAGTGCGCGCACTGGCTGATTTCGAAACGCTCGCTGGGTTTCTCGATCACGTGGCTCTGGTGATGGAGAATGACGAGGCTAACACCAGCGATCAGGTGAACCTGATGACGTTGCATGGTGCCAAAGGGCTCGAGTTTGATACGGTGTTCCTGCCCGGTTGGGAGGAAGGCTTGTTCCCCAACCAGCGCGCAATGGACGAAGGTGGCGTGAAGGCGTTGGAGGAAGAGCGCCGTCTGGCCTATGTCGGTCTCACTCGGGCACGCCGACGGGCTATCGTGAGCCATGCCGCCAATCGGCGGATCTACGCGAGCTGGCAGAGCAGCATTCCCAGCCGTTTCATTGAGGAGTTGCCGGCTGTCGATGTCGAGCGGGCCGGTTCTGCCACCTTCGCGCGCGAAGCTGCCGGCGCGGTTGTGCCGGTCTTCAACGCGGCATTTCCCGTTGCCGCTCGTCGTCCACGCACGGTCGAAGTTTGGGAACAGGCCGCGCGACCGGCGCGCCGCGAGGCGATCCCGATCGGTGCACGCGTGTTTCATCAGAAATTCGGCTACGGCGTTGTAACAGCCGCTGATTCCGATCGGCTGGACGTGAAGTTTGAAAAGGCCGGGGACAAGCGCGTGCTGGACCGCTTCGTGGAAAAGGCGTGATGCCAGCCAGCCGGCGCCGCGCCGGCCCCTTGGAAACAATTTCGGTCCACGTCCCGGAAGCAGCAGTCGAAGCGTACGAGGCCGCGTTGGCCAGCGTCTGCGACACCGTGGCATTCTTTCGCGATCATGCCACGGGTGCATGGCGTGTCGAGGGAATCAAAGCGCATGCGCTCAACGAGTCCGATCTCGCGGCAGCTCTGGCGCTGGCAGGGATCGTCTCAGGCGTCCAACCTACTTTGCGACGCAGCGTTACGGATGCAGATGGTTGGCTCGCCAAATCATACGCCACGTTTCCCGAACAGCTGATCGGCAGGCGATTTTGTATACGTGGAACGCATCTGCGTGCACGACCGCCCGCATCGCGGCTGGTTCTGACGGTCGATGCCGGCCTCGCGTTCGGATCGGGAGAACACGGCTCGACGCGCGGGTGTCTTCGGGCACTGGAGCAGGTCGGCAGAATGAAGCCGAGGCGGATTCTCGACCTGGGCACCGGGTCGGGAATTCTGGCGATGGCGGCTGCCCTGCTGTTGCGGCGCCCTGTCCTGGCGAGTGACGTCGAGCCTTGGTCGGTGCACGTGGCCAAGCAGAATGTTCGCTTGAACCAGCTTACCAAGCTGGTCCGGGTGAGGTTGGCCGATGGCTGGAACCATCGCTTGGTTCGTTCGTGCGGACCTTACGATCTCGTATTCGCCAATATTCTGGCCCGTCCGCTTTGCCTTATGGCGCGCCAGCTTGCGCAGCAGTTGAGACCAGGGGCATGTGCTGTGCTGTCTGGATTGACAAGAAATCAAGAGCGTTGGGTTTTAACGGCGCACAGGCGATGCGGGATGAAACTGCAAACGCGAATTCACGAAGGTTCGTGGACGACGTTGGTCCTACGGCGATGAGCCGACCACTCATCGCTAATCAATCGTCTTGCATGCATCGGCAAGCCATTGTTGTGTATCTGCATCAAGATGTGGACCGACCTTTTCCAACACCCTTTGATGGTAATTGTTCAACCAATCACGTTCTGATCGCTCGAGCATTGCCGGCTCGATCAGGCGATGATCGAATGGCGCGAGCGTGAGCGTCTCAAACTGTAGGAAAGGCTTGCTGGTCGACATTTCAACAGGCTGCACCAGCAGCAGATTTTCCAGCCGAATTCCGTACGCGCCGGACAGATAATAACCGGGTTCATTCGACAGGATCATCCCGGACTCGATCGGGATAGGCCGGCCCGTGCGGGAGAGGCTGACTGGTCCTTCGTGAACAGACAGGTAGCTTCCCACGCCGTGTCCGGTGCCATGATCATAATCCAGGCCTGCCTGCCACAATGAGCTTCGAGCGATAGCATCCAGATGAGAGCCGCAGATGCCATATGGAAACACCAGGCTTGCGATCCTGATGTGGCCTTGGAGGACGCGAGTTGCCTGTTCTTTCAGGTGTTGGGGAGGCGCGTCTGGACCAGTCCAAATTGTACGAGTGACATCCGTGGTCCCGTCCAAGTACTGAGCACCGGAATCAATGAGGTAGACTTCGTTCTTCCCGAGCGCACGGTTGCTCTCCTCCGAGACACGATAGTGAATGATCGCACCATGCTCCGCTGCCGCCGAGATGGCAGGAAAGCTTTCTCCACGAAACGTTGGCGCACGTTCCCGCAGAGCCAGAAGCTTTGCCGCAGCAGACAGTTCAGTTTCGCTTCCACTCGCTCCCCTTTGGTCAAGAAAGCGCAGGAATTCGCAAAGTGCTATAGCGTCTCGCTCGTGAGCGCTTCGCGCGCCGGCTTGTTCAACCGAGTTCTTGCGAGCTTTAAGCAGGAGACATGGATCGGAGCCACTCACTACGCTGGCGCCAGCGGTTCGGAGGGTGTCTGCAAACCAAACCGGAGTACCGCCAGCATCAACCCGAATTCGCTTGCCGCTCAGCCCGGCTAGTGCCGGAGCCATGGCTTCGCGCCCCGATACAGACACGGAGTTTCCAACCCAAGCTCGCGCGGTCTCCGAGACCTTGGCGGGGTCGATAAAGAGTTCGGCACTCCCGTCAGCGTGAATGAGGCCGAACCCGAGAGCAAACGGCGTGAACGGAACATCATTTCCACGAATGTTAAGCAACCACGCGATACTGGCCGGATCGCTGATTATGGCTGCATCGTGCAACTCCTCTCGCAGCACCTTGGCAACCTGCGCGCGTTTATCGGCGGCGGAGCATCCCGAATACTCGATAGGGTGTAGCATCACTGGCTTTGCTGGCACCGGAGGACGATCGCTCCAAAGCGCATCAATCGGGTTCTGATCGACCGCGACCATAGTAAAGTCAGGGCTCGAAAAGCGAGCCAACCCTTTCTCGCTTATCAGCATTGGATCATACCCTATTCTCGCGCCCGAAGGTGCGTTCGCCTTGATCCAAGCCTGCGGTGGGTCTTCCGTTATGTGCTTGCATTCCCAGTTCGCTCGGTCGACCTGCTGGGAGAGCTGCAGAACGTAACGCCCATCTGTGAAAACAGCGGCTCTGGTTGTTAGGACAACTGCTAATCCGGCGCTGCCCGTGAACCCAGTGAGCCAAGCTAAGCGTTCGGCCGATGCCGGGACGTATTCACTCAGGTGTTCGTCAGAGCGCGGGATCACAAAGCCATACAGTCCTTGCTCCTGCACAATCGCTCGGAGCTTAGTCAGGCGGCCGCTGCGTAGTGTCAGAGCATCCCGGGCGTCTTGCATCTTCGTAATGGCTTCCATTCATACCGGCCAGAGATCGGGGTAGCACACAATTTTCAATGCCCAGGAACTCTCAGCGTCGCGCTAGGCGCCGTTCAATGCTCCGCCCGTAAGCTGACATCATATAGCAGCAGACGAAGAACACCACAGCCGCGAACAGGTACCCTTCCGTGGCGAAACCAAGCCAGGCTGGATCCTTCAACGCTAGCTCGACAGCGCCGAGAAGATCGAACAGGCCAATGATGGTAACCAGTGTGGTGTCTTTGAACAGGTCGACCACCGTATTGATTATGCCGGGCACTACGATCCGGAGCGCTTGCGGCAGTACCACGAAGGCCTGCACCTGCCACCAGCGGAGACCGAGCGAGTGAGCTGCCTCTTCCTGACCGGGCTCGACGCCCTGCAGGCCGCCGCGCACGACCTCCGCCATGTAGGCAGCATTGAATAACACCAGTGCCGCCATGGCGCGCAGCAGCCGATCTACCGATACGCCCTGTGGCAGGAACAGCGGCACCAGCACTGCTGACATGAACAGTACGGTCAGCAACGGCACGCCGCGCCAAAGCTCAATATAGCCTATCGAGAGTGCGCGCACGACCGGCAGCTCCGAACGCCGGCCAAGCGCGAGCAAAATGCCGAGAGGCAACGAGCCGGCAACGACGACGAACGAGATGATGACGTCGAGCATCAGGCCGCCCCACAGGGTGGTGTCGACATACTCGAGGCCGAACAGACCACCCCACAGCAGCAGCGACGCCAGTGCAGGAAAGAGCATCAGCAGCAGCAAGAGCCATAGCCAGCGGTGAGGCGTCTGCTCACGAAGCACCGGGATGCTGAACGCAACCAGTAGCAAGCCTGCGAGATCGACACGCCAGAACTCGCTTGCAGGGTAGCGGCCGTAAAAGAACAGCGGCAGCCGGACGCGGATGAAGGTCCAGCAGGCGCCGTCTCCGGTGCAAGCGCTCCGGTCGCTGCCGAACAGAGACGCCTGAGTGACGGCCCAGCGGAACAGCGGCGGCAGCAGCAGAACGCCGAGGCCAAGGATGATCAACGTGAGCGCAGCATTCAGCAGAGAGCCAAACAGGTTGCGGCGCAGCCAGTCGAGCGCCGCCGCACCAGGCGTGCCAGGCGCAAAGTTGCGCTGCGGCAGCAGGTGGCGCTCTGCCGTCGCGCTCATCGGGCCACCAGCGCCACGCGGCGGTTGTACCAGTTCATCAGCGCCGATGCGCCGAGATTGATCGACAGGAAGATCGCCATCAGCAGGAACATCGTCTCGATCTCACGTGCAGTCTGCTGGAGCACGGTGCCGGCGAAGATCTGGAACAGCTCCGGATAGGCAACCGCAGCGCCGAGTGAGCTCGACTTGATGATATTGAGGTACTGGCTGGTCATCGGCGGGATCATCACGCGCAACGCCTGCGGCAGCACGACCTTGGACAACACCTGACGTGGCCGCAACCCGAGGCTCAGTGCTGCCTCACGCTGCCCTTTGTGCACCGACAGGATCGATGCGCGGACGATCTCGGCGATGAACGCCGCCGCGTATATTGTCAATCCGGCCCACAGCGCGACCAGCTCCGGCACCACCTGAAGGCCGCCAGCGATGTTGAAGCCACGCAGCAGCGGGTAGTCGATGTGGTCAATGCCTGCAAGGTACAGGCCGAATGCGACCACCGCGAGCGGTAGCGATTTCGGCCCCAGTGGCAAGCCGCGCCAGGTCAGCCGCCAGACGGACGGGATGCCAAATGCCACAACAAAAGCGAGCGGCCAGGCCACACCGGCCCACGCGCCTGGCTCGAAGCTGGGCAGGTAAAGACCGCGGACGTTCAGCAGCAAGCCGCCAGGTAGGGCGATGCTCTGGCGCGGACCAGGCAGGGTCTGCAGCACCGCGACGTACCAGAAGATGATCTGCACCAGCTGCGGTGTGTTGCGCACAAGTTCGATGAACCAGAGCGCCAGGTTACGCACTAGCCAATTCGCGGACAGGCGCATAATGCCAACGAACAAACCCAGGAGAGTCGCCGCGACGATGCTCATCGCTGACACCAGCAGGGTATTGAGAACACAGACCAACAGGGCGCGGCCATAGGTGTCGCCGACCTGCCAGGGGATCAGGCGGAACGGAATATCGAAGTTGGTCTGATCAAACAGAAAGCCGAAGCCAAACGTCGTGTGGCGGCGTGCGATGTTCGACGCAGCCTGCGAACCGAGATACCAGGCAGCCGCCAGCACGAGCCCGAGCAGCAGCCACTGTGCTGCCCGTGCTCGCGACGACGGCCGCCTGACCACGTCAGTGCCAGGTGGGCATCGTCATCAGCCCGCCCTTCGAGTACAGGTTGTTCATGCCGCGCGGCAGTCCGAGGCCGCCTTTGTCGCCAAATGTCGCGTCGTACACCTCGCCGTAGGTGCCGATGTGCTTGGTGATGCGGTAGGCCCAGTCATTGTCGACGCCCAGCAGCTTGCCGAAATCACCTTCCATACCCAGGAAGCGACGGGTCTCCGGGTCCTTGGTGGATGACTTCACCTGATCCACCGTGGCCTTGGTGATGCCGAGAACCTCACCCTCGAGCATCGCGAAGTGAACCCACTTCACCAGTCTCGTCCACGCCTCGTCGCCCTGTCGGGTGAACGAACCCAGAGGCTGCAGGCCGCCGATCGTCTCCGGCAGGAACACCCAGTCGTTCGGCGCCTTCATCGTCGAACGCGCTGCCGCGACCGACCCGCCGTCATCCGTGTAGCCGTCGCAGCGCCCGGCATCGGCGGCGGCGAACGCTTCCTCTGGCTTGTCGAATAGCAGCGTGTTGATCTTGATATTGTTCGCTCGGTTGTAGTCGGCGATGTTGGTCTCGAGCGTAGTGCCGGTCAGCAGGCAGATCGTTGCGCCGTTCAGGTCCTTCGTGTGCGCTACGCCCAGGCTCTTCTTCACCATGAACGTCTGCCCGGTGTAGAAATTGTCCGCCGGCTCATCGAGCCCGAGCTGCGTGTTGCGGATGAAGGTGTGCTCCGAGTCACGGATCAGCACATCGATCTCGCCTGACTGCAACACCGAGAACCGCACCTTCGATGTGGTGCCGATGAACTTCACCTTGTCAGGCGACCCGAGCACGGCGTCGGCGATGGCACGGCAATAGGCAATGTCCAGCCCCTGCCACTCGCCCTTGGAATCCTGGAACGCGTAGCCGGGAATACCCGTATCGACGCCACACACCAGTTGGCCACGCTTCTTGACGGCATCCAGTGTAGCGCTCTTGACCTCGGTCTGCGCGCTGGCTGGCGCGGACATCCAGAACAGACCGGCAAGCGCCACCAGACCGGCGATTGCCCCGAGACGATAGTGCGACATGAAACCCCCTCCTTGTCGGTACGTTATGAACTTAGCGGAGCCTTTCCGCCTCGTCACCGGCTTTACAAGGGTTATAATCGTCACGCCACACTGGGGAAGCCCGCCATGGCGGTTGAATTCATCGGCATGATCCACCACCGGCACGGGTCCGAGATTCATCCGCCGGGCCCCGTGGCGTTCGACCGCGGCTATGTGCGCGACTTCGCCCAGGCTGCCGAAGCAGCGGAGTTCGACCGCGTGCTGGTGGGCTATTTCTCCGACGGTCCGGACGGCTTTCTGCTGGCGGGCTATGCCGCGGCGCATACCGAGAAGCTGGGCTTCCTGCTGGCGCACCGCCCCGGCTTTGTGGCCCCCACCCTGGCGGCGCGCAAGTTCGCAACGCTCGATCAGGTCACCGGAGGCCGCGCCGCAATCCACGTCATCTCCGGCGGCGACGATGTCGATCAGCTGCGCGACGGTGATACGCTGTCGAAGGACGAAAGATACGCGCGCACTGACGAGTACCTGCATATCCTCAAACGCATCTGGACCGAGAGCGGTACGGTGGACCACGCCGGGGCGTACTACCGGTTCGTCGGTGCCTCCACGGCTATGCGCTGCGTGCAATCGCCCCGCATCCCGATCTACTTTGGCGGTGCCTCGGACGCCGCGATCGAGGTGGCTGGCAAGCACGCCGATGTCTACGCGCTGTGGGGCGAGACGCACGCCCAGGTGCGCGAACTGACCGCGCGGGTGCGTGCCGCCGCGGCGCGGCATGGGCGCGAAGTGCGGTTCAGCCTGTCTCTCCGGCCGATCCTCGCGCCGACGGAAGGCGCAGCGTGGGCCCGCGCCGAGGCGATCAAGCAGCGCATCATCGAGTTGCGCGCGAAGGCCGGCCTGGGCCCACGCGAGCCGGCGAACGAAGGGTCGCGCCGGCTGCTCGCGGCCGCGGCATATGGCGAGCGGCTGGACAGGCGGCTATGGACCGGTGCTGCACTGCTGACCGGTGCGCGCGGCAATACCACGAGCCTGGTCGGCACCCCGCGTCAGGTCGCCGAGGCGTTGTGCGATTACTACGATCTCGGCATCACCACCTTCCTGATCCGCGGGTTCGACCCGCTGGAGGATGCCATCGAGTACGGTCGCAGCCTGCTGCCGCTGACGAGGCAGATGATCGCCGACCGGGCGCGGATCGCAGCGGAGTAGCTTTTTCGCGTCTTCAGGCGCTCCTGCCGCTTCCTCCCACTGCTGTGGCCAGCGTCAGGCTGACCGCCTATGGTATAGGCCGAAGCGATGTCGCCGCCTGTCGACTCCGTTCGTTCCGACCCGAAGCTGCCCGACCGTGCCGACGTGGTGATCATCGGCGGTGGGATTATCGGCAGCTGCGCGGCACTGTTCCTGGCCGCGAAGGGGCACTCGGTCGCGCTTTGCGAGAAGGGACAGATCGGCGGCGAGCAGTCGAGCCGCAACTGGGGCTGGTGTCGCACGATGGGGCGTGACGCCCGGGAGATCCCGCTGGCGATCGAGAGTCTGCGGCTGTGGCGGGGCATGAACGCCCGCATCGGCCGTGAGACCGGGTTCCGCCAGCCTGGCATCGCCTACCTGTGCGAGACGGAGAAGGAGGTGGCGGTCCAGGAGGCGTGGCTCGAGGAGGCGCGGCAGTACCAGGTGGACGCGCGGCTTGTCCGTGGTGCCGACATCGATATTCTGGTGCCCGGCGCATCGCGCATGTTTGTCGCCGCCATGCACACGCCGACAGACGGGCGCGCCGAACCGTCGCAGGCGGCCCCAGCGATCGCCGAAGCAGCGCGGGCCGCCGGTGCCGTCGTTCTAACGGGCTGCGCTGTCCGGGGCATCGAGACCACCGGAGGCCGCGTCTCCGGCGTCGTCACGGAAAAAGGTCGCATCGGCTGCGAGGCCGCGGTGCTGGCGGGTGGCGCATGGTCGCGGCTGTTCTGCGGCAATGTCGGCATCGATCTGCCCCAGCTGCGGGTGCTGGGCTCGGTGTTTCGCACTCAGCCGGTCAGCGGCGGGCCAGAGGTCACCGCCGGCGGCTCGGTGTTTGCGTTCCGCAAGCGGCTGGACGGCGGCTATACCATCGCGCGGCGCAACGCCAATGTCGCCGACATCACGCCTGATTCGTTCCGTCTGCTGCGGCAGTATGCGCCGGCGCTGAAAGAGAACTACGGCGAGATCCGTCTCCGCTTTGGCCGTCGCTTCTTCGAGGAGTGGCGGACCAAGCGGCGCTGGTCGCTGGACGAGGCAACGCCATTCGAGGCGGTGCGGGTGCTGGATCCCGCACCGAAACTGGCAACGCTGGACGAGGCACGCAGCGTGCTGGCGCGCAGTTTCCCCGCCTTCGCCCGGATCGAGGTGGCGGAAAGCTGGGGTGGCCTGATCGACGTAACGCCGGACGCGGTGCCGGTGATCGGCGAAGTGGCGTCGCTGCCGGGCTTCTTCCTCGCTACCGGCTTTTCGGGTCACGGGTTCGGCATCGGGCCCGGGGCGGGACGGCTGGCGGCAGATCTGGTTGCAGGCGACCCGCCGATCGTCGACCCCGCGCCGTTCCGGTTCGCCCGCTTCGCCGGCGCACATCGCACGGCAGCATGACGTGCCAGGCCTGATTGGGCCGTAGCCAGCTTGCATTTCCGCCCTCAACACCTTCATTTAGAAGGAGGTCGGGAGACCGGTACGGGAGGGTTTGGATTGGCGGGGTTCGAGCCGTGGACCCGCGAACGCGGAGCCGAGATCATTGCTGTCCAGGGTGGCCAGGAAGGCGCGATGCTGCCCATCCTGCACGCGCTCCAATCGGCGTTTGGCTATATTCATAGCGAAGCCGTGCCGATGATCGCGCAGGCACTGAACCTTACGCGCGCCGAGGTGCATGGAGTAGTCAGCTTCTATCACGATTACCGCACCGCGCCGCCCGGTCGGCACGTGCTGCGGCTCTGCCGTGCCGAGGCGTGCCAGTCCTTAGGAGCAGATTCGCTCGCCGCGCATGTGCAGCGGCGCCTTGGCATCGATTGGCACGCGACCACAGCGGACGGGGCGGTGACGCTGGAGCCGGTGTTCTGTCTTGGTCTCTGCGCGGTCGGCCCGTCGGGGATGCTGAACGGCACTCCGCTGGGCCGGCTCGACAATCTCCGGATCGACGCGGCGCTGGAGCGTGTACGATGACGGTGCGGGTTTATGTCCCCCGCGATGCCGCAGCGCTCGCACTGGGCGCCGACGCAGTGGCATCGCTATTGCGCCAGGCCGGCGATGTCGAGGTGGTGCGCAACGGCTCGCGTGGACTGTGCTGGCTGGAGCCCATGGTGGAGGTTGCGACACCGGACGGCCGGATCGCATACGGTCCGGTGACCGTCGCGGACATATCGGGCCTGCTGGGGGCGGGAATGCTGGCCGGCGGACCGCACCCGCTCCGGCTTGGTCGGCCCGAGGAGTTGCCGTTCCTGGCCAAGCAGACGCGGCTCACCTTTGCGCGTTGTGGGGTCGTCGATCCGCTGTCGCTCGAGGACTATCGCGCACATGGCGGACTGAAGGGGATCGAACGGGCACGGGAGATCGGCCCGGCAGCCACGGTCGACCTGGTGACCAAGTCCGGTCTGCGCGGACGCGGCGGAGCGGGGTTCCCGACCGGAATCAAATGGAAGACCGTCGCCGACGCCGCGGGCGACCGCAGGTTCATCGTCTGCAACGCGGATGAAGGCGATTCTGGCACCTTCGCCGACCGGATGCTGATGGAAGGCGACCCGTTCGTGCTGATCGAGGGCATGGCGATCGCCGCCTTCGCCGTCGGTGCGGGCAAGGGCTATGTCTATACGCGCTCGGAGTACCCGCACGCGATCGCCACTTTCAGTGCCGCATTGGAGATCGCCCGGCGCGCGGGGCTGCTTGGCGCGGAATTCGACATCGAGCAGCGCGTCGGCGCCGGCGCCTATGTCTGCGGCGAGGAGACCTCGCTGCTCGACAGCCTTGAGGGTAAGCGCGGTCAGGTGCGTGCCAAGCCACCGCTGCCGGCACACCAGGGCCTGTTCGGCGCACCAACGGTGATCAACAACGTGATTTCGCTGGCCAGCGTGCCGATCA
Organism: Acetobacteraceae bacterium; assembly: GCA_035701785.1. Lineage (GTDB taxonomy): Bacteria > Pseudomonadota > Alphaproteobacteria > Acetobacterales > Acetobacteraceae > JAMXLO01. The sequence goes on along the minus strand of DASSRN010000104.1, from coordinate 3,896 downwards.
TCCTGACCGAGGGGGCCGAGTACTATCGAGAGATCGGCATGGGCCGCTCGCGCGGCACAATGCCGATCCAGCTGGCCGGCAACGTCAAGTATGGTGGGCTGTTCGAGTGCGGCTTCGGCATCACGCTGGGTGAGCTGGTCAACGATATCGGCGGTGGCACGCTGTCTGGTCGGCTGGTACGCGCGGTGCAGGTGGGCGGTCCGCTCGGTGCCTATTTCCCGCCGGCGTTGTTCGATACACCGTTCGACTACGAAGCATTTGCCGCGCGTGACGGGCTGATCGGTCATGGCGGTGTCGTGGTCTTCGACGACACAGTGGACATGGCGAGGCAGGCACGCTTCGCGATGGAATTCTGTGCTGAGGAGTCCTGCGGCAAGTGCACGCCGTGCCGCATCGGCTCGGTCCGTGGCATGGAGGTGATCGACCGAATTATCGCCGGCGATCATCCAGAAGCGAATCTCGAGCTGTTACGTGATCTTTGCCACACGATGAAGTTCGGGTCCTTGTGCGCGCTTGGCGGGTTCATCCCATACCCTGTGACCAGTGCGCTGGAGCACTTCCCCGAGGACTTCCGCCCAGCCCATCGCGAGGCAGCAGAATGAATCACCTCGTCCCCGCTGCGGAAGAGGTGACAGAGGAGGGTACATGCCCCTGATCCAGGAACTCGACTACGGCACGCCCGCAATCACGGCCCAAGCATCGGTGACGCTGACAATCGATGGGCACGATGTGACGGTTCCTGCCGGCACATCCATCATGCGAGCGGCGGCGGAGGCTGGCATCAAGGTCCCGAAGCTTTGCGCCACTGACATGTTGAATAGCTTCGGCAGCTGCCGGTTGTGCCTGGTCGAGATCGAAGGCCGCCCCGGTACGCCGGCATCATGCACTACGCCGGTCGCACCGGGCATGAAGGTGCACACCGCCGGCGAGAAGGTGCGTCGCATCCGGCGCGGTGTGATGGAGCTGTATATCTCCGACCATCCGCTTGACTGCCTGACTTGTGCGGCCAACGGCAACTGCGAACTGCAGGACGCGGCCGGCGAGGTCGGGCTGCGCGACGTACGCTATGGTTACGATGGTGCCAACCACCTGAAGGGCACAATCGACGCCTCCAATCCATACTTCCAGTTCGAGCCCTCGAAGTGCATCGTCTGCTCTCGCTGCGTGCGCGCCTGTGAAGAGGTGCAGGGCACCTTCGCGCTGACCGTGCAGGGCCGCGGCTTCGCCTCGAAGATCGCCGCCGGCGTGGACGAGCCGTTCCTGACAAGCGAGTGCGTCTCCTGCGGCGCCTGCGTGCAGGCCTGTCCGACCGCGACGTTGATCGAGAAGTCTGTGGTTGACCTGGGTCAGCCCGAGCACTCGGTCATAACGACCTGCGCCTATTGCGGCGTGGGCTGCAATTTCAAAGCTGAGATGCGCGGTGACACGGTGGTGCGCATGGTGCCGTGGAAGGACGGCCAGGCGAATCACGGGCATTCCTGCGTCAAGGGTCGCTTCGCCTGGGGTTACGCCCAGCACCAGGATCGCATCCTGAAGCCGATGGTGCGCGAAAAGATCACCGACCCGTGGCGCGAGGTGTCGTGGGAAGAGGCGATCGGCCGCGTTGCCTCGGAGTTCCGCCGCATTCAGGCGGAAGCCGGCAAGAACGCGATCGGCGTTATCACCTCGTCGCGATGCACCGACGAAGAGACGTATCTGGTGCAGAAGCTGGCGCGCCAGGTGTTCGGCAACAACAACACCGATACATGCGCGCGGGTCTGTCACTCGCCTACGGGATACGGGCTGAGCCGTACCTTCGGGACGTCGGCCGGCACGCAGGATTTCGATTCGGTCGAGCAGGCCGACGTCATCATGGTGGTCGGCGCCAACCCGACCGACGGGCATCCGGTGTTCGCCTCGCGCATGAAGAAGCGCCTTCGCGAAGGCGCCAAGCTGATCGTCATCGACCCGCGCCGCATCGACTTGGTGCGCATGCCGCATGTGGCGGCAAGCCAGCATTTGGCACTGCGCCCAGGCACCAATGTCGCGGTACTGACCTCACTCGCGCACGTGATCGTCACCGAGCGGTTGGTGGACGAAGACTTCGTGCGGGAGCGCTGCGAGTGGGACGCGTTCCAGGACTGGGCGGAATTCGTCGCCGAAGAGCGCAACAGTCCCGAGACGCTGGAGGCAGTGACAGGCGTGCCGGCCGTTCTGGTGCGCGAGGCTGCCCGGCTCTATGCCACGGCGCGCAACGGCGCGATCTACTACGGGCTGGGCGTGACCGAACACAGCCAGGGCACGACCGCGGTCATGGCCCTGGCGAATCTGGCGATGGCGACAGGCAATATCGGTCGTCGCGGCGTCGGGGTAAATCCGCTGCGGGGACAGAACAACGTGCAGGGCAGCTGCGATATGGGCTCGTTCCCGCACGAGCTGCCGGGTTACAGGCACATTTCGATCCCAGCGGTGCGCGCGATTTACGAAGCTGAATGGGGCACGACACTCGATTCCGAGCCTGGTCTGCGCATCCCCAACATGATCGATGCCGCGCTGGATGGCTCGTTCAGGGGCATCTACATCCAGGGCGAGGACATCGTGCAGTCCGACCCGGACACCAAGCACATGACCGCCGGTCTGGCGGCGATGCAGTGCGTGGTGGTGCATGATTTGTTCCTCAACGAAACAGCGAACTATGCGCACGTGTTCCTTCCGGGCTCGACCTTCCTCGAGAAGGACGGCACGTTCATCAACGCGGAGCGTCGCATCAACTTGGTGCGGCGCGTGATGCAGCCGCGGGCTGGCATGGCCGATTGGGAGGTCACCCAGGCGATCGCTCAGGCGATGGGACAGGACTGGAACTACACGCATCCGTCGCAGATCATGGACGAGATCGCCCGTACCACGCCCACCTTTGCAGGCGTCTCGTTCGAGCGGCTGGAGAAGGGCTCATTGCAGTGGCCGGTGAATGAGAAGGCGCCTGGAGGCACGCCGATCATGCATGTGGACGGCTTCGTGCGCGGCCGGGGCATGTTCATGATCACCGAATACGTGCCGACGGACGAGAAGGTCGGACCACGCTATCCGTTGCTGCTGACCACCGGCCGGATCCTGTCGCAGTACAACGTTGGTGCGCAGACGCGGCGGACGGAGAACGTGGTGTGGCACAAGGAAGATACCTTGGAGATACACCCGCAGGACGCCGAAGACCGTGGCATCCGCGACGGTGATCTGGTGCGGCTCGCGTCGCGCTCGGGTGAGACGACGTTGAGTGCGACGATCACCGACCGGGTGGCGCCCGGCGTGGTCTACACCACGTTCCATCATCCGATGACGCAGGCCAACGTAGTGACCAGCGACTACTCGGATTGGGCGACCAACTGTCCGGAATACAAGGTGACGGCAGTGCAGGTGTCTCCGTCGAATGGGCCGTCGGAGTGGCAGGCAGAATACAGCGAGCTCACTCAGCGCAGCCGCCGGATCGAAGCTGTGCCGGCCAAGTGATCGAGCCTCGTGCAGTGTCCGTCTCGGATGCGGCGGGAGGATGCCCAGCCGTCCGCACCGTTATCCGCACGGCCTATCGTGGCGATGATGCGGTACGCGATGTGCGTGCCATCGCGGAAGAGACGCCGGTCGCGCTAACCTATAACCGCACATCCTATGCGGTGATGCTGGCGACGCCTGCCGATCTCGAGGACTTCGCTGTTGGCTTCAGCCTCACCGAAGGGGTGGTGCGATCAGCCGTCGAGATCGAAGAGCTCGAGACCGTGGTGGTCGATGCGGGCATTGAGCTTCGCATGTGGCTCGCCGCGGAGCGGGTGGAAGCGATGGCCCGCCGCCAGCGCCGCATCGCCGGCCCGAGTGGCTGCGGCTTGTGCGGGTTGGAAAGCCTGGCGGACGTGGTGCGCGTGCCTCCG
>DASSRN010000103.1:0-6308 GCA_035701785.1 Acetobacteraceae bacterium | reverse complement strand
CGGTTCGTCCATCAGATAGAAGTTCGGCTCGGTCAGCCGTAGCGCCAGCAGTCCGAGACGTGCTTTCTGTCCAAACGAGAGCTGCGCGATAGGCCGACGCTGCATGTCCACGGAGAAGCCGGCACTCGCCAGCAGGCTCACGGCGCGTTGATCACCGGGACGGAACCGGTCGCAGATGAAACTATGCGGCGCGCTGGCGTCGGGCAGATGCGACATCAGCTGATCGACATATCCCATGACGATCGATGGACTGCTGCGGACACCAGGCACGTCACTGCCTTGCAGCGCGCGGTGGAGCAGGCGGATGAACTGCGATTTGCCGACACCGTTGCGTCCGAGCACAACCAGGCGGTCTTCCTGAAACAGGGTCAGCTTGCCGATCTGGCACAACGCGCGTCCATCTGGCGTGGTCACGGCAACATCCTGCAACGCCAACATCACCTTGGCATGCGAGCCGCGATTACCGAGACGGATGTCGCCGGATCTCTCGGTGTGCGCCGATGTGAGCGTCTGTTCCAACGCCGCGGCGCGTTCACGCAGATACTTCGACTTCTTCAGCAGCAGGTCGCTGCCGCTGTTGATGCCGACATTCTTCAGCTCGTTGGCGTTGCGGCGCAGCCGGTCCACCTCACGAGAATCCCTGGCAAGCTTTGCCTCCTGCGCTGCATCGTCATCCGCCAGCAGTTGCCGCGCGCGCGTGTAAGGATGGGCGTACATGCGCGATATGCCGGGCCGCAGGAGCAGGGTGTGCGTGGTGCAGGCATCCAGGAAGCGACGGTCATGGCTGGCGATCACCATCGGCATGCGACAAGCCGCGATCCAGCGCTCCAGCATCTGGATCTTCGCGAGGTCCAAGTGGTTGGTCGGTTCGTCCAGCAGCAGCGCATCGGGCTCGGTCACCCAGGCGCGCGCGATCAATACAAGCCGCTGCCAGCCACCGCTCAGCGCGTGCAGCGGACGGTCATGCAGATCGGGTGACGCGCCGAACTCGTCGAGCACCACATCGACGCGCCATTCGTTGGCCGCACGATCGGCAGCCGGCAGCGCGCGGCCGACCGCCTCTCCGAGCGGCAGATTCAGCAGATTGCTTGGCACATCCTGCTCGACATAGCCGATGCGCAGGCCACGCGAGCGGACGATCTCACCGGCGGTGGTGTCGACAAGGCCCGCGAGGCAACGCAGCAGCGTGGTCTTGCCGCCGCCGTTGCCGGCAATCAGGCCGATCCGGTCGGCATCGCCGATGGTAAAGGTGAGGTGCTGGAACAGTGGATGCGGCGATAATACGCCGACATCGCGCAGGTTGATCGAAGGCATAGAATTGTCTTTCGGCTCGAGAGAACGCGGAAACGCTCAGAGCCGGCCAGGCGGAGGTGTCAGGTGAGGCCGCTGGCCAGCCCTGCGATGGCGGATCGCAGGGCGAAGACAGGGCCGCGCGGATGATGCTGATTGTAAGCGGTCATGCAGCCCTCCCATGATTGAATGTTGCGCCAGCGGCAGCTTAGCGGCGGAGCGACGATTGCTGCAAGCATCGTGGATGACTACGCTGCCGGCAAACACAGGGAGGGTCGACGATGCGGGTCCGCAGCATCTGCCTGGCCATGCTGGCGATTTCCGCCATGGCGTCCCGCCCCGCGGCAGCCGATGAGATGCAGAAGCTGACGATCGCCTCCGCCGGCAAAGGCATGTCGTTCCTGCTGCAATACATCGCGATCGGCGGCGGCTTCTTCAAACAGGAAGGGCTGGAGCCTGATTTGGTAGATGTGTCCTCGGGCACGCGGCAGGCCGCCGCCGTGATGGGCGGCAGCGCCGAGATCACCCAGGTCGGCTTCGCCCACACCATGCACGCGGTGGGACGCGGCGGCGCACTGGTCGGCATCGCGACCGCGTTCGACGCCTATCCGATCGCACTGGTGCTCTCCAATGACGCAATCAAGCGGCTGGGCATCACCGACACGATGTCGCTGGACGAGAAGATCAAGCGGGTGAAGGGCGTACGGATCGGCATCACTTCGCCCGGCTCCAGCACCGACGAGTTCATGCGCACCATCATGCTGGTGCGCGGCATGGATCCCTCGCGTGACGTGCAGCTGCAGCCGATTGGCATCGGCGCGCCGATGGTGGCGGCGATGCAGGCCGGCAGCACCGACGGCTTCGCCTTCATGTCGCCGTTCACCAACATCGCGGTGACGCGGGGCATCGGCAAGATCATCGCCGATCCGATCACCGGCGATCTGCCGGAATACCGCGACGTGCCGTATCAGGTGATCACCACCAGCCGCGCCACACTCGGCGCCAAGCGCCCGCTGCTGCTGCATGTGGTGCGCGCGCTGACCAAGGCAATGCAGTTCGCCCACCAGGACGTCGAGGGGTCGCGCAAGATCGCGCGTACGTTCTTCGAGGACACACCCGAGAGCGAGTTCAACACGGCGTTCGACACCTACATCAAGGCGGTGCCGACGACGCCGGTGATTTCGCAGGCGCAGGTGGACAATACGGTGAAGATGGTCAACCTGACGGAGAAGACGCCGATCTCCGCTACATATGACCAGGTGGTATACCCCGACCTCGCCCGCGAGGCCGCGAAGGAGATCCTTGGCAAGTAGCGGCAGACGCGCAGCATGCTTCGACGCCTTGAACCGATCCTGTTGTGGCAGTTGCTCGTCGGCGTGCTGCTGCTCGGCGCATGGGAGGCGATCGGGTGCATCTCTGGCGGCGCGTGGACCAGCCGGCCCACCCTGATCGCCGCGAAGCTGGCAGTCTGGCTACAGGGCAGCGTCTATGCGCATGTGGCTACGACCGTCACCGAGGTGATCGCCGGCCAGATCGTCGGCTCGGCTTGCGGGGTGCTCGCCGGCCTGGTGCTGGGTCGCGCGCCGGTTGCGGCCGCGATTCTGCGACCGGTCGTAGTGGCGTTCTACAGTGTACCGCTGGTGGCGCTGGCACCGTTGTTCATCATGTTCTTCGGGCTCGACATGCTGCCCAAGATCGTGCTGGTCAGCCTGGTCGTGTTCTTCCTGCTGTTCTTCAACACCTTCTCCGGCGCATCCTCGGTGGACCGCGACCTGATCGCACAGGTCGAGCTGATGGGATCGTCCCGGCGCGAGCTGTTCCAGAAGGTCGTCGCGCCGGCCTGCACGGTGTGGATCATCTCCGGCATCAGGACCGCACTACCCTATGCGCTGGTGGCGGCCACCACCGGCGAAATGCTGGCCGCGCGGCGCGGGCTTGGGTTCCTGATCAGCGACGCTGCGTCGCAGTTCGATATGGCGTCGCTCTATGCCGCGCTGTTCATCCTGATGCTGCTCGGACTTGTCGTCGCAGAACTGGCGACATGGAGTGAGCGGCGCCTGCTGCGGTGGCGTCATGCCGCGGGGTGACCTGGTGCCGAAGATCAGCCTGACCGGTGTCGGCAAGCGCTTCGTCACGCGCGAGCGCGAAGTCGAGGCGCTGCGGCCGATCGACCTCGCGGTCCAGGACCATGAGTTCGTCGCGCTGGTGGGGCCGAGTGGCTGCGGCAAGTCCACCATCCTGAACCTGATCGCCGGGCTGCTGCCGCCGAGTGGCGGCGTGGTGGCATATGACGGCGTCGTGGTGAGCGCGCTGAACCGCCAGGTCGGCTACATGACGCAGAAGGACACGCTGCTGCCGTGGCGCACCGCGGCCGACAACATCCGCATCGCGCTGGAGCTGAAGTGTCGTGCGGTGCCGCGTGCCGAGGCCGATGCGCGAGTTGCGCAGATGATTGCGCTGGTCGGGCTGGGTGGGTTCGAACGGCACTATCCGGCCGAGTTGTCGGGTGGCATGCGCAAGCGCGTGGCGCTGGCGCGCACGCTGATCTACGAGCCCGAGACGCTGCTGATGGATGAGCCGTTCGGCGCGCTGGATGCGCAGCTGAAGCTGCTGATGCTGGACCAATTGCAGGAGCTGACGCGGCAGCGGCGCATGACCGTGGTGTTCGTGACGCACGATCTGGGTGAGGCGATCACGCTGGCTGACCGCGTGGTGGTGTTCAGCGCGCGGCCTGGCCGCATCCGCACCGTCCGCAGTGTCGATCTGCCTCGGCCGCGTGACGTGTTCCGCATTCGGTTCACGGAGGCTTTCTCGCAGCTGCACGAAGCGCTGTGGGATGAGCTGAAGGACGAGGTTGCGCAAGGGACTGACGTGTGAACGAGGTCGGGCAGCCATACTCCCCCTCCCCTCGCGGGAGGGGGTCTGGGGGAGGGGGCGGTGCGCTGTCCGAGGCCTCCTCCCCCCGCCCCCCTCCCGCAAGGGGAGGGGGAGACTCCTCTTCATTGTCTTCAGCTCTTCTCTCCACCACCGCAGGCCGCACACTGGCGCGGCTTGTGCTTGCGCTGATCCTGCTCGCTGCGTGGGAATACCAGCCCAGCGCCGACCTGCGCTTCTGGATGAGCGGCCCGGTGGAGATCGTCAGCCGCCTGGCGAGCTGGATCATCGACGGCTCGCTATGGGGCAATGTCGGGGCGACGCTACTGGCGATGGCGCTGGGCTACTCGATCGGCAGCGCGGCGGGCATCGCACTGGGCCTGGTGTTCGGCCTGATGCCGCGGCTCTATCGCGTGCTGTCGCCCTACATCTCGGCACTCTACGCCATGCCGAAGATCGCACTGGCGCCGCTGTTCGTCATCGTGCTGGGCATCGGGCTCGAGTCAAAAGTCGCGCTGGTGGCGCTTACCGTGTTCTTTTTGGTGCTGAACAGCACGCTCGACGGCGTGCGCAACGTGGATCGTGACCTGGGGCGTGCACTGGCGCTGATGGGCGCGACGCGGCTGGAGGTGACGCGCAAGGTGGTGCTGCCGGCGACGCTGCCGTGGATCTTCACGGGCATGCGCATCGCGGTGCGCTACGCCTTCACCAACACGCTGCTGGCGGAGCTGATCGCATCCAACAGTGGCATCGGCTTCATGATCGAATACTATTCGGGCGTGTTCGACGCGACCGGCACCTATGCGGCGATTCTGGTCCTGGTGATCATGAGCGTGGGGATGACCGAGGCGCTGACGCAGATCGAGTCCAGACTATCGCATCGAGGAGCAAACGCATGACCCAGGCGCTTTCCGGCATCCGCGTGATCGACATGACGCATAACCAGGCTGGTCCCGCGTGCGCGCAGATCCTGGCGTTTCTCGGCGCCGATGTGATCAAGCTGGAGGAGCCGAAGGGCGGCGACGTCGCGCGCACCAATATGCGCGACCGCACGGACAGCGACAGCCTGTTCTTCCTGGTGCTGAACGCCAACAAGCGCAGCTTGACGCTCAATCTGAAGAGCGAGGAAGGCAAGCGACTGTTCCGCCAGGTGATCGAGCAGTCCGACGTGCTGCTGGAGAACTTTGGGCCCGGTGCACTCGATCGGCTTGGGCTGGGCTATAAGGAGCTGTCAAAGCTGAATCCGCGGCTGATCTACGCGACGATCAAGGGCTTCGGCACCTATGGCCCGTACAGCGGCTTCAAGAGCTTCGAGCCGATCGCGCAGGCGATGGGTGGCGCGATGAGCGTCACCGGATTTCCCGACAACCCGCCGACCTACGTGATGCCGGCGATCGGCGATTCCGGCACCGGCATGCATATGGCGATCGGGATTCTCGCGGCGTTGCAGCAGCGGCATCAGACCGGCAAGGGCCAGCATGTCGAGGTGTCGATGCAGGATGCCGTGGTCAACCTGATCCGCGTCAGCCTGCGCGACCACCAGCGCTCCGGCAAGCCGATGCAGCGCCAGGGCAATCAGCTGGGGCGCACGGTGCCTGGCACGACGTACCCGTGCGCGCCCGGCGGCCCCAACGACTATGTCTACATCTTTGCCCAGCCGCAGATGTGGCAGGCGTTCATCAACGCGATCGGCCAGCCGGAGCTTGCCGACGATCCGCGCTTCGCGTCGGCCGAGTCACGCTGGGAAGAGCGTGCGGCGCTAAACGCGATCGTCGAGGCGTGGACGCGCAAGCACAGCAAGCACGAGGTGATGAAGGTCCTTGGCGATGCCGGCGTGCCGTGCGGTGCCACGCTGGATACCGGCGAGGTCTTGCAGGACCCGCATCTGCGCGAGCGCGACATGATCGTGGACATCGATTACCCGACGCGCGGCACCTACCAGACTGTGGGCTGCCCGGTGAAGCTGTCGGACTCGCCTGCCGAGGTGACGCGCCCACCACTGCTGGGCGAGCATTCTGCGGAGGTGCTCGGAGCGCTGTGCGGTGTCGGCGCGGATGAGGTCGCGAGGCTGCGGACGCAGGGGGTCGTGTGAGCGGGCGCTCAAGTCCGATGGACCCTCTGGCACCGTTCAGGATCAGTGTCTG
>DASSRN010000102.1:0-2129 GCA_035701785.1 Acetobacteraceae bacterium | reverse complement strand
ACGTGCGGCGTGGTGATGGAGACGGCCTCTTTTTGATGTTTTGGCATCGGCCTACCCAGGATGCAATTGTTAGTATAGCTTACGAATATCGCCGCCGCGGGGACGCGCCATGGCCCACTTTCCCCAGACGCTCAGTTTCACCGGCTTCAACACGCCGCTACGCATCGAAGCCGACATTGTAGATCTGGCCTATCAGGGCACAATTCCCCGCGAGCTGAACGGGGCGTTCTTCCGTGTCCAGCCCGATCCACAGTTCCCGCCGCGCCTCGGCGACGACATTTCCTTCAACGGCGACGGCATGATAACCCGCTTCCACTTCCACGACGGCCAATGCGACCTGCGCCAGCGCTGGGTACGCACCGACAAGTGGAAACTGGAGCACGCGGCCGGCCGGGCGCTGTTCGGCGCCTACCGCAACCCGCTCACGGATGACGAGTCGGTCGCCGGCAGGATCCGTGGGACGGCCAACACCAACGCCTGGATCCATGGCGGCAGACTCTACGCGCTCAAGGAGGATTCGCCGGCACTGGTCATGAATGCCGCGACGATGGAGACCGAAGGCTACACCACCTTCAACGGCCGGATGACCGGCCAGACCTTCACCGCGCACCCCAAGGTCGACCACCGCACCGGGAACATGATCGCGTTCGGCTATGCAGCCTCGGGGCTGTGCACGGATGACTGCACGTTCTACGAGATCACCCCTGGCGGCGAGCTGGTCCGCGAGCTGTGGTTCAAGGCGCCCTACTACTGCATGATGCACGACTTTGCGATCACCGCGGACTACGCGCTGTTCCACATCGTGCCGTCCATCGGCAGCTGGGATCGCCTGCGCAACGGGCTGCCCCATTTTGGATTCGACACGACGCTGCCGGTCTACCTGGGCGTGCTGCCGCGCCGCGAGGGAACGACCGCCAGGGACATCCGCTGGTTCAAGCGCGACAACTGCTTCGCCAGTCACGTGCTGAACGCCTTCCAGGAGGGCAAGCGCATCCACTTCGACACTCCCGAAGCGAAGAACAACATGTTTCCGTTCTTCCCGGACGTGCGCGGCGCACCGTTCAACCCTGCGGAAGCCATGAGCTACCTGACGCGCTGGACGGTGGACATGAGCTCCGATTCCAACTCCTTCACCAGCATCGAGCGCCTCACCGACTCGGCCGCCGAATTTCCGCGCATCGACGACCGCTTCACGGGCGTGCCGTACCGCCACGGCTGGCTTCTCGAGATGGACCTGCAGCGCCCGGTCGAGCTGCGCGGTGGCAGCGCCGGGGGCCTGCTCATGAACTGCCTGTTGCACAAGGACATGGCGAGCGGCGCCGAGCAGCACTGGTGGTGCGGCCCGGTCTCGAGCCTGCAGGAGCCGTGCTTCATTCCGCGTCACAAGGCGGCGCAGGAAGGCGACGGCTGGATCGTGCAGATCTGCAACCGCCTCGACGAGCACCGCAGCGAGCTGCTGCTGTTCGATGCAACGGAGATCGAGCGCGGACCGATCGCCACCATCCAGGTCCCGATCCGCATGCGTTTCGGCCTGCACGGCAACTGGGCTGACGCCGGGGACATCGGGCTCGCGGCGTAGTTTCAGGCGGCGGCGAGGCTCTCGCCGCCACTTCGGGCGCGCTCGATGAGCCCGGCCTCATCGCGCTTCACGCGCATCGCGAGCGCGATCAGCATGACGACGATCGCCGGTGCCACCCAGTTGATGGACAGAATGGCTGTGGCGAGGTCGCCGCCGTTGGCATCCGCGATCATGCCGACCACGAACGGACCGATGCCGATGCCGAACAGCGTGTAGACGATGAGGTAGAGACTCGCCGTGATGCCACGCATGCGAGGCAGCACCTGCTCGAACATGATGGCATACAGCGGCGGGTACCACGCCGTCAGCACCAGGCTGTAGAGCACGAAGCGTGAGTAGAACGATGACGGATCCGGGGCGTGGTAGACCCACAGGGCAATGAGTGGCGAGACTCCGAGCGCGAACAGCGTGACGTAAACGCGTCCCCCGCCCGGGAAGCGCGCGTTGATGCGGTCGGAGAGTGGCCCCGCGATCATCGGGCCGACGATGCCGAGCGCTGCAGCGAGCAGCCCGAACTGCAGGCCGGTGGCGGCGGGCGACAGGCCATAGT
>DASSRN010000101.1:0-20590 GCA_035701785.1 Acetobacteraceae bacterium | reverse complement strand
GTGACGCTCGAGCCCTGCCCGATGTGCGCGCAGGCAGCGAGCCTGTTCCGCATTCGCCGCGTGGTGTTCGGCGCCTACGACCCGAAGGGTGGCGGAGTGGAGCACGGCGCGCACGTGTTCGACGCGGCTTCCTGCCTGCATCGGCCTGAGGTCGTCGGCGGTGTACGGGAAGCCGAGTGCGGTGCACTGCTGCGGGTGTTTTTCGCGCAGCGCCGCTAGCCTCGCCATGCCGCAGTGCACAACCGATTGGCGATTCTGCGCCCCGGACCAACGTCTAATTTACCCCCTACTCTCGCCATAATCCTGCACAATGCCGCACCCGGAAAAACAGGAGCGATGCCGTTGACGCTTGCCACCCACAGGAACTGGAAGGCGAGCGCCGCACAGGCGCTGGCGGGCACCGGCGTGCATGCGTCGCGCCCGGTGCACGTCAATCTCACCGCGCCGGCACTGGTCGCGGAAGCGCTGAAGCGCGACGAAGGCCGCCTGTCGGTCGATGGTGCGCTTGTCGTGTGCACCGGCGCGCACACCGGACGCTCGGCGCAGGACAAGTTCGTGGTGGACGAACCCTCGGTCAGCGACGGCGTGTGGTGGGGCAAGGTCAACAATCGCCTCGCACCCGAGAAGTTCGCGGTGCTGAAGGCGCGGGTGCAGGCGTATCTGCAGGGCCAGGAGCTGTTCACCCAGGACCTCTACGCCGGCGCGGATCCGGCGCATCGCGTGCGCGTCCGCATCGTCAGTACAGGTGCCTGGCAGGCGCTGTTCGCGCGCAACATCTTCATCCGCCCGCGCCCCGAAGAGCTGGCTGATTTCCAGCCGGACTACGTGATCCTGCACGCGCCATTGTTCCAGACCGATCCAGCGATCGACGGCGTGCGCAGCGGCACCACCATCGCGCTGTCGTTCGAGCAGCGCACCGTCATTATCGCCGGCAGCGAGTATGCCGGCGAGGTGAAGAAGTCGATCTTCACCGTGATGAACTGGATCCTGCCCGAACGCGGCGTGCTGCCGATGCATTGCAGCGCCAATGTCGGTGGTGACGGCGACGTGGCGTTGTTCTTCGGGCTGTCGGGCACCGGCAAGACCACGCTCTCGTCGGATCCCCACCGCCGGCTGATCGGCGATGACGAACACGGCTGGGGCGAGAACGGCGTGTTCAATTTCGAGGGCGGCTGCTACGCCAAGGTGATCAACCTCTCCGCCGAAGCCGAACCCGAGATCTGGGCTGCCAGCCATCGCTTCGGCACTGTGCTGGAGAATGTCATCGCGGATGGGCACGGCCAGCTCGACCTGACCGACCAGACGCTCACTGAAAACACAAGGTCGGCCTACCCGGTCGAGTACATCCCCAATGTCGAGCCCTCGTTGCGCGGCGGCCAGCCGCGCAACGTGGTGATGCTGACCTGCGACGCGTTCGGCGTGATGCCGCCGATCGCGAGGCTGACGCCCGCGCAGGCGATGTACCACTTCCTGTCCGGCTATACCGCGCTGGTCGCGGGCACCGAAAAGGGGCTGGGGTCCGAGCCGGTCGCCACCTTCAGCACCTGCTTCGGCGCACCGTTCCTCCCGCGCCGGCCGGAGGTCTACGGGCGGATGCTGGCAGACCTGATCGCCCGCCATGAGGCGGATTGCTGGCTGGTCAACACCGGCTGGTCGGGCGGGCAGTATGGCGTCGGCCAGCGGATGAGCATCCGGCACACCCGCGCCCTCCTGCGCACAGCGCTGGACGGCAGTCTGGCGCACGCGCGCTTCCACAAGGACCGGTTCTTCGGCCTGTCGATCCCCGATCACGTCGCCGGCGTGCCGGCCGATGTGCTGGACCCGCGCAATGCCTGGACCGACAAAGCCGCCTACGACCGCACCGCGCGCGATCTGATCGGCCGGTTCGAGCGCAACTTCGCGTCCTTCGAGGCTGGCGTGGGCGACGAGGTGCGGGCTGCCGCCGTGCGCGCGGCAGCATGATTCGCCAATTGGACTGACCAGAGTTCCAAATTCCGGGCCTGTTCACAGGACCAGTCTGCCCCCAGGTTGGTGTGAGCCAGCCTTGGGAGATCAGCCGTGTATGTTCCGCCGCTCCACCGCGAAGACCGCATCGACGCGCTCCACGATGCGATGCGCCGCACCGGGCTGGCGACGCTGGTCACGCTGACCGATGCGGGGCTGATCGCCAGCCATGTGCCATTGCTGCTGGACACCGAACCGGCGCCGTACGGCACGCTGATCGGCCATCTCGCCCGCCCAAACGCGCAGGCGCGCGGCGCCATTGGCGAGGCGCTGGCGATCTTCCAGGGACCCGAGGCTTATATCACCCCGTCCTGGTACGCGACCAAGCGCGCAACCGGCAAGGTTGTGCCGACCTGGAATTACGTGGCGATCCACGCCTACGGCACGCTGGAACTGTTCAACGATCGCGAACGGCTGCGCGACATCGTCACCCGGCTGACCGAACGACATGAGGGCACGCGCGCCAGTCCCTGGGCGGTGGGCGACGCGCCGGCCGACTTCATCGACGGCATGCTGAACGGCATCGTCGGCTTCGTGCTGCCGATTACGCGGCTGGAAGGCAAGTGGAAGATGAGCCAGAACCGGCCCGCCGAGGACCGCGAGGGCGTCGTGGCAGGGCTGGAGGAAGAGGAACGGCCAGACGTCGCCGCGCTGATTCCACGCTGACCGCAGGTTGCGCCACCCGGCGACGCCGGCCATAACCGGAACGGCATGAACAGCATTTTCAAAGGCGATGTGGGCACCGCCCGCGGCCGCGCCCTCGCCTGGTTCGATGCGCTGTTCATCGATCATGCGGTGTTCCGCCTGGTGTGGACCAATTTCGCCACGGTGGCGCCAGGGCGGCTGTATCGCTGCAATCACCCAACACCGGCACGGCTTGCGGCGCTGACGCGACGTTACGGACTCCGCACGCTGATCAACCTGCGCGGTGAGACCGGCAACGGCTCCGACGCGCTGAGCCGCCAGGCAGCCCGTGATCTGGGCCTCGAGTTCATCGACGCCCCGCTCGACAGCCGCGGCGCGCCGCAGCGCGAGCGCATCCTGCGGCTGCTGGACATCTTCCAGCACATGCGCGCGCCCGCACTGCTGCACTGCAAGTCGGGCGCCGACCGCGCCGGCCTCGCCGCCGGGCTGTTCGTGCTGCTGCGCGGCGGCACGTCACGCGAGGCGCTGGCGCAGCTTTCGCTGCGCTTCGGCCACATCCGCCAGGCGCGCACCGGTGTACTGGACGCGTTCCTCCACCACTACGCGCGCGAGGCCGAGGGGCGGAAGCCGTTCGCCGATTGGGTACGCGAGGACTACGACCCGGCTGCGTTGCAGCGCATCTTCCACGCAAACGGACTGGCCAGCTTCGTCAACGACTGGGTGCTCGTACACGAATGAACGCCGGCGACGTTGTCGAGACGCTGCCAGTCGGCGACTGGCGTGGGCCGTTCCAAACGGAACTGCAGGCGCGCGCCCGCGACACGCTGGAGTCCGGGCGCGTACTGTTGGCGCACCTCCCGTTCGTCCTGCTGGCGGACGAAGCGCCGCTGCTGTCGTCCGCGGTCATGGGCAGCGATCGCAAGAACATCAGCTTCGATCCTGCAAGCGGTTCGCTTTCGAACACCTCGTTATCACGCTGCGACGCGAAGCGTCTGCGGGCGTTGCTGCGTCGCTTCGGCGACATGGCAGAGCAGTTGCTGCACGACCTGCTGCCCGCCTAAGCGCCGGCACTGGAACGCGCCCGCGCCAGCTTTCGCCCGGCCGAAATCGCCGGCCGCGCGTACTCCCCGCGGCACGACGACCGGCTGCTGCACGTCGATGCATTTCCCAGCCGACCGATTCACGGAAGGCGCATCCTGCGATTGTTCAGCAACATCGCCCCCGACGGCGCCTCGAGGGAATGGCGCGTGGGCGAGCCGTTCCCGGATTTCGCCCGCCAGTTCCTGCCACGCATCGGCCGGAACCTTCCCGGCAGCGCCTGGCTGTTACAGCGCCTCGGCGTCACCAAGGGCCAGCGCAGCGAATACGATCGGATCATGCTGTGGCTGCACGACGCGGGGAAGCTCGACAACGTCTATCAGCGCTGTGGACCCCGGTCGGACGTTTCCTTCCCGGCAGGCACTACCTGGATGTGCTTCACCGATCAGGTGCTGCATGCAGCGCTGGCCGGGCACTGCATACTGGAGCAGACGTTCCACCTGCCGCTGGCAGCCATGGCACATCCGGAGCGCGCGCCATTGCGCGTTCTGGAGCGCATCACGGGCCGCAGTCTGGCGTAGGTTTCCCAACCGGCACGGAATAGCGGCAACTGTCGCGCAGCAGTTGCAAAAAGCCGCGGCCGATTGGTGAAATATCGAGCGCCGAAGGCATCTGAGCTTGCACGCGACGCTGCTGGAACTTAGATATTCCGGATGTAACAAGAATTTTATCAGTATCGTTGGTATGGGCAGGTCCTGATGATGCGAAAGGCCCGGGCCTCTTTCCGGGCACTCCTGCTGGCCTCGATTGTCGGGCCGGCATTGCTGTTCGGTGCGATGGCTTGGTGGACCTGGGATCAGGTCAAGCACGACACCGCGATTGCGATCAATCGCAAGGTCCAGATGCTGACCGAAGACGCGCGCCGGCTGCTGCAGTCCGATGCCATCGTACTCGCCCGGGTGACGGATCGCATCCAAGGCCTCAGTTGGCCGGAGATCGCTGACCGGCAGGTGGAACTGAGCCGCGAACTCGCGGCTCTGGTGCGCGGCATCGGCGAGATCGAGAGCGTCGTCGTCGCCGATCCGCAGGGCAAAGTCCAGATCGCCAATCCAGCCTTCGCAGTGCGGCCAAGTGGGGTCGTTGAACTCGCCGGGACGAGCATCGCCGACGAAGGCTATTTCCAGGCCGCGCGTGGAAGCGCCGGCCTGGTCGTCGATGGTCCGTTCGCCAGTTCCTCAACCGGGCGGCCCATTCTCACCGTCGCGCGGCGGCTCACCAATCGCGACGGAGCGTTCCTGGGTGTTGTGGCCCTCAACCTATCGCCCGCCAATCTTACCGACTTCTGGCGCCAGCTGATCTCGCCAGGCGACAGCGTCAGCCTGCTCCGCGAGGACGGAACGGTGCTGGCCCGCTACCCGCAGCCGCCTTCCGGCACACACTCGAACTTCAGCAAGATCGCGATGGATGCCATCCGCGCGTCCGACGCAGGGCAGTTCGACCGCACGCCCTCGCCGATCGACGGCATCGCACGCACCCTGGGCTTCCGTCGGATTCCCGGCTACCCGCTCTACATTGTCAGTGCCGTGGACCGCGCGAACGTGCTGCGCGAATGGTTCCCCAGCGTGCTGGCGTTCGGACTGCTGGCCCTCGCAGCCGCCATTGCGCTGTTCCTGTCGGCGACCGCCGTCATCCGCCACGCCCGGCGCGAGGAGGATGCGCTCAGCCGCGCCGCGGCGAGCGAGGCCAGCTATCGCGAGCTGTATGCGCGAACGCCGGTGCCGATGCATGCCTGTGACCGCAACGGCACCTTGGCCGCAGTGAGTGACAGCTGGCTCGAGCTGCTGGGCTATGCGCGAGAGGAGGTGCTGGGTCAGGCCATCGCCCGTTTCCATACCCCGTCTTCTGCCGCCGCCCTGCCGAGTGAACTCCGAGCACTGATGGACAGCGGCACCACCCACGTCAGCACGCATCAGATGGTGCGCAAATCAGGTGAGATCCTGGATGTCGTCATCGCGGCGCAGTTCGAACGGCGGTCGACAGAAGGCTCGCAGCGCATCCTTGCCTTTGTCACCGACGTGACGGCGCAGCGGCGCGCTGAAGAGGCGCTGCGCCAGGCACAGCGCCTGGAGGCCGTCGGCCAGCTCACCGGCGGCGTCGCGCACGACTTCAACAACCTGCTCGTGGTGGTGACCGGCAACGCCGGCCTGCTGCGCAATGCGGTGCATGACGAGCAGCATGTCCGCGCGCTCGATGCGATCGAGCGCGCGAGCCAGCGCGGTGCGCGGCTGGCACGCCAGCTGCTGGCGTTCTCGCGCCAGCAGATGTTGAGCCCCAGCGTCATCGACCTGTCGGAGCGGCTGCCGCGCATGCGTGAGCTGCTGACGGGATCGTTCCATGGCGATATCGAGGTGACGCTGGACGTGGCGCCGACGGTCTGGCCGATCGAGGTGGACGCCGGTGAGCTTGAACTGGCGCTGTTGAACATTGCGGTCAATGCGCGAGACGCGATGCCGAACGGGGGCAAGTTCATCGTCAGCGCCCGGAATGTCACGCTGGGTCACGGTCAGCCTCCTGCCGAGTTGGTCGGCGACTTCGTCGTACTCACGCTGACTGACACCGGCGAGGGCATCGCGCCCGAGGATCTGGGCAAGGTCTTCGAGCCGTACTTCACGACGAAGCCGGTCGGACAGGGAACCGGTCTCGGTCTTTCCCAGGTGTTCGGCTTCACCAGGCAGTCCGGCGGCACCGTGACCATCGACACCGCGGTCGGGCTTGGCACCTCGATCAACCTGTTCTTCCCCCGACGCCAGTCACGCATCGAGTCGGAAGCGCCTGACAATGCGCATCCCGTGCCAGTCGGCGGCAACGAGACGATCCTGGTGGTCGAAGACGAAATGGAAGTGGCCGAAGTCAGCCGGGCAATGCTCAACCGCCTGGGTTATCGCACGAAGCTGGCCACCGACGCCCGCACCGCGCTTGACCTCCTGGCCCACGATTCGACCGTCGACCTGGTGCTGAGCGACGTGATGATGCCGGGCGGCATGAGTGGGGTGCAACTCGGCCTCGCCATCAGGCGGCGCTACCCGGGCGTCGCCGTGTTGCTGACCTCGGGTTATGGCGGCGCGGCCGAGCACATGCAGACCGCAGCACTGCCATCGATCTCCAAGCCATATCAAATCGAGGTCCTGAATGAGCGGATTCGCGCCGCGCTGGTGCAGCGCGTACCGCACCCAGCCATCCGCCAGGCTTCATGATCACTCGGCGTCGTCAGACGCCGGGATCAGCGCCACAGCCGCCGCCCCAAGCGCCGACGCCACCGCGGCCACTACGAAGGTCGCGCCCAGCGACCACGCACTAAGCGCACCGCCCAGAGCAGAGCCCAGCGGGCCGCCCGCCATATTCAGGCTCATGGAGACGGACAGGACGCGACCGAGTTCGCGCGGGTCGGTGCGCCGCTGCCGCAGCGTCAGCACGCCAACGTCGATCGGCCCCGCAGCGGCGCCGATCAGCATCATCGCCAACGCGAGACCGGGCAAGCCGAGGCAGCCGGCGATTGGCCACAGCGCCACCGCCGTCACCAGCATGCCAAGAGCCATGACGCAGCGCTCGCGTCCCATCGTGCGCCGATGCCCTGCGACCAGGGCGGCAATGGCCCCGACCAGTCCCAGGCCAGCCCACAACATCCCTGCCGCAGCGGCCGCGGCGCCGCCCGCGTAGTGTGCCGCCGCCGACACCGGCACGGCGACGACCAGCACGCCCCACGACATCTCATACAGCGAATAGGCGATCGCCAGCCCGCGTAGCGTCCTTCGCCGCAAGACCAGCAACAGCCCGTGCCAGGCCTGAGGCATCAACTGGCCAATGCCGGGCAGGGCCTCACGCCGCTGCCTGATCCGGCCGAGGCAGACCGAAGCGCCGGAAAAAGCCAGCGCGATCGTGCCCAGGGCTGCTTCCGGCCCAGCGAAGCCGACCAGCGCCCCCGCCGCCGCGGGTCCCACGACATCGGTCACGCCATGGATCGCGGTATCCAGTGCATTCGCCCGATCGCGTGCCTGCACCGGCACGAGCCCAGGCAGCAGGGCGCGGATTCCCGCCATGCTGAGCGGGCTGGTGAGCGAATACGTTGCGGTCAGGACAAGCAGCGCCGGCGGTGCCGCCCAGCCCAGCCGATCGAGCGCAATCAGTGCAAGCACACAGGCCGCGCTTGCCGCCATATCCACGGTGATCGCCCAGGCCGAGCCGACGCGGTCGATCAGCGCGCCGGCCAGTGGGCTGACCACGAGCCCGGGCGCGACAGCAGCGAAGGCCAGCCATCCCGCCAACACCGGCGATCCCGTCCGCAACAGCGCATACAGCACGATCGACAGGCCGAACATGCGTCCCGCCAGCCGCGACAGCAGCGTAACCAGCAGCAGGACGCCGACTTCCGGCGTGGCAAGCAGTGCGCGGTAGGATGAAGCTTCAGTCGGGCGCGTCGATGTAGATCGCATCGTTGGCGACGCGCACCGGGATCGGCCGCAGCCGGACACGCGGATCGCCGGGATGCCGCCCCGTTTCCAGGCTGAACTCGTAACCGTGCCACGGACACACGACATGCATGTCCTTGGTGAAGCGCAGCCCGCGGCTGGTCTGGTCCGGCATCACGATCTCTTCGACCCGGTTGAACAGCCGGCCCTGGCAAACCGGCCCGCCGTAATGCGGGCAGCGGTTCTCGTAGGCGACGATGCGATCTCCCAACCGGAAGATGCCGACCTCTAGCGCGCCGACGGCAACGATGCGGTAGTCGCCATCGGCGAGATCGTGGCTCGGACCGACCATGACCTCGGTCATTCGCTGCTCCTTGTCTGCGACCCACCGACCGGGCGCTGGAACCACATGGCGATGTCGAACAGGTTGAGATCAGCCGCGCGGATCATGGCGCAGGCGGTGACGACGGTCTCGGTCGCTGTCACCGCGTCCGCCTCGAATGGCGCAAGCTCCGGCGCAGCTTCGGCCTTGGCGGCGTAGGCCTTGACCGCCACGGTCAGCACGTGGCGCAGCGCATCCGTGGGAATCGCGTCGGTCTCGCCGCTCTGTAGCACGGCGGTGACCGACCGGCAGAACTCCGCAGCGATGTCCTCCAGCGGCCGCATCGGCTCAGCCGGCCAACGCCGGCTCCGCCGCCTTCGCCAGCTTGTGGTGTGGCACCTCGAGCCCGAACAGGCGCGCCGCGTTCAGCCCCAGAATGGCGCGCTTTGCCTGCTCGGTCAGGAACGGCAGGTTGGTGATGGAAATCGGCGGATCGAAATCCCAATGCGGCCAATCAGAGGCGAACAATAGCTGGCTCTCGGCGTTGATCGCCTCCATCGTTGCCTGGGTCAGCTTCAGGTTGCTGGTCTCCAGCGGCTGGCTGGTGAAGTACATGTCGCGCACGTATTCGCTGGGCCGCCGCTTCAGCAATGGCGCCTCCGAGGTGCGCATCATGTATTCTGAATCGAGCCGCTGCATCATGAACGGCAGCCAGGCGAGGCCGCTCTCGACCCAGATGACCTTCAGCTGCGGGAAGCGCTCCGGCAGCCCGTTGATGATCCAGTTGGTCAGATGGATCATGTTGAAGTAGCAGAACGAGATCGCATGCATCGAGATGAAGCGGTTCACCTGCTTCATCGATTCGTCGCCCCAGTGGAAGCCGGAATGGAACGCCAGCGGCTTGCCGCACGCCTGCAACGCGGCATAGAGCCGCATGTAGCTGTTGTGGTGCACCGGCTTATAGCGGGTGGACACCACGGTGAAGCCGATCACGCCCGGCTGGTCGGCGAACTCCTCGACGACCTCCACGCACGAATCGGGATCGTTGAACGGCAGGTACATCATCGCTTTGATGCGCGGTTCGCGCGGCAGGAGCTCTTCCACCAGCCAGCGATTGAACGCCCTCCCCAGCGCCACCTCGACCTCGGCCTGCGGGTGCATCCCCAGCAGCAGCATCGGCGTCGGGAACGCCACCGTGTAGTCGATGCCCATGCTGTCCATGGCACGCCGCACCAGCTCGACCTGGCGATGCGTGCCGTCGCCGGCCACCGCCTCAGCCTGCTGCTGCTGGTGCGGGATACGGCCGAACATGTCCTGATAAAGCATACCAGGCTGGGCGTTCAGCAGCCCCGGCGGCGAGCCGCCACGGTCGCGGAACGACTTCGCCGCGTACCGCAGATAGTCGTTGTCGATGCGGTCGGTGATCTCGGACCAGAACGCGGTCTCCGTCACGTGCGCGTCGATATCGACGATGAAGTAGTCGGCCAGCCGGCGCGCGTCCTTGGCGGCGTGTGCAAGCACGTCGCGCGTGTCGGACCGGATAGTGATCTTCTCCAGCTCACGCACGCCCGTACCGACTGCCTCGGTCATCTCGCCCTCCTTCTGTCGCTGCGCTCAGTTGTTCGCGGCGACCTGCAAAACGACGCCCAGCCCCCCCTGCGAGGGGACCGGTGCAGCCTGCACCACGACGGGCGGCTGGTATGGTACAAAGCCGACATCTGTCAGCAGCGTCCTCACCGCCTCCGCGCGCCGCAGCGACAGCGTCGTCCCCGGGCCGCCGCTATCATCGGTTTCGACAATCACCTGCATGATGCTCGGGTCCAGCATCGCTTGCGTCACGCTGGCAAGCGCATAGTGGCCGCATTCTGTGAGGTCGCCGCGCGCCGGGAGGAACAGCGAATCAGGGAATCGGATCCGAGCCCCGTTGGGCAGGTATTCGACGCTTGCCTGGCTGTTGCAGGTGTTGGCCGGCGACACGGTGGTGGCTACCCGATCCTGCAGTGTCTGTACACTCG
This sequence comes from Acetobacteraceae bacterium, assembly GCA_035701785.1. Lineage (GTDB taxonomy): Bacteria > Pseudomonadota > Alphaproteobacteria > Acetobacterales > Acetobacteraceae > JAMXLO01. The sequence goes on along the minus strand of DASSRN010000101.1, from coordinate 10,100 downwards.
ACGGCTCGCCGCACGCTGTCAGAGCGAATCCGACGGCGAGCGCCGGCAAGGCATGCTTGATCATCAGTGATCGCCCTTGGTCATAACACGGGAAAGCTGCGGTTCCGCCGCCGCTTCGGATGCCGCGATGTAGTCCCGCGTCAACGGCACCGCGGCCTGACGATGCGCGAGCTGGATCTGGAACACCATGTGCCCTTCACGACGGAACGCGATCTCGGAACCGCACAGATAGAACTCGAACATGCGGCAGAACCTCTCGTCGTACAGCGAGGCGATGGTGTCGCGGTTTGCGGTGAAGCGGCGGCGCCAGTGGCGCAGCGTCTCGGCGTAGTGCAGCCGCAGCACCTCGATGTCGGTGGCAATCAGGCGACTCTTCTCCAGCGGCGGCAGCACTTCCGACAGCGCGGGGCAATAGCCGCCAGGGAAGATGTACTTGGCGATCCACGGGTTGGTGAATCCCGGCCCGTCGCTGCGGCCGATCGCATGCAGCAGGGCAATGCCGTCAGGGTTCAGGCAGCGTGCGACGGCGTCGAAGAACTCCTGATAGTACCCCACCCCGACATGCTCGAACATGCCAACCGAGACGATGCGGTCGAACGTTCGACCGACCGCGCGATAGTCGAGCAGCTCGAACGCCACCCGATCCTCCAGCCCCTCACCCGCGGCGCGGGCGCGCGCTTCCGTGAGCTGTTCGGTGGACAGCGTCACCCCCACGACCCGCGCGCCGTAGTCGCGCGCCAGCGTCAGCGCCAGTCCACCCCAGCCGCAACCGATGTCGAGCACGGTCAGGTCAGGCCGGTCGAGGCACAGCTTCGCCGCGATGTGCCGCTTCTTGGCGATCTGCGCCTCTTCCAGCGTCTCGTCGCCGCGCGGGAAGTACGCGCACGAGTATTGCCGGTCGCGATCAAGGAACAGGCTGTACAGCCGGCCGTTCAGGTCGTAGTGATGCGCCACGTTTCGCTGCGCACGATATGCCGGATTGTATTGATCGATGCGCCGCTTCAGTTGGCGGAGCACGCCACGCAACCGGGCAATCGGATGGCCGTCCGCGTTGGCCATCATGTTCGCCGACAGCAGATCCAGCGTCTGGTAGATGCCGCCCTGACCTGGCACCAGCCCGCCATCCATGTACGCCTCGCCCGCGTACAGCGCGGGATTGAGCAGCAGACGCCGCACAGTTGCCGGATCTCGCAATGTGAGGCTGGCCTCAGGGCCCGAACCCGGCGGTCCGGCGTAAGCGGTCAGGCGTCCGTCGGGCCAGCGCACCGTCAGACGGCCAAGGGTGATGATACGCCTCAGGATGGCGTCAAGCGCTGCCTGCATGCGGGCAGGATGACGTAAACCCGCGACGTTGGTCAAAGGCCGATCTGCGACCCGGCCGATCCCGGTCAGGCAGCGGACCGGAAGATGATCGAGGCGTTGGTGCCGCCGAAGCCGAAGCTGTTGGACAGCGCATAGTCGATCCGCCGTTCCTGCGCCGTCCGCGCAACGCGATCGATCACGCTCTCGCGGCTCGGCTCGTCCAGGTTCAGCGTCGGTGGCGCGACGTTGTCGCGCACCGCCAGGATCGAGAAGATCGCCTCCACCGCGCCTGCGGCTCCCAACAGGTGGCCGGTCGCCGATTTGGTGGACGACATCGCCACGCGCTTCGCCGCGTCACCGAACACCAGTTCAACTGCCTCCAGTTCCAGATCGTCGCCCAGTGGGGTGGAGGTGCCGTGCGCGTTCACGTACTGGATCTGTTCCGGCGTGATCCGCCCGTTGCGCAGCGCCGCCCGCATAGAACGCACCGCGCCGTCGTGCCCTTCGGCCGGCGCAGTGATGTGGTAGGCGTCGCCCGACATACCGTAGCCGGCCACCTCGGCGTAGATCTTTGCGCCGCGCCGCCTGGCGTGCTCGTATTCCTCCAGCACCAGCACGCCGGCGCCTTCGCCCATCACGAAGCCGTCGCGGTCCTTGTCCCACGGCCGCGACGCCTTGACCGGTTGGTCGTTGAAGCCAGTGGACAGCGCGCGCGACGCGCAGAACCCGGCGATCCCCAACTCGCATACCGCCGCCTCCGCCCCGCCGGCGACCATCACATCCGCGTCGCCCAGCATGATCAGCCGCGACGCGTCGCCAACCGCGTGGACGCCGGTGGCGCAGGCGGTCACCGCCGAATGGTTGGGACCCTTGAGGCCATACTTGATCGAGACATGGCCCGACGCGAGGTTGATCAGCGCCGACGGGATGAAGAACGGCGACAGCCGGCGCGCGCGTCCCTCATGCACCTGGATGGATGCTTCGAATATGGTCTGCAGGCCGCCGATGCCGGAGCCGATCATCACGCCCGTGGCGTTGCGATCGTCCTCGGTTTCCGGCTGCCAGCCGGAATCCTCCACCGCCTCGGTCGCCGCCACCAGACCGAGATGGATGAAGCGGTCCATCTTCTTGATGTCTTTGACCGGAATCCATTCGGACACGTCCAGGCCGTGATCGGCCTTCACGCCCGTCGGCACCTGGCCCGCCACCTTGCAGGGCAGGTCCTTGGTGTCGAACGCCTGGATGGCGCCGATGCCCGATTCGCTGTTGATCAGCCGCTGCCACACATGCTCGACACCGAGCCCCAGGGGACAGGCAATCCCCATGCCCGTCACCACAACACGCCGCGTCAATACTGGACCCTCCCGGCGGGACCGCTCAGGCGGCCTTCTGCTTCTCGATGTATTCGATCGCATCTTTCACAGTGCTGATCTTCTCGGCGGCGTCCTCGGGGATCTCCACCCCGAACGCCTCTTCGAAAGCCATCACCAGTTCGACCGTATCCAGGCTGTCGGCGCCAAGATCGTCGATGAACGATGCTTCGGGCGTCACCTTGGCTTCCTCGACCCCCAGGTGCTCGACCACGATTTTCTTAACCTTGTCCCCAATTTCGCTCATCGGCTGTGCAACTCCTCCTCAAGGGCGCCCGGTGACTTGAATCGCGCATTGCCGCGCCGGACGAGGTCTTCGCGCGCTTAGCATGGTTTCCGAGGGTGCGCCAACCAGCCGCCCCGGTCAGATCATCGCCATTCCGCCGTTCACATGCAGCGTCGCGCCGGTGACCCAGGCAGCTTCGTCCGAGGCCAGATACAGCACAGCGGCGGCCACGTCCTCCGGCCGCCCGATCCGTCCGAGCGGGATGGCTTCGGTCAGCTTCGTGCGTTGCTGTTCGGTCAGCTTATCGGTCATCGCGGTGGTAACGAAGCCCGGCGCGACCGCGTTCACCGTGATTCCGCGTGACGCCACCTCCTGCGCCAGCGCCTTGGTCATGCCGATCAGCCCCGCCTTGGCCGCCGCATAGTTGGCCTGGCCGGCATTGCCGGTCGCGCCGACGATGGAGGAGATGTTGACGACCCGCCCTGCGCGGCGCCGCAGCATTCCCCGCAGCCCCGCCCGAGCCAGGCGGAACGGGGCAGCGAGGTCCACATCCAGCACCGTCTGCCAGTCGGCATCGCCCATGCGCAGCGCCAGGCCATCGCGGGTCAGCCCGGCGTTGTTGACCAGGATCGCCAACGGGCCGGCCGCCGCTTCGGCGGCCTCGACCAGCGCATCAGCGGCAGCGGCATCGCTCAGGTCGGCCGGACAGACGAAGGCGCGCTCGCCGAGTTCGGCAGCCAGCGCCTCGAGTGCGCCGCGCCTGGTCCCGGACAGCGCCACGGCGGCGCCCTGGGCGTGCAGAATGTGGGCGATCGCCGCGCCGATGCCGCCAGACGCGCCGGTGACCAGCGCGGCTTTGCCGTCGAGCCGGAACATCGTCACAGCACCTTCAGCAGCGCTTCGAGCTCTGCCGGGGTCGCGGCAGAGGCCGTCGCAGCGTCCGGCGCGATCCGGCGGACCAGCCCTGACAGCACCTTGCCAGCGCCAAGCTCGACAAAGCTGTCCACACCAAGCTCGACCATGGCATTCACGCATTCGCGCCAGCGCACCATCGCGGTGACCTGCTTCACCAGCAGGTCACGGATGCCGGTCGGGTCGGTCGCCTTGGCGGCCGAGACGTTGGCGATCAGCGGCACGATCGGCGGGCGCGGCGGCGTCTTCTCCAGCGCCTCGGCCATGGCGTCCGCCGCCGGCGCCATCAGCGCGCAGTGGAACGGCGCGGAGACCGGCAGCAGCATCGCCCGTCGCACGCCCTGCGCCGGCGCGAGCGCCACCGCCCGCTCCACAGCGCCGCGATGGCCGGAGACCACGACCTGGCCCGCGCCATTGTCGTTCGCCGGCTCGATCACCTCACGCTGCACCGGCTCGGTCAACGGCACCGGCGCGGCATCCGCGCAGATCGCCTCCGCCTGCTTCATGTCGGCGCCCAGCAGCGCAGCCATGGCACCCTCGCCGGCCGGCACTGCCTTCTGCATGCTCTGCCCGCGCAGCTTGAGCAGCCGCGCCGCGTCTGCGACCGAGAAGCTGCCGGCCGCGGCCAACGCGGAGTACTCGCCCAGCGAGTGCCCGGCCACCACCACCGCCTTGTCGCGCAGCGCGAACCCACCTTCCCGCTCCAGCACGCGCAGCACCGCCAGCGAATGCGCCATCAGCGCGGGCTGGGTGTTTTCCGTCAGGACCAGCTCGTCGCCAGGTCCCTCGAACATCAGCCGGGACAGGTTCTGGCGGAGGGTCTCGTCCACCTCCTCGAACACTTCCCGGGCAGCCGGGAAGGCGCCGGCCAGGTCGCGCCCCATGCCGACAGCCTGGCTGCCCTGGCCGGGGAATATGAAGGCGTGAACCGCCATGCGCGATTCTCCCCTGTTTGGCGTGGCGCGGCGGGTTAGCTGCGGGTCACGGGACTGTCAATGGAAACGACGGATCAAAGCGGCCGCCGCTCAACGCGCTGACCAAGCGAACTACCGATGACCCGACCGAGTTCCTGCGCCAGCCGACCTTCGTCCGATCCTGTCATCCGGCACTGGATGGAGGCGATCCAGGCAATCCGCGCGTCGCTTCCCGCCGTCGCATCGATGCGTAGCGACAGCAATGGCTGCTGCGTCGCAGTACGCGGCCCAACCGAGGTAGAAGGCAGCGCCTGCATCGAACCCTGGCTGCCGCCCTGGAGGCCGGTCAGTTCCGGATAGTTGGTCTCCAGGCCCCGGCTGGCCCGGGATGCGGTGCCGCCGAGTTGCGATGTGCTGACATGGAGCAGCACATTCGGCTGGCCTCCGCCGACCGCGACCCCGACCTCTCGCACACCGGCCAGGAAGCGTTCGGCCAGCCTGACGTTGCGCGGCGATCGGTCCCGCACGTCGAGATCGACCTGCGGCTTGCCGGGCAGAGGCAGGATCGAGGTCGCAGCGTAGCTGCCCTGGCAGGTGGACAGCGCGCCCGCAGGGGCCGCAGACACGACAATGGCCACACCAAACCACGCTGCCGCGGCAGCGCCTCTGCCAATCCTCTGCACCATGCATCTCCCCCTGTTGCAGTTCGCGTTCGGACACGTCGCTTCACTTCAGGTCAAGCCCTGCCAGTGATTCCTTCGCGGCGGTGCGGAGATCCGGATCATGCGACAGAGACACTGCGCGCTGCAGCCACTGCCGGGCCGCCTGCCTGTCGCCCTGCACCGCAGCACTGCGGCCGGCGCGCAGATAGAATGAGGCCGCGGCCGATGTCGCCCCCGCCTGCTGCGCCGCGGTCGCCGCGACCGACAGGGCCCGCGCGATGCCGCGATAGTCGCGCAGCTCCCGCCGAATCGCTGCCGCCTCCTCCGCGGAACGCTCGGCTGCGGTCCCATCGCCCTGCCGGCGCGCCAGCCTCGCCGACAGTTCCAGCGCATCAGCCCGACCGGCATCAGTTGCAGGGCGCCCCAGCCTCTGCGCAGCCGCGGCCAGGCCCGCCGGATCATCCTGGTCATCGGCGATCAGTCCCAGCAGGAACGCCGCCTGCCCCGCTTCGGGCTGGACGCCGGCTCGCTCGATCGCCTGCGCGAGCGTTGCCGCCTGGGAACGCGCCCCGGTCCGGTACAACGCCGTGGCCTCCAGCAGGTCGAGCGCCACGAAACCCCCAGCGCTGCGGCGCGCCAGTTCCGCCCGCAGCTCGCGCAGCGTCTTCAGCGCTGCCGCCGGATCGTTGGCAGCAAGCTCGGCGACAGCAAGGTTGTAGCTGTAGTCGCTGATCGCCGGCAGATCGTCGCGCATCTCCGCGCGCTGCAGCGCGTTGCGATACTGCTGCATCGCCTCCTGCGGCCGGTTCAGCGTCAGAGCCATGTCGCCAGCCCGTCCCGCCTGCGCCATCTGCCCATCCGACGGCGGTGCCGGGTCGCGCGAGGACGAACAGGCGCACAGCGCGCACAGCAACCCGACGGCGGCGCACTTCATGGCTGGATGCTGTTCGTCGGCAGGCGGCGCACTTCGGGCGATGTCGCCGTACCGCCACCACCGAGCAGCCACATCCCGCGCATCTGGGTCAGCAGCTTCTCCAGCTCCGCCGTTGCGATCTGCGTCTGCGTCAACAGCGCCGGCAGGTCGGCAGTCGCGCCCTCGGCATTGCGGGCAATCTTCGGGAACCGCGGCGTGGTCTGGGCGATATCGCGCGTCACGGTCTGCATGTTCGCCAGCAGCGTATTGATCCGACGCAGCAGCGCCGGCACGCCATCATCGCTCGCATTGAGCCTGGCAGCGAGCGAACGCGTCTCCGCCGTCGTCGCCTTGATGTCGTCGACCGCGGCGTTCAGCCCGGCGATCGAGCGCTCGATCCCGCGCTCCGCCGTGTCATCGCTCACCAGGCGGCCGACCGATCCCTCGCCTTTCTCGATCCGCTCGGCGATCGTCGCCAGCGTCGCGATGGTGCGATGCGTCTCATCGAGGATCGGAAACACCTTCGCCCTCACCTCGTCCAGCACCGCACCCACGCTTTCAGTCGGCGCACGCTCCGTCGTGGCGTCAATCACGGCGTAGTGCCAGTCCATATGCGTCCCGGTGCCGTGCGAGATGTCGATATACGCTGCCCCGGCAATGCCGAAGCGCCGGCGGATGACCGCCTGGCTGTCGCGCCGGATGAACGCCTGTGCCTGCTCGTCGATCGCTGCCTCCGCGTACATCTGCTGGTCTGGCTGGATCACCAGGCGACGCACCACACCGGCACGGATACCCAGCACCTCGACATCGGCGCCCGCCGCCAGCCCGCTCACCCCCGCTGCCGGCAGCACGATGCGCAGCGTTGCCGTTGGCCGGAACCAGTCGCGCAGCAATCCCACTTCAAGCACCGCGCCGATGAACAGGACGAACGCGCCGACCACCAGCAGGCCGACCCATTCGTCGCTGTGTCGCAGCCGGATCATGCAAACCGCCGCACCATCGCCAGACCACGTTCCGTCAGCCGCAGCCGCGCGGTGGCCGGCGTCAGCCGATCCGACCACACCGCATCGCCGACGGTCAGCCAGAGCACCGCAGCGTCATGGTCGCGGGCGCGCGCGATCGCAGTGAGCAGGGGGACCGAGAACTCGGCAGTACGCCCCTGTAGCGGGCTCTCCAGGATGACCAGCAGCGGCTCGCCAAGGAACGCGCGGATGAAGGCAGCACCGGCAAGGTCGGCGGCCGACAGCTCGCTGCGCTTGCAGGATGGCAACCCTGGCAGGCCGAACGCGCAACCCAGCTCAGCCGCCACGACGCGCAACTCGGCAATATCCTCGCGTGTATGATGTAGCTGCGGCAGCAGGATGTTCGCCTCCATATCAAGGAAGTCGATCCATCCGCCATCGCCGAACACACGTCCGATCCGCCCGCGCAGCGCAGCAACATAGGCATCGGGCAACGCGGTCCAGTCGCGGCCGAAGAACCGCACGATGCCTCGCGAGAGCGGCCACAGACCGCAGCAGATATCGGCAAAGCTCGCCGCCTGGGCTGCGTCACCACATTGCACCATGACGAACTCGCCAGGCCGGATCGCCAGCGACAGCGCAACGTGCACGGCAGTCCCGGGCAGGGCCCTTGGTTCGGCGTCCACCAGCTCGAGCACGGGGCGCAGGTCGGGCACGGCTAGGCGGCCAGACTCAGCACAAGACTGATGATCATGATCACCAGCACGCCACGCACGAAGCCACGCGGCAGCAGATCCGCCAGCCTCTCGCCGGGAGCCGCACTCAGTCCTGTCAGGCACCCCACGACCGCCACCGACAAACCGATCGTCAGCATCTTGGCGGGAAACATCGCGAAGTCGGCCGCCTTCATCGCCGCCAGCACGTCGTCGAAGAACAGCCACAGCGATATGTGCACCGCGCCGAGCAGGCTGCCGACGGCGAAGCCTATGGTCAGGGCAACCACAACGAAGATTGTGCCGAGTGTGAAGCATGCGAGCGACAGAGCAATGGCGCGTGGTAGAATGAGCCATGCAAATGCATCCACGCCAAGCGCTCCCAGCGCGTGCGCTTGTCCGCCGAGTTGCAGTGCGCCGATTTCGGCGACCGCAACGGTGCCGCTGCGGCCCAGCACGATCAGCCCGATCAGCAGCGGCGTCACCTCCCGCACCAGGACGGTGACAAGCACGGAGCCGAGCAGCGCCTCTTCACCGGCACCGCCCAGCCAGTACAGCGCCTGCGAGACCATGACCAGGCCCACCAGCACCGCGGTGAACAACGTCGCCGACAGCCCACCGGCCGCGGCCTGTCGCAAGGCTCGCCAGAACTCGGCGCGCACTGTCCGGCGCCATGACGATGGGCGGACCGACTCTGCAATCACGCCCCAGCACAGCGCTGCAAATTGCAGCACGAAGGCCCCACGCCGACGCGTCCCCGCGCCGATTGTCGCCAGCACCCTCCTGATACGCGACGGCTCGTCCAGCGTGATACTCATAACCGGCTCGCCAGGATGAAGGTTTGCACCGCACCCACGCGCGGCACGTAGAAGCTGCCGCGCGGCCGGAACAGGAAGTCGCTGGTGAGCATGCGGTGCACCGATTCCGTCACCTGTATGGCACCTGGCATGACCGACGCCGCCATCGCAGAGGCAGTCCGCACCGCCTCGCCCCACAGGTTGAACAGCCGTGGCTCGCGGCCGACCTGGACCGCACCCGCGCTGCCGCACTCGATGCCGATGCGAAAGGCGGGCGGCAGGCCGGCATCCTCGAACAGTTGCGCGCACATGTCGCGCGCCGCGAGTGCGGTGTCGGCGAGCCGCTGCATCACGCCGACATCCGTTCTCCCGCAACTTGCCGCTGCCACGATGTCATGACCCAGCATCTTGAGATAGGCTATGTCGCGTTCCGCCGCGAGGCGCTGCAATTCTGATACCAGGCTGTCCGCCAGGATCGCACCCGATCCGTCCAGGCGGTACTCGCACGCCGCGGGATCGCTGAGCTGCAACACCATTACGGCGACCGAAGCGCTGTCGTCCGCAGCGATACGATCCGGGGCAAGCTCGGTGGACCAGTTGCGCTCTTCCGCCGAGACGGGGCGAGTGGCGACGTGCACCGCGGCTTGCGAGAACCGAGCGACGGGCTCAGCAATGCGGAGGCGCGCGGCCGCCATGTTGGCGACCGCCCGCACGAAGTCGCGGGCGCTGCCGACTGCCCGGGCATCCTCCAACCAGACCGCGCCAACCACCTTTGCCTCGTGCCGCACCGGAACTGCCAGCAGACTGTGGCTGCCAAGCGGCTGCATCATGATCCGGTACACTTCGCCTGTGTGCGGTCCCCGGCCGGCGTCTTCGCTCTCGATCTCCTCCCCGGCAGCAAGCCGGGCGAAAAACCGCGGTGCCTCACTGCGCGACAGTTCCAGTCCGTTGACATGCCCGTTGCTGTCGCGGTCATAGCTGTCCTCGCAACGCATCGCCTGGCCACCCTGTATCAGCCGCCACAGGCTTGCGCGGCGCGCGTCAGCGATCTCGACCAATGTCTCGGTCAACGCGTGCGGTGGCGCCTCTTCTCTCGGGTCGAACAGCGTTCGGTCGGTCACCAGGGTTGCGAAGGCGGCGGTTTGCCGTCTGGCCGAGTGACCGAGCTGCAACATGGCGCGGAGCATGCGATCGCCGCGCAGGCCCTGCCGTACCAGAAGCGCCGCCAATATCATTGCCACCGCTACCACCGCGAGCGACATCGCGAGCGTGGTGCGGCTGTTGCTGTCCACAAAGCCGATGAAGTCGTCCTCCGGGACGACGATGACC
>DASSRN010000100.1:0-3044 GCA_035701785.1 Acetobacteraceae bacterium | reverse complement strand
CAATCTGGTACCATCATACGATTCCGACCACAGCCGCGATTCCCAGCACGGCACCAGCGCCGCGCTTGAGTTCGGCGTCCAGGCACTGGGCGTCAGGCATATCGTCGTCCTCGGCCACGCCCTGTGCGGCGGCATCCGCGCCTTCGCGGACAAGCAGAAGCCGCTGTCGCCCGGGGACTTCATCGGCCGCTGGATGTCGCAGATCGCCCCGGCGGCCGAAAGCCTCGGGCCGCCCGGCACGGACGAATATCTGCGCCGGCTCGAATTCGCCTCCATCAATCTGAGCCTGAGCAACCTGATGACGTTCCCCTGGGTGCGCATACGGGTCGACCAAGGCACCCTCACGCTCCACGGCGCCTACTTTGGAATCGCCACGGGCCACCTGTTGGTGCGCGATCCGTCGACGGGCCGCTTCGAACCCGCCATCGAGGGTCTGCCGCGCACCGTGTTCCGCGCCAGCGGTGCGTGACGAACCGCGGCCGTCAGCTGGTTCCGGCCGCTTCCCGCGCATGGGTAGCATGGGCTGAGGGGCCTTGCTCCAACTCTGCAATTCCGCGACAAGGCCTCATGGTCTATGTCGACGACGCCATCTGGAACTGGCAGGGACTCAAATGGTGCCACCTGCTGGCGGATGATATTGACGAGTTGCACCGCTTTGCGCGGCAGCTCGGCATTTCACCTGCTTCCTACCAGGGGCCGCCAAAGACCAGCGCGCCCCATTACGACCTTACCGGCTTCGAGCGCTCCCGCGCGCTGGTGCTGGGGGCGAAGCCGTGCAGCCGCCAGGAGATCGTGGCGGTGTTCCGGGTGGTAAGGGTGCCGGGCGGCAAGGTCATTCGAAGGTAAAGATATGCAGGTGAACACCCCCGACCGGGCTGCCGCGAAGGCGCCGGCCAGGCCGTCGTTTGCGGCGATGCGGCACGCCGGCTTTCGCGCCCAGTTCTTCACCTTCATTGTGGCGATGATGGCCGACAACATCGAGCACGTCATCAGCTACTGGGTGGTGTTCCGAAAATTCGAATCGCCGGCCCTTGCCGGCTTTGCTGTGGTGTCCCACTGGCTGCCGTTCCTCATGTTCTCGGTCGCGGCGGGCGCGCTTGCCGACCGGTTCGATCCGCGGCGCATCATCCAGTGCGGGATGGCGCTGTTCATCGTCGCATCCCTGGGTTGGGGCTGGTTCTTCATTACCGACACGCTGCAGATGTGGCACGCCATGGTGCTGCTGGTCATCCACGGCTGCGCCGGCGTGCTGTGGACGTCGCCAAACCAGCTGCTGCTTTACGACATCGTCGGCCCCGCCGACCTGCCGAGCGCGGTGCGCCTCAATGCGACCGCGCGCTACATCGGCATCCTGGTCGGACCGGCGGTGGGCGGCGCGATATTGCTGGCGCTTGGTCCCGCGCTCGGCATCCTGGTCAACACCGTGTTCTACCTGCCGCTCGTGCTGTGGCTGGTGAACGCACCCTACGGGCCGAAATTTCGCATGGGCGCGCCGCCGCCAAGGCGCGCGGTTCGCGGCCTCGCCGACATCGTGCAGACGATCCGCGACATCACCGGCCACAAGGTCATCCTCACCATGACCGTGCTCGGCGGCGCTTACGCGTTCTTCGTCGGCAACGCCTACAACGCACAGATGCCGGGCTTTGCCCTGGACCTCGGGCACGGCGACCCCGGCGTCGCCTACAGCATGCTGCTCGCGGCCGATGCAGCCGGCGCCATGCTGGCCGGCGTGCTGCTGGAAAGTCGCGCGATCATGGTGGCGACCCCGCGCACCGCGATCATCCTGGCGATGGTGTGGGCCTGCGCCCTGACAGGCTTTGCGCTGTCTACTGTCTACCCGCTCGCGTTGGTGCTCCTGTTCACCGCCGGTTTCTTCGAGCTGGCGTTCAACTCCATGGCCCAGACGCTGGTGCAACTCAACGCTCCGACCGAGATCCGCGGCCGCGTGATCGGCCTCTACAACATGGCAAGCCTGGGCCTGCGCGCCTTCTCCGGCGTGACTGTCGGACTTGTCGGCAGCCTGATCGGCGTGCACTGGTCGCTGGCGCTGTTCGCTATGATGGTGCTTGCGATCGCGTGTGCGCTGCTCGGGCTGGGGGCGGGGAAAAGCAAAGCGGGATAGCGCGGCTGTGTCCGCGCCTGCGGGCGAAATGCTTCAACGCCCGAACGGCTCGGTTTGCACGCAATTCTTGCGCTGGGCCAGGAAGCAATCCTCCTGCCGAGACACGGCGATCAGCTTCATGAGGAAGAAATAGCCGCCCACGCAAACGAGCGCGATGACTGCGAGAATCATCAGGATTTCGCGTCCGGACAGCGTCTGTTCGCCGTCGTTGTTTCCGGGATCGCCGGACTGGAATCTGTTGCCGGTTTTGTCGTCCATGGCGCATGCGACAGAGTCGGTGGAACGCGGCCGATTGCTACGCGCGCCGTTCAGGCGGCTGGTGGATGTGGTGCTGGGTTGATACTGCGGTAGGAGAAACCCCGTGGCAAGGCTGGGGTCAGGGGGATCGGCACCGCGCCCAAGCGGCCCCGTCGTCTTGGCATCCAGATGAAGCATCCAGTTTTCGCGAAGCGCTCTCAAACCGATTGGAGATCCAGAGAGCGTCGTTCGCGGGCCAGCAGTTCCCGCTTGCGCTTGAAGCCCCAACGGTAGCCGGAGATCGAGCCGTCCTTCTTGATGACACGATGGCACGGCACCAGAACTGCAACAGGATTGCCGGCGATCGCCTCGGTCACCCCCCGCGGGTCGCGAGTGCCCAGCTTGGCCGCCAGAGCGCCGTAGGTCGTCGTTTCGCCTACGGGTATTGCGCGCAGCATCGACCAGACTTCGACTTCGTAGGGCGTCCCACGCAAATCAAGCGGAACGCACGGATCGAAACCCGGCTCTTCAATCGACCGCTGTATCTTGTTGAGGACATCGGCCAGTTCCGCCGGGCTACCGACAACATTGGCCTCCGGGAAGCGGTCGCGCAATGCCTCCTCAGTTGCGGAGCAGTGTGGGCTGAATTCCAACATTACTAGGCCTTTGTCGGACATGGCCACAA
>DASSRN010000099.1:0-2227 GCA_035701785.1 Acetobacteraceae bacterium | reverse complement strand
TGAACCAGCCATAGATCGGCGCGAGCAGATCACGGGCTTCCGCGCGCTTGCCCTGGTCGCGCCAGAGGCGGGCAAGGCTGGTCGAGGCCCGCACCCCTCAGCGCTCATAAGAATTGGGTTCTTCCGCAACTTGCGTGCTGTTTTGGTGTCATGCAGCGTGTAGGACGCGAGCGCGGAGAAGATTGAAGCCAGCGCGGCCATACATGGTTCGCGTCAGCATTTTCAGCCTGCCGATCTGGCCCTCAGCAGGGCTGGTCGTCCAGGGCAGATCGAGGGCCGCCTGAACCGCATTCAGATCCCGTCGCAGGCCAGCAACAAACTCCTTCAGCGCGGTGCCTGCGGCAGAATTGAGCACCTCGTCGAGACTCTCATAGCTCTTGCGACGCAGCACCTGGTTCAGCCTCTTGGCCGCTGCGATGCAGTCGGCAAGGCTGGGCACCTGCGTCAGCAGGCGGGATACAAGGCCCTGCTCGGCGACGGGCAACGCATCGTCGCTCATCAAGAGCCGTGCGATCTGCCGAGGCGTTGGCGGCGGATTGGTCTCAGCCGGGGCTGCGCTCACGCCGTTTGGCTGTGGCTCGGCCTTGCGCCGCTGCCCGGCCCAGTGGCGCACAGTGCCGGGGCGGCCGGTAAAGCCGAGCGCGACGAGCTCGCGCCATAGCTGCGCCGCATTGCGGCATCCCTCATTCCAGCGGCGGTTCAGATGGTCGGCGTAGCGCCCAAGAAGGCCGATGCGCCGTGGTTGATGCCACAGCGGGATGCTGCCAGCGCGCAGCCAACGACGCACCGTCTTGCGCTCAACGCCAACTGCGGCAGCGATGCGCTTGAGCGGCACTCCTATGGCCTTCAATCGGGCAGCTTCCTCATAGCGCACCTGTCGCCGTGCATGAGATGCTTGGCTGCGCCGTTCGGCCGCGGTTGGTTTGACCGGTTCCGGCACGGCTGTGGGCACGCTGGCGGCCAGCGCCGCCGTCTCTTCCGCCATGTGTCGGCTCACCCGCCGGATATCGGCATGGTGACGGCCAACAACGGCCTGAACGGCATCACCAAGATTACGCAGCAGATGCCACCGATCACACACCTGAACCGCGTTCGGTGCCCCCTGACGGATGCCGTCCGCGTAGGCACCGGCCCGGTCGCGGGCGACAACCTCAATGCCAGGATGCTGACGGAGCCATTCAGCGAGGCTGTCAGCCTGGCGATCCGGCAGCAGATCGACCACCGCATTGCGTTCCAGATCGACCAGAATGGTTCCATACCGGTGGCCCCGGCGCCAGGACCAGTCATCAACCGCCAGGACGCGTGGAACAGGTGACCGGTCAGCCTGGCGGTCGGCTCTGCCCACCAACCGCAATAGCGTATCGGCACTGGTCGGCATGGCCAGCCTCTCGGCCAGACGCATACCGGCCTCGCCGCCCAGTGCCAGGCCGAGATGACACTGGAGCTGGCCTAACCGCTCGGTCCGTTGTGCGAAGGGCTGGGCGGCATCGGCCAAAGGCTCGGCAAAGGTCTGTCGAGAGCAGGCCGGATTGAGACAGCGGAAACGGCGCGCCTGCACGCAAAGCATCACCGGCTGACCCTGGCACGGCAGATCGCGGAGCATACGCTGATAACGGCTGTGGACCCGCCCGGAAACAATGGCACAGGTCGGGCAAGGCGCTGATTGTTGACGAGAGCTGGTGACGATGGTGATCCGATCAGGGGTATGCAGGATCTGGTCGACCACAAGGCAGGCCGGGATGAGCGGCAACAGGCTTTTGGACAAGACAGGCTTTCAATAACAGCTACAACTCCCTCATGTGAGGGCGGTGACCGAAAAATGCCAGCACACAGCACGCAAGTTGCGGAAGAACCTCAAATGAGCCACTACCAGAAAAGGTCGCCCCGGCTACCCGGTCGAGGCGAGAGCAGCCAGTTCGCGCCGCACTGCATCGATAACCGCTTGCCAATCTCCTGGCGTCACCTGACGGAAAATCCGCATCGACGGATACCACGGGCTGTCTGTGCGATTTTGGCCCGGCAGCCAGCGCCATTCCGAGTCGAAACGATCGAGTAGCCAAACTGGCTTGCCGAGTGCGCCGGCCAGGTGCGCCACCGCGCTGTCAATGCTGATCACCAGGTCGGGGCCTGCGACCAGGTCCGCTGTATCCTGCCAGTCGCGCAGCCGATCGGCGACGTCGAGGATCCGGCCTGACGGAGCGTCCTCGAGTTGCTTGGCCGCCGGACC
>DASSRN010000098.1:0-7382 GCA_035701785.1 Acetobacteraceae bacterium | reverse complement strand
GCATGCCGACCGCTGAACGCGTGCGCCGCGGCATCGCGCCGGTGCTGGAGGCACGTCGGCTCTTCCCGCGGATGACCGTGTTCGAGAACCTGGAGATGGGCGCCTATCTTCGCCGCCGCGGCGCCGAATTCGATCAGGACCTCGAGCGTGTCTATACGCTGTTCCCGCGCGTGAAGGAGCGGCGCAACCAGATCGCGGGCACGCTATCGGGCGGCGAGCAGCAGATGGTGGCGATGGGTCGTGCGCTGATGGCGCGGCCGAAGCTGCTGTGCATGGATGAGCCCTCGATGGGGCTGGCGCCGATCTTCGTCGAGCAGGTGTTCGACATCATCCAGGAGATCAACAGGCAGGGCACCTCGATCTTCATGGTGGAGCAGAACGCCAACATGGCTCTCTCCATCGCGCATCGTGCCTATGTGCTGCAGACAGGCCAGGTGGTGCTGTCCGGCAGCGCCGCCGAACTGCGGCAGAACCCGCTGATCCGCGAAGCCTATCTGGGCGAGATGCAGGTAGCGGTCTAGACTCGCTCGACCACGCTTTGGCTGCGTATGCAGAGGAGCGACGATGTCGAGCACTATTGCTGTCCATAGGCGACGCGGCTTCGTTCCGGTCAGCGTTGTCCTGCTTATTCTGTTCCTGCTCGGGCTGGTGCTGCACACGCTGTTCGACCGGCTGACGCCGTACACGTCGGAGGCGACGTTGCAGGCGCCGGTGGTCGGCGTGGCGCCGAATGTCTCCGGCACCATCATTTCGGTTGCGGTTCGCGACAATCAGCCGGTGCATGTCGGCGACCTGCTGTTCCGCATCGACCCGCAGCGGTTCGATGCCGCGGTGAAGCAGGCCGAAGCGAACCTGAGCGATGCCGTTCAGCGCGTCGGCGCCAGCACTGCGGCACTCGAGGTGGCGGCGGCAAAGGTCAGCGACGCCAATGCGACGCTGACCAATGAGCGGGCGCAGACCCAGCGCATCCTGATGCTGGCCAGAACCGACGATGCGTCGCGTGCCCAGGCCGACGTCGCGCGCGCCAAGGTGCTGACGGCGGAGGCGGGCGTGCAGGCGGCCGACGCCAACCTGGAGGAGGCGCGCCGGCGGCTTGGTCCCACCAACCAGGACAATCCGCAGATCAAGCTGGCGCTGGCGCAATACCAGCGCGCGCTGATCGATCGCAACGACGCCGACGTGAAGGCGCCGATCGACGGCCGGGTGACCAATACGGTGCTCGCCCCGGGGCAGTTCGCCTCCGCCGGTCACACCGTCGTGACGATTGTCGATACCGAGGCGGGCTGGATCGTCGCCAACCTGCCGGAGAACACGCTGGGCAACATCAGGATCGGCGACCCGGTGCTGATCACGTTCAATGTTGAGCCGGGCCGCATCGTCGATGGGCGGGTTGGCAGCATGGCGTCGGGCGTGTCGCAGTCGGTGGCCGCCGCGCTGGACGGGCCGCTGCCCTATGTCACGCAGCGTCGCCAGTGGCTGCGCGAGGTGCAGCGCATTCCGGTCCGTATCGAGCTGTTGAAGCAGGACGAGATCCCTACCTTCCGCGTCGGCTCGCGCGCCAACGTGGTGGTGGTGACCGACAAGGCTGGGTTCGTGGCACCGCTCGGTCGCGCCTGGCTGTCCGCGGTATCGGTCGCCGACTATGTCTTCTGAGGCGCGGCGCGGGCTGCGCATCGCGCTCTGTTTCACCGCGGCGTTCGTGTTGGCTGAACTCGTGCGGCTCGACCTGCAACTCACGTTCATCGCGCCGCTGGTCGCGGGATCGCTGGCGACTGGGCCTGCCGCACGCGTGCCGCAACTCGTCGCGCTACCGATCATCGCCTGGCTCCTGGTCGCCGTCGCCGGCTATTTGCTGCAGTTCCTGGCAGACGAACCCCTGGTGTTCTGCCTGTTCGGGCTCTGGGTGTTCTATCTCGGGTTCCGTATCCTCGCGGATCCGCACAAGGCGACGATCGGCCTGGTGCTGCTGCTGGTGTTCGCGATCGTGCCGCAGACGCTGATCAAGGGGCCGGAACTCGCCAGCGATCTCGCCTATTGGTTCGGGCTGAACTTCTCGATCGCGGCGTTCTGCGACTGGGCCACGCGGCTCGTGCTGCCGGATCGGGTGCCGTTCACGCCTGCGTTCCGTCCCCCGAGCGTTGCGCCACTGGTTGCCGCCGCGGCGCTGCTGGTCGCGGTGATCCTGACCGCGACAATGCAGCCGCCGGCGCCAGGCGCGGTTATGGTCGGCATCATCATCGTGCTGCGCGCCGATGGCGAGAGCGCCGGCAGTGTCATCCGCGACCGGTTCGTCGCGGCGTGCTTGGGTGGTGCGAGCGCGGTGATCGTGTGGGAGGTGCTGTGGCTGGCGCCCAGCCTGCCGGTGCTGGCGACCGTGGTGCTGCTCGCTGCATGGCCGTTCGCGGCGTGGGTCGCGATGGGAGGGCCAGGTGCCGGCATGGCGATGAAGTCGCTCAACGTGCTGGCGATCCTGTTGGGCGAGGGGTTCTCGGTATTCTACCAGGACGCCGACGACCGGGTATGGACACGGCTCGCGGGCGTGGCGCTCGGTCTCAGTTATGTGGCGCTGGTGATTTCGCTGAACCAGCGGATCACCGAGCGTCGCAGCGGGCCGTTGCTGCGCGCGGCATGATGGCCGCGATGCGTGAGCAGTCGTTGCAACCGAAGCAGTTGCGGCGGCGGTTCCTGCGCGCGCTGCTGCACGAGTTGCATGTCATCTGGCCGATCCTGTCGGCGCTGCTGCTGATCCAGCTTGCGTTGGGCATGGTCATCGGCATCACCGAGCGCTGGCCACTCGGCAGTTCGGCGTATTTCACCTTCGTCACCGGACTTACCATCGGCTACGGCGATCTGGTGCCGACGCGGCTGTTCACGCGGCTCCTATCATTGTTGATCGGCGTCATCGGCATCCTGCTGACCGGTCTTGTCGCCGCCGTCGGCGTGCGCGCGTTGCAGGCGGCCGCGAATGAGCCATCGGAGTGACCGAAGAGATGGTTCGCATTAGCCGCAGGGTGTTCCTCTCGCTTGCCGTTGCACTGGCCGCGCGATCGGCCTGTGCGGCCGATGCGCTGCGCCTTGGGCTGCTGCACACGCTGTCGCCGGCGCCATTCTACATCGCGCAGGAGCGCGGCTATTTTCGCGACGAGGGCATCGAGCTGACGTTTCGCTTCTTCGAGGCGGCACAGCCGATCGCGGCGGCAGCCGTCTCCGGCGACATCGATGTCGGCATCACCGCGCTGACCGGCGGGTTCTTCAACCTCGCGGAGAAGGGCACGCTGAAGGTGATCGGCGGCGGCTTGCACGAGCAGCGCGGCTACGAGGGTTCCGCCATACTGGTGTCGAAGCAGGCCTATGCCGCCGGTCTGACCACGCCGGCGAAACTCGGTGGCCACAGCTTCGCCATCACACAATACGGCTCCTCATTCCACTACATGCTGGGCCGCATCGCGGAGGCCGAACATTTCGATGCAACGAGCGTGACGCTGCGTCCGGTGCAGCAGATCGCCAACATGGTCGCGGCAGTCGCCAGTGGGCAGGTGGACGCGACGATCGCGATCGCGTCCATGGCGAAGCCACTGGCAGCGGCAGGGCAGGTGCACGTCATCGGCTGGGTCGGCGACCTTGTGCCGTACCAGATCACCGCGGTGTTCACCACGGCGCGGATGGTGCAGCTGAAGGCGGATCTGCTGCATCGCTTCGCGCGCGCCTATCAGCGCGGTGTTGCGGACTATCGCGCGGCGTTTCTGCGGCTGGATGTGCAGGGCAGGCCGATCGCGGATGCGGCGACCGATGCCGTCATTCCGCTGATCGGCAAGTATGTTTTCACCGGCGATCCGGAGGCGCCCGACAAGATCCTCGCCGGTGTGGGTTACTACGACGAGGGTGGCGCGCTCGATGTTGCGGACGTGGTGGCGCAACTGCAGTGGTTCCGCGCACAGGGCCTTGTGAAGGGCGATGCAGATCCGCAGTCGCTGATCGACACGCGGTTCCTGCCGACGCGATGACCGGCGGATTGCGGCTTGTGCTTCGCGGCGTGAGCCATGCGTATGGCGGCCTGTCGGTGATCGAGGACATCAGCCTGACCGCTGAACCGGGGCAGGTCATGGTGCTGATCGGCCCCTCGGGTTGCGGCAAGTCCACGCTGCTCGGGATAATGGGTGGGCTTCTGAAGCCAGCGGTCGGTGAAGTGCGCTGCGAAGGCGAAGTGGCGGACGATTGCCTCAACGCCTTCACCTATGTGTTCCAGGATTTCGCACTGCTGCCGTGGCGCACCGTGGCCGGCAACGTTGCGCTGGCGCTGGAGGATCGGCTGCCGCGCGACGCATGCAGTGTGCGGGTTGATGAAGTGCTGGCGCTGACCGGCCTGAGCGATTTCGCGGCGGCGTGGCCGCGGCAGTTGTCAGGCGGTATGCGTCAGCGCGTCGGGATCGCGCGGGCGCTGGCGGTGAGGCCGGCGTGCCTGCTGCTGGACGAGCCGCTGTCGGCGTTGGATGCGCAGACCCGTGGCCTGCTGCTGGACGAGTTCGTGGCGCTGATCGAACGCGCGCGCACGACCACAGTGTATGTCACGCACAACCTTGCCGAAGCCGTGCGGCTGGGTCAGCAGATCGTGGTGCTATCCCGGTGCCCGGGCAGGGTGCGCGCGATCCGCCGTATCGACCGGCCGCTGGCAGGACGCGCGACGACCGATCCCGACTTGGCCGCGATCGAGGCGGAGCTGTGGCAACTGATTCGCGATGATGCCGCGGCGGCGGAGCGTGAGATTGCCGCGACTGGCATTGCGAGCGAAGACTGACAGCCTTGCAGCCGCAGGGAACGGACATGAGCGAGCCACAGGCCTATCCACATCCGCACGTGAACGAGACGTGGCTGGCGAAGCTGCGCGAGGACATTCTGGACCCGGCGCTCCCGATCGTTGATGCGCACCATCACCTGTGGGAGCGCAACGGACGCTATCTGCTGGACGAGCTGCGGGCTGATCTCGCATCGGGGCACAATGTGCGAGGGACGGTGTTCATCCAGTGCGGCTTCGCTTATCGCAGCGAAGGACCGCCGGAACTGCGGCCGGTAGGCGAGACCGAATATGTTGCTGCTGTAGCGACGCAGGCCGAAGCCGCGGGGGTGCGCGCGTGCAACGGCATCGTCGGCTATTGCGACTTCCGCCTGGGCGAGCCGATCGATGCGGTGCTGGAGGCGCACATCGCCGCCAGCGGCAGCCGGTTCAAAGGCATCCGCCAGAGCGCCGGCTGGGATGC
Organism: Acetobacteraceae bacterium; assembly: GCA_035701785.1. GTDB lineage: Bacteria > Pseudomonadota > Alphaproteobacteria > Acetobacterales > Acetobacteraceae > JAMXLO01. Next base: position 2,127 of record DASSRN010000098.1, on the reverse strand, counting down.
GGCGATCGTGCAGACCACGGCAACGCCGGCACCGCAGCACCTGCTGATGGATCCAGCGTTCCGCACCGGGCTACGACGGCTGGGCAGATATGGGCTGAGCTACGAGTGCTCGTTCTACCACCCGCAGCTGCCCGAAGTGATCGACCTGGCGCGCGCGTTTCCGGATCAGCCGATCTGCGCCAACCACTGCGGTGGCCCGATCTGCATCGGTCCGCACGCCGTGCATTCGGAGGAGACATTCTCTTCCTGGCGGCGCGATCTGCGCGAATTGGCGAAGTGTCCCAACGTGGTGCTGAAGCTGGGCGGACAGGCGATGACAATTCGTGGCCTTGCGTTCCACGAGGCGCCGCTGCCGCCGTCCTCGGGCGAACTGGCCGCGGCGTGGCAGCCGTTCATGGCCACCTGCATCGAGGCGTTTGGCGCCGATCGCTGCATGTTCGAGAGCAACTTTCCGGTCGACAAGGGCATGTGCAGCTATCCGGTGGTGTGGAACGCGTTCAAGCGCCTGGCCGCCGGGTGCTCGGAGAGCGAGAAGGCCGCTCTGTTCCACGGCACGGCAACGCGCTTCTACCGGCTGGGCGCGATCGCCTGACGCATGCGCCGGCTTGCGGGCAGCGTGCCGTTCCGTGGCGGCGGATTCGCTCCACGAAATCTGCCGCTGGCTGGCGCTGCCATGTTGCTGGGCCTGGTTGCGCTGTGGCAGGTGGGTGACTCGCTTGGCCTGATCCCGACGCTGTTCCTGCCGGCGCCGGCCAACATCGCCGTCGCGCTGTACCGGCTGACGATCAGCGGCGAGTTGTGGAAGCACCTGTCCGCATCGCTCGCGCGCCTGGCGATCGGCTGGAGCGCCGGCACGGTGTTCGGCATCGCCATGGGGCTGGCGGTGGGGCTGTCGTCGCTGCTGCGCTCACCTGGCATGGCGGTGGTCTCGGCGCTGTTTCCGATCCCGAAGATCGCGCTTGTGCCGCTGTTCATCATCTGGTTCGGCATCGGCGAAGGCTCGAAGATCGCCACGCTGGCGTTCGGCGTGTTCTTCCCCACGGTGATCGCCACCGCCGGCGGGGTGGACAACGTGCCGCGCTCGCTGATCCGCATGGCGCAGAGCTTCTCACTGTCGCGTGCGGCGATCGTGCGCAAGGTGGTGCTGCCGGCGGCACTGCCGGCGATCCTCAACAGCTTCCGGGTCACGTCATCGATCGCCATCGTGCTGCTCGTCGCAGCCGAGATGATCGGCGCCGAGAGCGGCATCGGCGCGTTCGTGCTGTCGGCCGGCAATTTGTACGACACCGACAACCTGCTGGCAGGCATCGTCGTGTTGTCGCTGCTCGGGCTTGCAGTATCGTGGGTGATCGGCTGGGCAGAGCGGCTGTTGCTCGCGTGGCGATGAACCTGAGAACGCGCATGACTTCTGTAATCGGCGCAGTGGTCCGTCGTGTCCGTCCCTGGCACAATGCACGCGGCGCTGACTTAATGGCGACAAGTCAAGGGGCTTGGCCATGCCAATCGCGGAACCCGACGGAGACATTGTCCACTGCTCGGCTTTGAGCTTGGTTCACGCATCGCTGCGATGAAACTGAGTCCAATCTGCCGTCACGTTGGCGAGCTGACGAGATACCGCCGCCCGACAGGTTATCAACCCGTCGACGGTCGCTAATCATTCGCTGCCACCTGTTGCGGTTCGGTGGAGGTCTCTTCGCGGGGCTGCAGCGGCTCAGGCCACTTGTATTGGCGCACGGCCCGCACGAAAGCAGCGACCGGTGACGACCACCGCCGCCCAGCGACAGTGACGAGACAGACCTCGCGTTCGACGGACGGCTCAATCACGGGGCGGCTGATCACGCCGGGAATCGTATTTGAAAATTCGGGAAGGAAGCAGATGCCCATTCCAGCAGCCACCATCGTGAGAATCCAGTCTTCTCGCTCGCTGCGGAACGCTCCGACCAGGTGAGAGCCATTAGCATGGCAGGTATCGCGCAGAAAATCGCGGTACTCACAATTGATGCGTTGCAAATAAGGTTGGCCGTCCAGATCGGCCACACTGACTGCATTCCTCAGCGAGAAGGGATGACAGGCCGAGCAGGCGATCACGAAGCGTTCCAGATATAGTGGCTGTGATTGCAGCGGCGC
>DASSRN010000097.1:0-8350 GCA_035701785.1 Acetobacteraceae bacterium | reverse complement strand
GCTCCAGAACGACATCGCCGCGGGCGACCTGATCACTATGGACACGAAGTCCAGCGGTAGCCTGCCCTACAGCCTCGTCAACTCGCACGCCTATATGTTCGAAAGCGTGACCGTGGTTAACGGCACGCCAATGGTGCGCCTGGGCAATCCATGGGGTTGCAACCAACCGGCCGACATCCCCTTTTCGCAGCTCGCCGCTGGCATCGCGGAAGTGGATGTCGGCCAGTTCGTCAACAGCAATCTGATCACCGGCGGTCCAGGCAACGACACGACGACGCTGAGCGCCATCGTCAATAACGCCTCGATCGATCTCGGCGCTGGCAGCGACAAGCTGACTTTTGCCAACGGCACGAATTCCGCCAGCGTCGCGAATGTCGAGACCATCGTCGGTGGCACGGGCAGCGACACCGTGGTCCTGACGACCGCCGCGGCCGGTGATTCAATCGATCTTGGCGGCAGCAGCGATGCGCTGACGTTCGGCAACTTCGCCAATTCCGCCACCGTTGCCAATACCGAGACCATCACGGGCGGCGCCGGCAACGACATCATCACACTCGGCACCGCTCTGACCGGCACGATGCGTGTGGACCTGGGCGGCGGCGTCAACAAGCTGGTGCTTGCGTCCACCGGCAACTCCGGCAACGTCAGCAACGTCGGCACGCTGATCGGCGGCAGCGGGAACGATTCAATCACCCTCGCCACGGCCGCACTGAACGGCTCGATCGACCTCGGTGGCGGCAACGACGTTCTGCGGCTCGCCAACACCACCAATCAGGTCACCGTCGGAAATGTCGAAACGATTCAGGGCGGCAGCGGCAATGACACGATCGTTCTCACCGGATCGGCTGCCGCAATGGTCTCCGGCGGTGGCGGCATGAACTTCATCACCGGCAACACCGGCGCCGACACGTTCGTCCTCGATCAGAACAGCAGCACAAGCTGCACGCGGTTGATGAACTTTAATCCGGCGCTGGGTGACAAGCTTGCGCTCGATACAACTGGCAGCGCAGTCATGCCCGGCAACGCCTATGATCTTGGTGGCGCCACACTTTCTTCGCGCGACCTCATTGCAGTCGCCAATGCTAAAGCGCTGCACACCACTGTGTTGAACAACGGAGGCAAGGGTGGGTTTGTCTACGAACAGGATACGGGACAGCTCTTCTACAGCAGCAACGGGTTGTATGCCGCCAGCATCAACCCTATCGGCGTGATCACAACCAACGGCGTAATGCCGTGGGCTTTCAACGCAAACAGTATCGTGCAGGTGTAGCAGCTTACGCGCAAGGTCAGGCCACTGCGATATCCAGCCATCCGTGGGGCGTGACACGCGCGCGGTCGCCGGAGCGGAGCAACACGGTGGTCATCGCGGACTCGACGATGGCCGGTCCCGTGAGCTCCTGCTCAGGCGACAGCGCATCGAACGCGAACACCGGCACGCTGGTCCAGCCACGCAGCCACACGCGCCGCTCGCCGCTCGACGCGGCTGCGCTCTGCACCTGCAACGCCGGTTCCAGCGGCAACCCCGGCAATACGCCGATCACTGCGGCCCGCGCGTTCACCAGCACCGCACCCTGGTCGCGCAGCGCATAGGTGTACAGCTCCTCGTGCCGGTCGTGGAAGCGCGCGACAATGGACGGCAGCGGGTCGTCCGTCTCCCAGTCGATGCTGTCCAACGGCACAGTGATCTCGAAGATCTGCTCGCCATAGCGCATCTCCACCGCGCGCTGCACACGGACCGGTCCGTCGAACGAAGCGCGCAACCGCTCGAGCCCTTCGCGTTCCATCTCAGCGAACAGGCGCTTGACACTGGCCCCGTCCAGCCGCGCGGTGTCGCCGATATGGGTACGCGACACCTCAAAGCGCAGATCGGTGGCCAGCATGCCCCAGGCGGACAGCACCGCCGCGACGCGCGGAACCACCACGCGCGTCAGGTCGAGTTGGCGCGCCACGTCGGTCACATGCAGGCCCGCTGCACCACCGAACGACAGCAGGGCGAACCGCCGCGGATCTACGCCGCGCCGTACTGAGACCAGGCGGATGCCTTCTGCCATGTTGGTGTTGACGACGCGGTGCACGCCTTCCGCCGCAGCGATCCGGTCCACCTTCAGCGCTGCCGCAAGGCGGTCGAGCGCCGCTTCGGCTGCCACCACATCCAGCGGCGCGGTGCCACCCAGGAAGTGCGCCGGATCCAGGTAGCCAAGCACCAGGTTGGCGTCAGTCACGGTGGGTTCGGTGCCGCCGCGGCCATAGCTCGCAGGACCCGGCATCGCTCCGGCGCTCTGCGGCCCGACATGAAGGATACCCCCGGCATCGACCCGCCCGATCGAACCGCCGCCCGCACCCAGGCTGACGATGTCGAGGCTGTTCAGCGCCAGCCGGTGCCCACCTATGCCGCGACCACTCGTCAATGCCGGCTCGCCATCGACGATAAGGCAGATGTCAGTGCTGGTGCCGCCCATGTCGAACGGGATCAGGTTGCCGCTGTCCAGCAACTGCGTCGCGTAGCGGCTGCCGGCCACGCCACCTGCAGGCCCCGACAACACGCCACCAGCGGCCAGCCGGGCCGATTCCGCGATCGGCGCCACGCCGCCATGCGACTGAATGATCAGGATTGGACCCTTGAAGCCCGCCTCAACCAGCCGCTCCTCCAGCCGATGCAGATAGCGCGACAGTGCGGGCCCGACATAGGCGTTCACCACCGTGGTGGAGACGCGGTCGAATTCCTTGATCTGCGGGAACACCTCGGATGACAGCGAAACGTAGGCATCGGGCATCGCCTCCGCCAGCGCTTCGGCAGTCTCACGCTCATGCCGCGGATTGCGATAGGCGTGCAGATAGCAAACTGCCACCGCCTCGACGCCGGCGCGCTTCAACGTGCCGATCGCGCCATCGAGCGACCGGCGGTCGAGCGCAACCTCGACCGACCCATCGGCGCGCATGCGCTCGGTCACCCCGAGCCGCAGCGCGCGCGGCACCAACTGCTCGGGCGGTTTCATGCGCAGGTTGTAGCGGTCGTCCTTCAGCCCCTCGCGCATCTCGATCACGTCGCGATGGCCTTCCGTGGTCAGCAGCCCGACCCTGGCACCCTTGTGTTCGAGCAGCGCATTGGTGGCGACCGTGGTGCCGTGCACAATGCGCTCGGTCTGTGCCAGCAGTGCTCTGCGTGACAGTTGCAGCAGTTCGGCAAGCCGATCGAGGCCGGCCATCACACCGACCGACGGGTCCTGCGGGGTGGAGGCGACCTTCGCCAGGGTGGAGTAGCCGGTGTCGTCCACCGCGACCAGGTCGGTGAAGGTGCCGCCGACGTCGATGCCGATCTTCAGCATTGCAGCACCGCGGGCGGCGAACTGCTCCCCCTCCCCCCGCCCGCCTCCCGCGAGGGGAGGGGGAGAACTTGGGCGAACTTCACCTCACACAAACCCATCGATCTCGTCCTGCTCACGCACTTTCAGATCACGCATCGTCGGATCGCCCCAGCCACCGCCGCCGCCCGACTCGATCCGGAACACATCGCCTGGCCGGATCTCAATTCCCACCTCCTTCGTCTTCAGGACTCGCTGCTGGCGACCGTCCGAGTGCAGCACGTAGTGGTGTGGCAACCCGTCCTTGCCACCCAAGATCCCGCACGCGCCGTACTTCACCCCGTCTCCCGCGGTGTTACCGCGCGCCGGCTCATCGATCTCCGCCACCATCTCAAGCACGCTGCCCGGCCCGCCGCGGAACTGCCCGTCTCCACCCGAACCAGGCCGGAATTCGTGCCGGCGGAAGAACAGCGGGAACCGCACCTCGGTCACCTCCAGGCTGCCGAACTTGATGCCGCCCGCCGCCTGCCACTCGCCCCCCGCGGGCCAGCCATCCCCGACCGGCGAGGCGCCGCCGCCGGGGCGCGCCTGGAACATGTGCCAGATGAACGGCTTCTGCGTGCGGGGGTCGCGCCCCTGGATGGCGATGCGGAACCGCCTGCCCCACCCCGCCATCGCGCGGTCCGGACACGCCGGTGCCAGCGCCTTAATGATCGCCTCGATGATCTCCTGCGAGCAGTGATTGGTGCACAGCGTCACCGGCGCACCCTCGTTCGCCCACACCACGGTGCCCGGCTTCGCGATCACCTCCACTGGGCGGAACGCACCGTCGTTCTTCGGCGTGTGGGGATCGATCAGATAGGCGAGCGCCACCACCACCGCCGACCGCATGTTCGGATATGAGGAGTTGATGAACCCCACCACCTGTTCGTGCGAGTCCGACAGATCGATCGTCAGATCACTGCCGCGCTTGGTCACCGTCGCGCGCACGTGGATGTCGGTGTAGCGATGGCCGTCGTCGTCGAGGAACGCCTCGCCGCGGTACACCCCGTCCTTCCACGTCGCGATCACCGCACGCGCCTGGCGTTCGGCGCCGTCCAGCACCGCCTCGATCGCCGCATGCGTCATCGCCCAGCCGAACTCGCTGGCCAATGCCAGCAGCCGCCGCTGGCCGACATGCGCCGACCCGATCATCGCCGCGAGGTCGCCGCGGAAGTCGTGCGGATGCCGCACATTGGTCACCAGCATCTCCAGCAGGTCGCGCCGCACCACGCCGCGGTCATAGAGGCGTAGCGGCGTGACCCGGATGCCCTCCTGCCAGATCTCGGTCGCGGCGGCGTTGTAGGCGCCGTGGGTGGACCCGCCGATGTCGCTCTGGTGCGCGCGGTTGATCGACCAGAACACCGGCCGTTCGCCCTCGAAGATCGGCACGAATGCCGTCAGGTCCGGGATATGGTTGCCGCCATGATACGGGTCGTTCAGCAGGAACACGTCGCCCGGATGGATGTCGCCCTGGAAGAACTTGGTGACCGCCTTAGCCGCCCAGGGCAGCGCTCCCACATGGATCGGCACGTGCTCGGCCTGCGCGATCAGCCGCCCATCCATGTCGCAGATCGCGGTGGAGAAATCGCGGCTGGAATTAAGGATCTGGGAATACGAGGTGCGCAGCATGGCCTCGCCCATCTCTTCCACGATGGCGTGCAGCCGGTGCTGCACGACCGAGACGGTCACCGGGTCGACGGCATCAGCCACGCCTTGTCTCCTTGGATAGGCCGGTTAGGATTGGATTGCAGGAGTAGATTCGATGATGCGCAGAGGCAAGGAAGCGACCGACCCCAAACGGCCGGAGACGCCGTGGCTGGCAGGTGCCGCGATCGGAATCGCGATATCGTCCTGGGCAACCAGCGCCATGCTGTTCGGCGCCGGGCTCGCGCTGGCTCAGGCGCCGACCAGCCGGTTGCCCTCGCGATAGCCCCAGAAGATGTCGCTGCTCACCTCGTCGGGTGAGCGACAGCCGGTATAAGCCATCGTCTTATCGGCCTCGTTCTTCAGGATGCTGATCGCCTTCAGCGCGCCCGCCTCGCCGCCCACCGCGGTGCCGTAGAGCGTCGCGCGCCCGGTCAGCACCGCCTTCGCGCCCAGCGCCAGCGCCTTCACGATGTCGGAGCCGCGGCGCACGCCTGAATCAAGGATCAGCGTCATCTTCTCGCCGACCGCCTCGGCGATCTCCGGCAGCACGTCGAGCGTCGCCGCCGCACTGTCCATGTTCCGCCCGCCGTGGTTCGACACCACGATACCGTCAATGCCGTAGCCCAGCGCCTTCAGCGCATCGTCCGGCCGGTTGACGCCCTTCAGCATCAGCACGCCCGGCCAGATGTCGCGGAACTTGGCGATGTCCTCCCACGCCAGCGAATCCGCCCGCATCGCGTCGCGCGAGCCGGCGCCGGACAGGATCGAGCCCTGGTATTCCTTTGGGTAGTTCTCGTGGCGCGGGAAACCCTGCGAGCCGAAATACTTCATCAGCACGCCGGTGCTCCATGCCGGATGCCGCATGATGTCGAGCATGAAGCGCGGCGTCGGCGAGAATGGCAGACCGAAGCCGTTATGCGTATTGTATTCGCGGTTCGCCGACACTGGTGAATCGACCGTGACGATCAGCGCCTCGAACCCATTGCGGTGCGCGCGCTGGATCAACTGGTGCGACAGCTCGCGCTGCTTCCAGACGTAAAGCTGGAACCACAGCCGGCCGCCGACCGCGGCGATCTTCTCCATTGGCGTCATCGACGCGGTGGACAGCGTCAGCGGGATCTGCGCCTTGGCGGCGGCCTTCGCCAGCTCCAGTTCGCCCTGATGCCAGCACAGGCCGGCAGCACCCGTGGGCGCGATCGCCAACGGCAGGCTGGCCGGCTTGCCGAACAGCGTGGTGGCGACGGTGCGCTGCGACACATCCACCAGCGCGCGATGCCGCAGCTTGATGCGCTCGAACGCCGAGCGGTTATTTGCGACCGCGATATGGTCCTCGGTGGCGCGATCGACGAAATCAAACACGCCCTTCGGCAGCCGGCGCTTCGCCGCTGCGCGCAGGTCCCAGACGTTCAGGCAGCGATCCAGGTTGGCCATTCACAATGCCGCCTCGTCCATCACTCGCTCATAGAGCCGGTTGCCCTGCCGGCCGCCGAAGAAGATGTCGGTGGTCACCTCGTCGACCGACCGGCAGCCGGTATACGCCATCGTCTTGTCGAGCTCGTTGCGGATCAGGTTGATTGCCTTGAATGCGCCCGCCTCGCCACCCACCGCCGTGCCGTAGAGCGTGGCGCGCCCGGTCAGCACCGCCTTCGCGCCCAGCGCCAGAGCCTTGGCGATGTCGGAACCGCGGCGCACGCCGGAGTCCAGAATCACAGTCAGCTTGTCGCCCACCGCCTCAGCGATCTCCGGCAGCACGTCGACCGAGGCCACCACGCTGTCCATGTTCCGGCCGCCATGATTCGACACCACGATGCCATCGACGCCGTACTCGATCGCCTTCAGCGCATCGTCCGGCCGGTTGATGCCCTTGATCATCAGGATGCCCGGCCACTTGTCGCGGAAAATGCGGATGTCATCCCAGTTCAGCGAATCCTGCCGCGTCAGCTGGTACGTTCCAGGCTCGTCACGGTCTAGCCGCTTGTATTCGTCTGGATAGTTCTCGTTGCGCGGCATCCCGATGGTCGTCAGGTATTTCATCAGCACGTTGGTGAACCAGACAGGGTGGCGCATGATGTCGAGCACGAAGGTCGGGTTCGGCTTGTACGGCGCGATGAAGCCGTTATGCGTATTGTACTCGCGGTTCGGCGGCACGATGGTATCGACCGTAACGATCAGCGCCTCGAACCCGGCGCGGTTGGCGCGCTCGATCAGCTGATACGACATCTCGCGCTTGTTCCAGACGTACAGCTGGAACCACAGCCGTCCGCCCACGCCAGGCCCCGCCTGTTCGGCGATCTTCTCCATCCCGGTCATCGCGCCGGTGGCCAGCGTGAACGGGATCTTTGCCTTCGCCGCCGCCTTGGCCAGCTCCAGTTCGCCCTCGTGCCAGCAGAGGCCGGCGGCGCCGGTGGGCGCGATCGCCATCGGCATCGACACCGGCTTGCCGAACAGCGTGGTGTTCATCGTGCGGCCCGACACGTCTACCAGCGCGCGGTGCCGCAGCTTGATGCGTTCGAACGCGTTGCGGTTGTTGGCGACCGCGATGCCATCCTCGCTGCCGCGGTCCACGAACTCGAATACCGCCCGAGGCAGTCGGCGCTTGGCGGCGGCACGCAGGTCGTAGACGTTCAGGCAACGATCAAGGGCGGACATGGACACTTCTCCCGGATGACCGAATCATGAAGCCGGCCAACGGGTTGTCAAGCAAGCGCGGGCGGCACATGGCAGGCGTGTGCATCACTTCTATTCAGGCTCGATGCCCTGGTACACGCTGCAAGTAGTGCAGGTGTTGATGTTGCGCAGCTCGGTCCATGTGGTACTGAGATGCCCCGGCGACGAAGCGGTCAAGGGCATTGTCACGCCGACAACCTTCCCTCACTTCACCTTCGAAAATCAGCGCGGCCTCATGGAAACCGTACCTTGTAGCGAAGCATCCCGCGATCTTGGGACAGGAGATGCAGCGCCACACGCATCTCAGCGGACCAAACCAGCCTTGCAATGTCCTACGTCCCGCTCTATGTCTCCACCACAATCAATCTTCCGCAGAGTAACGGAGGGTGGCCCTAACCGGCCGCCTTTTTTGTTTTGGACGCACCGGACGCACGCCACGCCAGCCTCGAGGCTCGGCTGGCCGCCATCATCTCGCCCAGCCTAGAGGACATGGGCTACGAACTGGTGCGCGTCGCCGTGCTGGGCCGCGAGCGACCCACCGTCCAGGTGATGGCGGATCGCGCCGACGGCAGCCAGATCACGGTCGCCGACTGCGAGGCTATCAGCCACCAGCTCAGCGCCGTGTTGGACGTCGAAGATCCGATCCCCGGCGCCTGGTCGCTGGAGATCAGTTCCGCCGGCATCGACCGCCC
>DASSRN010000096.1:0-12018 GCA_035701785.1 Acetobacteraceae bacterium | reverse complement strand
CGCACCCGCAATTCGACGACGATCATCGGTTTGCTTGACGCCGACCAGGGCATCACGCCGACTGCATTCCAGGCCGACCTATTTCCCGAACCGCTGCGTTCAAGGATCGTCGTGCTGCACGAGGGCGTCGACACTGACCTGATCTGCCCTTCGCCTGGTGCGACCGTGACGCTCGACGCATCGGGGCTGACGCTGCGGCCGGGCGACGAACTGGTCACCTTCGTCAATCGAGATCTCGAGCCCTATCGCGGCTACCACATCTTCATGCGCGCGCTGCCGCGCATTCTGGCCCGGCGGCCCAAGGCACGCGCGATCCTGGTCGGTGGTGATGGCGTGTCGTATGGGGCGGCTGCGCCTCCCGGGAAGAACTGGCGCAATATCTTCTTCAACGAGGTGCGAGAGCGGCTGGATACATCACGCGTGCACTTCGTCGGGCGCGTGCCGCACCAGACGTTGCAAGGCCTGATGCAGGTGACGGCGGCGCATGTCTATCTGACCTATCCATTCGTGCTGTCCTGGTCGATGCTCGAGGCGATGAGCGCCGGCGCGCTGGTGATCGGTTCGCGCACGCCGCCGGTCGAGGAGGTCATAACCCACGGCAGCAACGGCATCCTGTGCGACTTCTTCGACGTGGAGGGACTGGCGGATGCGGTGATCGATGCACTGGCCGACCAGCCCCGCTATCAGCCGCTGCGCGACGCGGCGCGACGCAGCGTGGTTGCACGCTATGACCTGAAGCGGGTGTGTTTGCCGGCGTGGCTTTCGCTTTGCCGGGGACCGGCGCCGCCTATCGTAAGATGATCACTGCTAACGCAGGATCGGTTTATCGAGCGTATCCCAGCCGTAAGCACGAGCCACCCGTTCGAGGATTTCCTGTGTGACAGCGTGTCCGTTATCGCCGTTCGTCATCGCGACCAGGCCATAGCCTCTGGCACGATGTGCGGTGGCCAGGCAGCGGAATCCCCAATTGCTGCCACCGTGTTCGAAATACCAGCCTTCGCCTTTGCGCGTGATCGAGAAGCCGACCGCATACGAACCGACGCCCACCGGCGTCACCATCTCCTGCATAGTGGCGCGGGCGAGGACCGAACCCGGCTGCCCGGCCAATGTCCGCTGCACCTCGATCATGAACTTCGCGAGGTCGATCGGTGTAGTCCACAGTCCGGCCGCTGCCTGCTCGGGGTAAATGTGTCCCCGCGCCCCCATGGCCTTCCCCAGCCAGTTATGGCCTCGCGCGGTCAGCCTCTCGCGATCGGCGACCAGGGGCTGTTCGAAGGTACTGTTGGTCATGCCGATGGGGCCTAGCACCCAGTTCTGCATGATGTCGGTGAAAGGCTTGCCGACCGCATCGGTCAGCGCCACCTGCTGGATCATCACCCCGCCGCCGGAATAATGGGCAGCGGAGAGCGGCGGGCGGACCAATCGCACCGGGCCAACATTGGATGGTGGCTGACCGTCAAGGATCTGCTGCACCGTGGGAAGTTCCGCACCAGGTTCGTAGCCGGGGAACCCGAAGCCGTCGCCGGTGCCGGATGTATGGCTCATAAGTGTTCGCGGCGTCACTGGAAGACCGCCTCTGAACGGCACGTCCGGCAGCTGCCAGGAAGTCAGGATGGTGTTGATGTCCTGGTCGAGACCGAACACGCCGTTTTCGACCGCTTTGAGAGACGCCATGGCCGCAACCGGCTTGCTCACGGAGGCGGCCTGATACAGCGTTTCGTTGGTCGCAGGCGCGCCGGTTTCGACGTCAGAAACTCCCCAGGACTGCGCCCAGTGAATGACAAAGTCGTGGATCACCGCGACACTCAGTCCGGGCACCCGATACCAGGCCATCACCTCCGGGATCGTCAGTGAGTCGGCGCCCTGGCGATCGGGGCGCTGAGGGCCTTCGATCCCTGCGATCATCAAGCGGCTGCCCCGTCAGCGCGCGGCGAGTTCCGGGAAATCCTCCTCGCGGAATTCTTCGGCAGCACGCTGGCCCTGCTTCGATCGCAGCTCCTCCTGCTGGCGCAGTTCGACGCGACGAATCTTGCCGGAGATCGTCTTCGGCAGGTCGGCGAACTCCAGCCGGCGCACGCGCTTGAACGGCGCCAGCGTCTCGCGCAGGTGCTGGAAGATCGACAGCGCGGTGGTGCGATCGGGGACGCTGTTCGCGGTCAGCACCACGTACGCCTTCGGCACCGCGAGCCGGATCGGATCCGGTGCCGGCACCACCGCCGCCTCGGCTACCGCAGGATGTTCGATCAGCGCGCTCTCCAGTTCGAACGGGCTGATGCGGTAGTCGGAGGCTTTGAACACATCGTCGGCGCGGCCGATATAGGTGTAGTAGCCATCAGTGCTGCGCGCGGCCACGTCGCCGGTGCGGTACGCGCCGGCGCCAAGCGACGCGAACGTGCCGTCGTCGTTCTGGTAGCCGCGCATCAGGCCGACGGGAACGGGATCGAGGTCGATACAGACCTCGCCTTCCTCGACGTCGCGGTCATCGGCGTCCAGCAGGCGGATGCGATAGCCGGGCGCCTCCTGACCCATCGAACCCGGCTCGACGCGCTCGCCGGGGAAGCAGCCGATCAGCAGCGTGGTCTCGGTCTGGCCATAGCCCTCGCGCACCGTCAGGTTCCACGCCCTCTGCACGTGCTCGATGATCTCGGGATTGCACGGCTCACCGGCTGACAGGACCTCGCGCAGCGACGTCTTCCAGGATGCCAGGTCCTCCTGCACGAACATGCGCCATACCGTCGGTGGCGCGCACAGCGTGGTCACCTTATTCTCCACGATCGCGTCCAGCATGCCGCGCGCGTTGAAGCGCGGCTGGTTGGCGATGAACACTGTCGCGCCAGCATTCCATGGTGCGAAGAAGCAGCTATAGGCATGCTTCGCCCAGCCGGGTGACGAGATGTTCAGGTGCATGTCGCCTGGCTGAAGGCCGATCCAGTACATCGTGATCAGGTGGCCGATCGGATAGCTCTGGTGGTTGTGCTCCACCAGCTTTGGGCGCGAGGTGGTGCCGGAGGTGAAGTACAGCAGCATCGGGTCGGTGGCGCGCGTCTCGCCATCCGGCACGAAGCGCGCATCGCCACACAGCAAGTCGTCGTAGCTGTGCCAGCCCGCAGAGGCGTCGCCCAACGCGGTGCGCGTCACCGTCGAATCGAGCCCGGCGAATTTGGCAGCGTCTGATGCATTGGCGACGAGATGGCGCACGCGGCCGCGCTGGAACCGATCCTTCAGATCATTCGGCGTCAGCAGCGTGGTGGCGGGGATCACCACAGCGCCAAGCTTCATCGCCGCCAGCATCACTTCCCAGAGCGGCACCACGTTGCCCAGCATCAGCAGGATGCGCTCACCGCGCTGCACGCCAAGCGCGCGCAGGCCGTTGGCGACGCGGCTGGAACGCTCGGACAGTTCGCGGAACGTCGCGCTGGCTGCGCCATCGCCGACGATCTTCAGCGCGACACGGTCGGCGTTCGCACCACGTGCCAACTCGGCGTCGAACCAGTCGAGCGCATAGTTGAAATATTCCGGCTGCGGCCAGTGGAAGCCACGATGCGTTGCGCGATAGTCCGTGCGGTGCGCGAACAGGAAATCGCGCGCCGTCTTGAATTCTTCCGCCCCCATGTTCGCCTCCTCTATTGCCGTTTCTGTTCCGCGAGCCAGCGGAACACCACGGAGAAGTCCTTGCCGCCGTCGCCGGCGTCCACCAGCGCCTGGTAGAACGACATCGCGTGCGCACCGAGTGGCGTGGGCGAGCCGGTTGCATCGGCTGCCGCCTGCGACAGCTTCACGTCCTTCAGCATCAATGCGGCGGTGAACCCGGCAGCGTAGTCGCGGTTTGATGGTGCGGCGGGAACCGGACCGGGCGCCGGGCAGTAGTTCGACAGCGCCCACGATTGGCCCGACGAGGTGGAGGCGACCTGGAACAGGCGGTCCCAGTCGAGGCCCAGGTTGCGCGCCAGCAAGAAGCCTTCGGATACGCCGACCATATTGATGGCGAGCATCATGTTGTTGCAAATCTTCGCCGCCTGGCCGGCACCGGAACCGCCGGCGTGCACGATTTTCTTGCCCATCGCCTGAAGCACCGGCAAGCCGCGCGCGAACGCGGCCTCGCTGCCGCCGACCATGAAGGTGAGCGTCGCCGCAGTGGCTCCGCCGACGCCTCCTGAGACCGGCGCATCCAGCATGTCGAAGCCGGCGACGCGCGCCGCCTCGGTCACAGTGCGGGCACTCTCCACATCGATGGTGGAGCAGTCGATCAGCAGCGGTGCGCGGCCTTCCACCGCGTCGATCAGGCCGCCCTGGTTGAGCCACACCTCGCGCACGTGTTCGCCGGCGGGCAGCATGGTGATCACCACGTCCGCGTCACGCGTCGCTTCCGCAGCACTCTGCGCGGGCTGCACGCCGGCCGACGCCAATGCCTGCACGGCAGCGGCGTTGACATCGTAGCCGGTGACCCGATGGCCCGCCTTCACCAGGTTCGCCGCCATCGGCGCGCCCATGTTGCCCAGGCCGACGAAGCCGATGGTGGCCATGTTACAGCACCTCGAAGAGGTCGTACACCGGCCCTTCGGGCGGGCGTCGTCCGGTACCGATTGCAAAGATGCGGTTCAGCCAGTCGTATTTCACAGCGGCCGTTTCGAACATGACCGCGGTGCGGAAATAGTATTCCGCCGGATCGACGTTCTCGCCGCGATTGAGCCGATCCATCACCAAAGCTGGTCCATGCCGAAGGCCGCGATAGGTCATGCCGATCAGCGCCTTGTCGTCGGTCTCCAGCACCAGGCGCACGTCGAGCGTGGTTGCAGCGTCAGGACGCACGATGATCCAATCGGCGCCCCCGGGCAGCACCGTACCGCGCAGGCGTTCACCCTGGAATGTGCCGCCGGCGACCAGGCCGATGCGCCTGTTGCCGTTTGGCGTGGCACCGACTGCCTGCATGCCGCTGACCTGGAGCGTGAGCGTCATCAGATGCGCGGTGCGGATCTCGGCCATGCTTTCCTCCCTGCGGGCAGCGTCGCGGGATCGAACCGTATCCGCCGGTTGGCCGCAAGCACGTCGCAGCGTAGCATCGCGGTCGGGCCAGGAGTGAGGAGAATAAGCAAATGCCAGGCGACTTTCCGCTGCCGTCCGCCGATCCCGCCAGCCTCGGTTTCGCCGCCAGGCCGCTCGATCATCTCGATCGGCTGATCAAGCAGCACATCGAGGACGGCCGCTATCCCGGCGCACAGATCGCGCTCGCGCGGCATGGCCAGCTGGCATTGTTCCGCACCTATGGCGATGCGAAGACCGAGCCCGCGAAGCTGCCGGCGACAAACGACAACCTGTTCCTGCTGTTCAGCCAGACCAAGGTGCTGACCAGTTCCGCTGTGTGGACATTGGTGGAGGAAGGCAGGCTGTCCTTCATGGATAAGATCGCCGACCACCTTCCCGAGTTCTCGGCACGCGGCAAGGCCGACATCACGCTGCACCAGGTGATGACGCATACCGGTGGCTTTCCGTCGAACAACGTGACCAAGGCGACGTGGACCGACCATGCGCGGATGCGCGCCGAGGTGTGCGACTTCGCGCTGGATTGGACGCCGGGAACGAAGCTGCAGTACCACGGCCAGGCAGCACATCTGGTGCAGGCGATGGTGATCGAGGCCGTCACTGGCCAGGACTATCGCGACGTGATCCGCGACAAGGTGATCGCGCCGCTGGGTCTCGGCAACGACATCTATGTCGGCGTGCCGGCAGAGCAGCAGACACGCTGCGCCGATACGTATGCGCCGGAACCGCGCGACAACTCCGCCGAGTTCCGCGCTGCCGGTCTGCCCAGTGGCGGCGGCTTCGCGACCGCGCGCGGCATGGCGGCGTTCTATCAGATGCTGCTCGGCAAGGGGCGGCTGGGCAACGTGCGGTTGTTCTCACCGAGGCTGATCGCGTACGTGTCGCGCAACCATACAGGTGAGCGGCCGGACGAGCAGATGACCGGCATCCCGATGCATCGCGGTCTCGGCCCGCATGTGCGCGGCGAGAGCGATCGGATACGCGGACTGGGCACGATCGGGGCGCCGACGACGTTCGGGCACGGCGGCGTGGGGTCGTCGTATTCCTGGGCCGATCCCGAGAGCGGGGTTTCGTTCACCTATCTGACCAACTTCGTCTCGCCCGATCCGTGGCATTCGGCGCGGCTCGATCGCGTCGCGAATCTGGTGCACGCCGCAATCGACTGAGGTTCCCCGACCACACCTGACCTCTCCGCCCCCAGGGCGGAGAGGAAACATGGCGCTGCATCGACGGTGCGGGGCTTTTGCGGTATGTTCAGGCATGTCAGCTTGCGTCCTGGTCGTGCACGACTCGCCAGAATTCCTGGACCGCGCGGCAAGTGCTCTTCGCGTTGCGGGCTACGACGTGACGTGTCACAGCAGCCCATTGGCAGCGATCGACGACGTCGAAGGCGGCACAGAGATCGACGCGCTGGTCACCGGTCTGGCATTTCCGGCGGGCAGTCCACATGGCGTCTCGTTGATCCGCATGTTGCGCGAGAGGCGGCGCGGACTCCCGGTCGTGCTGGTGGCAGGCACCGAAGAAGCTGCGACCGCAGCCGAGAGTATCGGCGAACTTCTTCCCTCGATCGTTGACCCTGTCGGACTGCCTGCCGCGGTCGCGGGCGCGATCCGCAAAGCGCTTGGTACGCGCGGGCGGGCGTTCTGCTGATCGGCTACCGGCCCGGACGCGGCAATCCGAGCCGCCATCCGGCTTCGGCGGCGAAGCTCTCGAAGAAGTCGAGGTCGTAGGCGCGTTCCGGCGCCTGTCGTACGTGCTGGTCGATGACATGCGCGTCCCTGCCCACCAGGATGCGCCAGCGATCTGCCTTCACGCCGTCCAGGATGATCGTCGCGGCATCGGCAGCCGAAGTGGGCGCGTCCTCGGTGAAGCGGCGTGCACGCTCCAGAATCATCGCGGTCAGGTCGGCGTCTGACATCGCGGCGACGTCCATGCCTGCGGCGGCGGCACGTTCGCGCGCCTGCGTGAGTTCGGATGCGCTCAACGCATTCGACTCGCTGCCGGTGTGGATGCGGCGCGAATTGGCGACGATCGAGGTGCCGATATGGCCCGGCATCACCACCGAGCACTTGATGTGCGGCGCGTGCACCTGGAGGTCGGTGATCAGCGCCTCGGTGAAGCCCTTCACGGCGAACTTCGCCGCGCAGTATGAGGTGTGCGAGATGCGCGGCCCGACGGACGCCCAGAAGCCGTTGACGCTGCTGGTGTTGACGATGTGCGCCGCGTCGGCCTGCTGGAGCAGCGGCAGGAACGCCCGGGTGCAGTGATACACGCCGCCCCAGCAGATATTGAACGTTTTCTCCCACTCCTCGCGCGTGTTGGAGAACATGCTGCCGCCGCCACCGATGCCGGCGTTGTTGAACAGCAGATGGATCCGATCGGTCGCCTGGCTGTCCGCAACCTCATCGCGGAATCGCTGCACCGCGCGATCGTCGGACACGTCGGCAACATGCGTCGTGATGCGCAGACCCTGCGGCAGCCGTTCCGCTTCGCAGAGGCGTTTGGTCTCCGCCATCGTCTCGGCGTGTACGTCGCACATCGCGACGTTGCAGCCTTCGGCGACCAACTGGCGTACCAGTTCACGACCCATCCCGGTGCCGCCGCCGGTGACCACGGCGATCTTGCCGGCGAAATCCTGCATGCTTCATTCCTCCTTGAGTGTGCGGCACGGCGGATTGACCGGATGATCGAGACTCCCAGATCGGACGCATGCCTTATGCAGCGAACCTAGAACTGCCCCCTGCGGTGCGCAATCATCTGCCGGAGCATGCGCAGGACATCTTCCGCGAAGCGTTCAACCACGCCTGGGACGAGTATGGTGGTGACGAGGAGCGATCGTTCCGCATCGCCTGGGCAGCGGTGAAGCGCAGCTACCGCAAGCGCGGCGACGCGTGGGTGCCGCTCGAACACTGACGGTGCGGCGCCCCGGCGCGAAGCCGAGGCGCAGCGAGGACTACTCGGCTGGGACGCCGAGACCGTGACGGACCGGCACCTGGCGAGGAATGTGCAGCGCGACCGCCGCGATCAGCGCCGACATGCCGGTGAACATCGCGAGCCCGTAGAAGCCACCGGAATAGCTGCCGGTGAAGTCCTTGATCCAGCCGACCAGTGCGGGGCCGACGGCGCCGCCAACGTTGCCGATCGAGTTGATCCAGGCGATGCCTGCTGCCGCTGCTGTGCCGGTCAGCAGCATCGACGGCATCGACCAGAAGGCGCCCTTGGTGCCGTAGAAGCCGGCGGTGGCGATGCAGATTCCGGCCAGCGCCCACCAGCTTCCCATCATCATGCCGGCAAGCACCAAGCCGATTGTGGCGACCGTGCAGGCCGCGCACAGGTTCCAGCGCCGCTCGCCCATCCGGTCGGATACCCAGCCCCATGCCATCATGCTGATCGCACCGCACACATAGGCCAGCGTGGTGGCAAGGCCGGCGCCCATGTTGGTCGTGCCCAGCGACTTGATCACCTGCGGCACGAACAGCAGCACGCCCAGGCTCGCGGTGACGATGCCCAGGTAGTTGATCGACAGCAGCAGGATCTTCGGGTTGACCAGCGCCTGCCACATGTTGAACCGCCCTGCCCGCTCCACCGCGCGTCGCTCATGCTCCAGCGTCGTGGTCAGCCAGGTCTTCTCTTCGGTATTGAGCCAACTGGCGCGCTCCGGCTTGTCGGTCATCAGGAACAGCACGAACACGCCGACGATGATGGTGGGAATGGCCTCCATGATATAGATCCACTGCCATCCGGCGTAGCCCAGGAAGCCGTCCAGCCCGAGGATTGCCGTGGAGATCGGCGCGCCGAGGGCCACTGAGATCGGCAGCGCCAGCGTGAAGCTGGAGACGATGCGGGCGCGGTGATGGTCAGGGAACCAATAGGTGAACAGCAGCACGATGCCCGGAAAAAGCCCGGCCTCGGCGAGACCGAGCAGGAAGCGGATCACCAGGAAGCTGACCGGTCCGGTGGCGAACGCAGTGGCACCGGAAGCGAGACCCCAGGTGATCATGATCCGCGCGATCCAGATGCGTGCGCCGACCTTGTCGAGGATGACATTGCTCGGGACCTCAAACAGGCAGTAGCCGATGTAGAATGCGGCAGAACTCATGCCATAGGCAGCCGCGGTCAGACCGATATCTGCGTTCATCTGCAACGCGGCGAAGCTCACGTTGATGCGGTCGAGATAGCAGAAGAAATAGACGACCATCGCGAGCGGCAGCACTCGCAGATAGACCTTGCGCATGGTGATCTGTTCGATCGCGTTCATTCGTCCTCCCTCGGATCGCATCGTTGGCGTAATCCTAACAAATGAAATTACCCGCGCAACCTCAGGCGTTGCGCGGCGCGCCGGTCCAGACCTCTCGATACAGCGCGACGATCTCTGCCTTGTCCGGCACGCGCGGGTTGTTGCCCGGGCTGCCCGAAGCGAGAGCCTGGTCGGCCATCAGTTCCATCTTGCCGTTCCACACCGCCTCGTCGATCCCGTAATCGGCGGGGCTTGGCACTGAAAGCTGTTTGTTCAGTGCTTCGAGCCCGGCGACCAGCTTCGCGGTGGCCGAGGCATCAACGTCGCCGTCGCCGGCAAAGCCGATGCGCCGGGCCGCTTCGGCATAGCGCGCTTCGGCACCGGCGATCGAGAAGCGGGTGACCGCCGGCAGCAGCATCGCATTGGAGAGGCCGTGCGGCACGTGGAAATGTGCGCCGATCGGCCGCGACATGCCGTGCACCAGCGCCACCGACGCGTTGGAGAATGCCAGGCCCGCCTGCGTGGCCCCCAGCATCATGCCCTCGCGCGCCGCGGCGTTGCGCGGCTCGGCATAGGCGGTGCGGATGCACTGGCCGATCAGCGCCATCGCGGACACCGCAAGCGCGTCGGAGAAAGGGTTAGCGCGCTTCGACACGAACGCTTCCAGCGCGTGCGTCAGGCTGTCGACGCCGGTGTCGGCGGTGGTGCGTGCCGGCACGCTGTAGGTAAGTTCGTAGTCGACAATCGCGGCGAGCGGCAGCGCGCCGAGGCCGGCGATCAGCATCTTCTCGTCGCGCTCGGTGTCGGTGATGACGGTGAAGCGTGTGCATTCGCTGCCGGTGCCGGCGGTGGTGGGTATGGCGATCACCGGCAACGCGCCGTGGTCGGCGGCGACCGGCACCTTGTAGTCGCGCATCTTTCCGCCCCCCGCGGCAAGGATCGCCATCGCCTTCGCGGTGTCGATCGGCGAACCGCCACCGAAGCCGATCAGGCAGTCGAACTCGCCGCGCTTGAGGTGGGCGACGCCGGCCTCGATCACCGTGTCGGTCGGGTCCGGAACAGTGTCGCTGAATACTGTGACTGCGATGCCGGCGGCGGCAAGCGGGTCCAGGCAGTGGTTCACGTGGCGCGACGACACCATGAAGGGATCGGTTACCATCAGCGGGCGGGAGAGGCCGAACTTCGCCAGCACCTCGGCGATCTGTCGCACCGCGCCGCCACCGACCTGAAGCATACGCGGCGCGACGATATTGGCGTTGACTGCGGTCATGGGGCGGTCCTCCCGAGGAATGCGCTAGGTTCAGCATAACGAGGGCAGGACCGGAAGTGGCTGGTTGGGCATTGAAAGTCGCATCAATTGATGCGAATATTGATGCTCCAAATTGGAGCCGTCCATGCGTACGACAATCACTCTCGACGACGAGTTGGTCGCTGCCGCGCAGGAATATACCGGCGTCATGGAGAAATCAGCCTTGGTCCGTGTCGCGCTGGAGGCTCTTGTGCAGCGCGAGGCGGCGCGTCGGCTGGCGAAGATGGGCGGGACCGCCCCGGATCTGAAACTTGCACCGCGACGCCGGTTTCGCGTGAAGTGATCCTGGTCGACACCTCTGTGTGGGTAGACCACCTCCGCGCGGGCGACGCGCTGCTGCAAGACCTGCTCGACAGGGAACGGGTGCTGTCACATCCCTTCGTGATCGGCGAACTGGCTCTGGGCAGCATCCCGCAGCGCGCTGCAACGCTGCGGCAACTGAATCGGCTACCGTCATCGATAATCGCGCGCCACGACCACGTCATGCTGCTGGTGGACCAGCAGCGTCTGTACAGCTCCGGCCTCAGCTATGTCGATGTGCACCTGCTAGCTGCAACGCGACTGACGCCGGAAGCCACGCTGTGGAGCCGGGACAAGAACCTCGCCGCAGCGGCGGAACGCCTGTCCCTGGCCGCAAGCGTTACTCACTGACCGACGCTGCGCCCATCTCTGCGCGGCGCTTCGCGTACAGCGCCAGCCGCTTCGCCGCCATCGGGGCTACATGGCCTGGCTCGATCACCTCGCCGGCGGGCGGCAGTTCCTCGGCGCGGTGACAGGCGGTGAAGTGGCCCTCGCTCCAGCGGCGCAATAGCGGCATCTCCTCACGGCAGCGGTCGATGACGAACGGGCAGCGCGTGTGGAAGCGACAGCCAGATGGCGGGTTCATCGGGCTTGGCACATCGCCACCCGGCAGTTGGCGTACACCATGGCGATGCGGATCGGGGCGCGGAATGGCAGTGAGCAGCGTGCGCGTATAGGGATGCCGCGGTTCGGAGAACAGCACATCCTTCGGCGCGATCTCGACGATCTGGCCAAGATACATCACCGCGACGCGGTCGGCCATGTGCTTCACCACGGCAAGGTCGTGCGCGATGAACAGATAGGACAGGCCGAGGCGCGCCTGGAGGTCCTTCAGGAGATTCACCACCTGTGCCTGGATCGACACGTCGAGTGCAGAGACCGGTTCGTCGCACACCACCAGCGCCGGTTCCACCGCGAGCGCGCGCGCGATGCCGATACGCTGTCGCTGGCCGCCGGAGAACTCGTGTGGATATCGTTGCGAATGATACGATGCGAGGCCCACCAGCCCCAGCAGCTGGTTCACCCGCGCGCGCCGCGCCACGCGGTCACCGATAGCATGCACGATCAGCGGCTCTTCCAGGATCTCGCCCACGGTCATGCGCGGATTGAGCGAGGCGAAGGGATCCTGGAA
>DASSRN010000095.1:0-3141 GCA_035701785.1 Acetobacteraceae bacterium | reverse complement strand
CTGCCGTAGCGTCGCTGCCGATGGCGCCGGCCGACCTCACCGCGGACCATTTCCGGGCGCACCCCGACGGCGACCTCTACTGGTTCATCGCCCGCGGCTTCGCCAGCGCAAAGGGCAAGACCGAAATGCCGGGCTTCGCCGGCGTGATCTCGAGCGACGCGATCTGGCAGGTGATCGACTACCTGCGCGCGCTGAATGCGGGCGAGACGCTGCGGCGCACCGGCGTGTGGCCCGCGCCGCTGCCGATGCCGCAGTTCGATGCGCAGTGCGCCGATGGCCGGATCGTCGACCTCGACGACCTGCGTGGCCACGCGCTGCGCATCGTCGCAGTGCCGGACGACGAGGCGCCGGTGCCGCCGCTGCCGGCGGATCTCGGTGCAATGACGATCCTGGTCGCACGCCATGCCGGTGTGCGGCCGGTTGGCGATGCCTGCGTCGCGGACGAACGCCAGCTATGGGTCGCGCTCGCCATCCTGCTCGGGGTGTCGCCGAACGAACTGGCAGGCGCCCAGGTGCTGGTGGATCGCGAGGCGCGGCTGCGCGAAGCGTGGCGGCCCGGCGCGCCGGGCGACTGGGGCAACCCAGGCGTCGTCGCGGCACGGCTGCGCGACCTGTCGGCGCATCCGCTTGCCATGAGCGGACCAGGAGAGCACGCCCACCAACATTGATGGTGCCCTCCCCTGCCCTGCCCTGCTGCGCCGGCTCGCGCATAGGCTGCCCTTCTTCTACGGCTGGATCACGGCACTCAGTGCGGTGGCGGCGTCGTTGGCGCGCCCGCCTGCTCCGCGCGCAACAGCACCCAGCCATCGACATCGCTGACGATCGGCCCGCAGGTGGCGGCGAGGCGTGCGGCCGTGGCGGGCGTAGTCAGCAGGAAGACGGGTGGCGGGATGCCGGCCGCGGCTTCGCAACCATGCTCGAACACCTTCCGGCGCTGTTCGATACGGCGGTACCAGGTGATCAACTCGGCATCGTTGGTCGGCGCAAATTTCCAGGTCACCCAGATCGGTCGCCCGCTCCGACGCTCGAAGTCCAGCCACTGCCACTCATGATCGGGATCGACCAGCACGACGTCGCCTGGCGCGGTCTGGCGCATGACGGCCGATGTGACTGCGGATTTCCAGGTCTCGGACGAAGCCGCCACAATGACCTCGTGGGCGACGTGGCGCGCCTGGAAGTAGAAGAACCCCGGCGCGAGCGCGGCCAGCAGAACGGTGCGCAATGCGCGCGCATGCCGGCCGGCAAGCTGCAGCGCGAAGGCCAGGGCCAACATGAGCCACAGCAGTTCGATCAGCGACGATGGGCGGAACAGGTAGAGCTTGCCGAGTATGCCGGTGTCGCGGTCCAGGTATTTCGGCAGCAGCACGAAGAACAGATAAGCCAGCAGCCCGGCCAGCCACGCCGCGGTGATGCGCAACCGCCTCTCTCTGCCCGAGCGTGCGCACCAGATGGCGGCCAGCAGCATCGGCACCGCCGTTGCGTAGCCGGGCAGCCAGTTGTCGCGAAAATATGCCCAGGACATGAAGGGCGACTGGTGATGCGGCTCGCGGATGATTGAGTAGATCACGTCGGGCGTTGGCACGTCGGTCGCCAGCGCAGCCGAGTTGTCAATGAGCCGCATCCAGGCGATCGCGCCGGATAGCGGTGCGACAAGAAGCGCATACAGCGCGAAAGTCGTCGCCAGCCGGCGCCATTCGCGCGGCCGGTCCAGCAGTTGCAGCGCCAGCGCGGCGACGAACCAGAAGCCGCCGACCAGGAAGTGGAAATACGTGGCGAGCGCAAACAGCAGCGTCGCCATCCCCGGCCGTCGGCCTAGCAGCACGAGGCGCAGCGCGATCAGCACCAGTACATAGGCGACAACCTTCGCTTCGTAGCCGCTGAACAGCCATTCGCCGCCGATGATGTCCTGGCCGATGAGCCACATCGACATGACAGCGAGCGCCGCGTCCAGCGCCGACAGCGCGAACACCGCGAACAGCGGCGGCAGTGTCAGCGCAAAGCCGACAACCACGAGCAGCCGGGTTACGATCTGCGCTGCCGGGTAGCCTGACATCGACACAAAGAGGCCCAGTGTGGCGTCGCTCAGCATGCGGTGGCGCGAGGCGTCGAATACCGCGGTGGTCTGCGGCCAGGCGCTGCCGTCCACGAACCGTGCCGCAAGCGCGAAGTAGTTTTCCTCGTTGGCAGTCAGGATTCCGTGAGGCGGGATCAGCAACAACAGGACCAGGACCAGCAACGCAGTGCCAGCTAGTCTCGATTGCGACCATCGCTCCACCAGCCACCGTGTCGTGGCGAATGACAGCACCGTTCACATTCCCCTTGACATTTCGTTAGTGTTGAGTTAGTCAGACTGACTAGCAGTCGGTTGGAGCAGATATGGTGTGGACATCATTCGGATCAGACGACGCAGCTTGTCCGAAGTTCCCACCTGTACGCAGCCCGTTGAGGAAGGCTGGCGATGCGAATGAACCAAGACGTGCCGAAATCCGGCGCACCGCGGCGCGACTGATAGCCGAGAAGGGCGTGCTGAAGGCGACGATGCAGGGCATCGGTCGAGCGGTCCGGCTGCGGGGCGCGAGCCTCTACTATTATTTCGATGCGCGCGAGAGCCTTTACGCCGAGATCATGCTGGAACACCTGCAGGGGCTTGCGCATAAGGTGTGCGCCAGCTTCGACGCCAGCGAAACGCTGCGCCCGCGCCAGCGGCTGGAGGGGATGGTCGTCGCCTTTCTCGGCAGCGTGCTGGCGGAGCGGAACGAGCATCGCCTGACACTCCGCTCGGGGGATGTGCTGGAGGAGGATGGACGCCAGGCGGTACGGGTGCGGATGCGCGGGCTGGTTGATCTGTTCGGTGAGGTGCTGGGGCTGGGGGTTCCTGGGGCGGTGCCGGCTGCGGTGCGGGCATCGGCCATGACGCTGGTGGCGGAGATGAGCTGCGCTGCGCTCTGGTTCCACGAGGACGGCGAGGTGTCGCTCGCGGATTATGCGCGCATGCTAACCCTGATGGCGACTGCCGGAGCCGCGGTGGTCCTGGACTGCAACAGCTATGAACAGCGAAGCATCGACCTCGGTACGGGTCCCGGCTGAGCCGGCGCCGGCCCCCTTGGGCTAATCGTTCGCCGACCAGCGGAACGCGTGGCT
>DASSRN010000094.1:0-5504 GCA_035701785.1 Acetobacteraceae bacterium | reverse complement strand
GGTCAGCATGCCGCCCGACTTCGACGACCGGTTCCAGAAGGGTCAGTTTGTCGGGTCGATCTATGGGCACGGCGGTTCGATCACCGAGCCCTATTCGACGCTGCGGCTTTATCAGGGGCGGAGCGTCGCGGTGCCGGGCGCGCACCTGGTGAACTTCGCACGGTGGAAGAATGAGGAGTTCGACAAGATCACCGACGAGATGTACGCGACCGACCCGAACAACAAGCCGAAGATGATGGAACTGTTCCATCGCGCTATGGAGATCTGGCTGCCGGAGCTGCCCGATATCCAGCTGGTGCAGAACCATCACCGGATTCCGATGAACACCACATACTGGAAGAACTGGCCCACTGCGGACAACGCCTACGTCAACGGCGCATCGTGGCACCTGACCTATCCGATCGTGCTGTGGAACCTGCAGCCGGTGTGAGGCGATGCAGCTTGGCTACATCGCGCGGCGGTTCGGGGTGTTCCTGCTGATCGTCTGGCTGGCCGCGTCGCTGAACTTCCTCCTGCCGCGGCTGTCGGGCCAGGACCCGGTGCGCACCAAGCTGCTGCAGTCGGCGCAGCTTGGCGGCTACGTGCAAGCCGGGCTCGAGGACATGGTGAAGGAGTACAACAAGCGCTTCGGCCTCGATAAGCCGCTGTGGCGCCAGTATCTGAGCTACCTGCAATCAACCGCGCGACTGGACTTCAATTATTCCATTTCCAACTATCCCCGCACCGTGCGCGAGTTGATCGCCGACGCGGTGCCTTGGACGGTGGCACTTCTGGGCGTCACGACGCTGCTGGCGTTCGGCATAGGCACGCTGCTAGGCGCGCTGTTGGCCTGGCCCGGGGCGCCGCCGTGGATGCGTTGGCTGATGCCGCCATTGTGGGCGCTGCACGCAATCCCGTTCTTCCTTCTGGGCCTGATCCTGAGCTACCTGCTGGCGTTCCACCTGCCGCTGCTGCCGATCTTCGGCGGCTACACTGCCGGCGCGACGCCGTCGCTATCGCTCGCGTTCCTCTGGGATGTGGTATCACACGCACTGCTGCCGGCGCTGTCGATCGTGCTGGTGGGGACCGGCGGCTGGGCACTCGGCATGCGCGGCATGATGGTCACGACGATGGGCGAGGACTACGTCACCTTCGCCGAGGCGAAGGGGCTGAAGAGCCCCACCATTTTCCTGCGCTACTGCGTGCGCAACGCGATCCTGCCGCAGACCACAGCGCTGGCGCTGGCACTCGGGCAGATCCTGTCCGGCGCGGTGCTGGTCGAGGTGATCTTCGGCTATCCCGGCATCGGTACGCTGCTGTTCCAGGCGATCCGCGAGAATGATCACTTCCTGATCCAGGGCATCGTGTTCACGGTGATCGTGGCGCTGGGATTGGCGACGCTGATTCTGGACGTGGTGTATCCGTGGCTGGATCCGCGGATTTCGTATCGGAGGGAGGCGTGAGCCCCGATGGGGTGCAGCGGGTCACCGGCCCCCTCCCCCCGGCCCCCTCCCGCAAGGGGAGGGGGAGTGCTGGGTGGCGGTATCTCCGTCGCAATCGTTCACTCGCAGTCGGCATCGCGCTGCTGTCGCTGCTCGCGCTCTTCATCATCATCGGCAATCTCACCGTCGATACCGAACTGGCGCGCCCGCTGTCGGTGCGCGCATTGCAGCCACCGTCGTGGGAGCATCCGTTCGGCACCGACCGGCAGGGGCGTGACCTGTTGGCGGCGATGGTCGCAGGCACGCCGCTCACGCTGAAGATCGGCTTCGTCGCCGGCTTCCTGGGCGTCGGTATCGGCACCGTGCTGGCGTTCATCGCGGGCTACTATCGCGGCGTGACCGACACGGTGATCCGCGGCATCGCCGATATCGGCCTGACCGTGCCAGGCCTCCTTGTGCTGATCATCATCGCCGTCTCGGTGCGCGGCGGTCTGACGGTGAACCAGATGGCGATCGTGGTCGCCTCGCTCGCCTGGCTGTATCCAACGCGCACCATCCGCGCGCAGGTACTGACGCTGCGCGAGCGCGGCTATATCGAGGTGGCGCGGCTCAACGGCATGTCCGGGCCAGAGATCATCCTGCGCGAAATGATGCCCAACCTGCTGCCCTATCTTGCCGCGACACTGGTCAACGCGGTGTCGGCGGCGATCCTGGCATCGATCGGCCTCGAGGTGCTGGGGCTGGGCCCGCTGGAGTCGCCGACCCTGGGCATGACGCTGTACTGGATCAACTTCAACGCCGCGATCCTGAACGGCTGGTGGTGGTGGTGGGTCGCACCGATCGTCATCATCCTGATCGTGTTCCTGGGTCTGTTCTTCCTCACCGTTGGTCTCGACGAGATCGCCAACCCGCGGCTCCGGCAACAGGCATGAACGCCTCGGTGCTGCGCGTCGAGCGACTGCGCGTTTCCTACGACCATCCGCAGGGCGCAGTGCGCGCGGTGGACGATGTGTCGTTCAGCCTGCGTCCGCACGAGCGCTTCGGTCTTGCCGGTGAATCAGGCTCGGGCAAGTCCACCATGGCGCTCGCCATACTGCGGCTGATCCGCCCGCCGGGACGCATCGACGGTGGCGAGGTGTGGCTGGACGAGACCAGGCTGTCCTCGCTGTCGGACGATGCGATGCGCAAGCTGCGACTGGCCGGGATCGCGCTGGTGCCGCAGGGCTCGATGAACGCGCTCAACCCTGTGGTGCGCATCCGCTCGCAGATCGCCGATGCGCTCGCCGACCATGACTCAGCTCTCCCGCCACGGCAGCTAGAGGCGCGCGTGCACGATCTGCTGGACGACGTCGGCCTGCCGCCGGCAGTCGCTGACATGTATCCGCATGAACTCTCCGGCGGCATGAAGCAGCGCGCGTGCATCGCGATCGCAATCTGCCTGCGCCCAAAGGTCATCATCGCCGATGAACCGACCAGCGCGCTGGACGTGGTGGTGCAGCGCCAGGTGATGGCGACGCTGGGTCGCGTGCAGCAGGAACTCGGCGCGGCGGTGATCCTGGTCGGCCACGACATGGGACTGATGGCCCAGTTCGTCGACCGTCTCGGCGTGATGTATGCGGGCCGGCTGGTGGAGATCGCGCCGATCGCCGATATCATCACCGCGCCGAAGCATCCCTATACGCGGATGCTGATCGCCAGCCTGCCGTCACTGGAACGCAAGGGCCTGATGCAGGGCATTCCAGGCCTGGCACCGCTGTTGCGCGACCTGCCGCCGGGCTGCGCGTTTCATCCGCGCTGCCCGATGGCAGCCGACCGCTGCCGCGTCGAACGGCCGCTGCTGCGCGACCTGGATGGCTGTCACGTTGCCTGTCACTTTGCCTGATCGCGCGTGGCAGCGTGCCGGTGCCGCGGTGCAGATCCCTGGCGTTATGCCGGCGGCGTTGGCGTTCGGCATCCACCTCTATGCAGCGGGCTCGTACGGCATCTTTCGCGATGAGCTCTACTTCATCGTCTGTGGCGAACATCCGGACTGGGGCTATGTCGATCAGCCGCCGCTGATCCCGCTGCTCGCCGCCACGACTCATCTGCTCGCGCCGGATTCGCTGCGTACGCTGCGCCTGGTGCCGATACTGGGCCACGTCGCCACGATCATGCTGACCGCGGCGACCGCACGCACCCTCGGCGGTAGCCGCTTCGCACAGTCGCTCGCGGGAACCTGTGTCCTGGTGGGCGGTGTCTATCTGGCGCTGGGCACCATCCTCACCACCGATGCGCTGCAGTCATTCGCCTGGCTGCTTTGCGCCTATGCGCTGATCCGGCTGATCCGCGACGGGGAACAACGCTGGTGGTGGGCGATCGGCACGGTCGCCGGTGTGGCGTTGCTGACCAAGTACACGCTCGCCTTCTGGCTGATTGCGCTGGCGATTGGCGTCGTGGCAACGCCAACGCGTCGCATCCTGCTGCACAGGGGACCCTGGCTCGCCGCCTGCATTGCCCTCGCCATCGTACTGCCGAACGTGCTCTGGCAGGCCATGCACGATTGGCCGTTCCTCGTGATCGGCCGGGTCGCTGTCCAGAGCAAGAACCTGCCGCTGTCACCGTTGCAATTCCTGCTCGCCGAGATGCAGTACCTGAACGTTGCGACCGCACCGATATGGGTCGCCGGGCTGATCGCCTTCGGCGTTTGGCACCGGTTCGCCGATCTGCGCCTGTTCGCCGTCGCATTCCTGGCACTGTTCGGCGCGCTGATTGCCATGCACGCGAAGCCGTACTACGCGGTCGGCGCCTACCCCGTGCTGTTCGCCGGTGGCGCGGTTGCGATCGAAACCTGGCTGACATGGCGCCCGATGAGATACGGACTCGTCGCTGTCATCGCGCTAAGCGGCGCCGTTGCCGCACCGTTTGCGCTCCCGATCCTGCCGGTCGCCACCTTCATCGCCTATCGCGACCTGCTGCACCAGTCGTCGCAGCCGATCGAGCGGGGGCAGTTGGGAGAGCTGCCGCAGCTTTACGCCGATATGTTCGGCTGGCGCGAACTCGCCGGTCAGGTCGGCGCCATCTTTCGCACACTATCGCCTGAAGACCGCGCAAAGGCAGTATTCCTCGCCGGCAACTACGGCGAGGCGGCGGCCATCGACGTACTCGGTGATGGCACGCCACCCGCGATCAGCGGCCACAACAACTACTTTCTGTGGGGACCGCGCGGCCACGGCGGCAGCGTGGTGATCCGCCTCGGCGGAGAGCGCGATGCGCTGTTGCGTGCCTACAGTTCGGTTGAGCCGGCCGATGTGTTCGATCATCCTTTGGCGATGCCGTACGAGCGCCACCAGACGTTGTGGCTGTGTCGTGGCCGGCGGGTGTCGTTCGATCAGGACTGGGCAAGTTTCAGGAACTACCGCTGATGACAGCACTGATCGAATTGCGCGGCGTGACCAAGCGCTATGGGCGGCTTGCGGCGCTGGAGGACTTCTCGATGACGCTGCACGCCGATCGTCCGCGCATCATCGCGATCGTCGGCGAGAGCGGCAGCGGCAAGACGACGCTGGCGCGGCTGCTGCTTGGCCTTGTCACGCCGACCGCGGGCCAGGTGCTGTACCAGGGCCGCGACGTGCATGAGCTGTCGCGTGGCGAACGGCGTGCGTTCCGTCGCGACATCCAGGCGATCTTCCAGGACCCGTACGGCGTCTACAATCCGTTCTATCGCGTGGACCACGTGCTGGCGACGCCGGTGGCCCGGTTCCGGCTTGCCAACAGCCGTGCAGCGGCGCGCAGCCTGATCGAGGACGCGCTGCGTGCGGTGGGGCTGCGGCCCGAGGAGATCCTCGGCCGCTACCCGCACCAGCTCAGCGGCGGGCAGCGCCAGCGCGTGATGGTGGCGCGCGCGCTGCTGCTGCGTCCGCACCTGATCGTCGCCGATGAGCCGGTGTCGATGGTGGACGCGTCGCTGCGCGCGACGATCCTGGGGTCGCTGCGCCAGCTGAACCAGGAGCGTGGCATCTCGATCATCTACATCACGCACGACCTGGCGACGGCGTATCAGGTGGCCGACAGCATCATCGTGCTGTACCGCGCCGCGGTCGCCGA
>DASSRN010000093.1:0-10030 GCA_035701785.1 Acetobacteraceae bacterium | reverse complement strand
TCCACCTCCCCTCGCGGGAGGGGGGAGGGGGGAGGGGACCGCGGACCAGGCCCAGCCCCCTCCCCCCAACCCGCTCCCGCAAGGGGTGGGGGAGCAGCAGGCCCTCCTTCAGGTCCGGGCACTCACCAAACACTTCCCGATCACCGGCGGCCCGGCCGGGATCAAGACGGTCGGCCAGGTGCGCGCGGTGGATGGCGTCTCGTTCGATCTGCTGGCCGGCGAAACCCTGGCGCTGGTCGGCGAGTCCGGCTGCGGCAAGTCCACCACCGGGCGCATGCTGCTGCGGCTGACCGAACCCACGTCCGGCAGCATCCACTTCGCCGGCGAGGACCTGCTGCGCCTCGGCCATCGCGCGCTGCGGCGTCGGCGCCGCGAGATGCAGATTGTGTTCCAGGATCCGTACGCCTCGCTGAGCCCGCGCCAATCGGTTGAGGACATCGTCGCCGAACCGCTCGACGTCTATCGCCTGCACCGGGGCCGCCGGCAGCGGCGGGACCGCGTCATGCAGCTGCTGCGCTTGGTCGGGCTCGAGTCAGTCCACGCCCAGCGCTATCCGTTCGAATTCTCCGGCGGCCAGCGCCAGCGCATCGCAATCGCCCGCGCCCTGGCCCCCGACCCACGCATGATCGTCGCCGATGAACCGGTCTCTGCGCTTGATGTGTCGATCCGCTCGCAGGTGGTGAACCTGCTGCAGGATCTGCAGGAACGCCTTGGCGTGGCTTATCTGTTCATCTCGCACGACCTCGCGGTGGTGCGTCACATCGCGCATCGCATCGCGGTGATGTATCTCGGCCGCCTGGTGGAGATCGCGGATCGCGACGCGCTGTTCGAGGCACCTCACCACCCCTACACGCAGGCGCTGCTGTCGGCCGTGCCTGCCCCCGATCCTGAACGACGGCGCACCCGCATCATCCTGCGCGGCGACGTGCCGAGCCCGGCGCGCGTGCCGCCGGGGTGCCACTTCCATCCACGCTGCCCGATCGCCCAGGAGGTGTGCCGAGAGAACGTGCCGCCCTTGCGCACACTGGCTGACGGCCGTTCTGTCGCCTGCCATTTCGCGCGGGCGTTTCCGATCACGGTGTGACCGCCAACAGCCGCCTTGCCCTCTGGGCAAAATTTGCATTGCCTCCCGCAACGATCTTGGCGTATTAAGCCTGCGTAGATTTTAGCTGCTGCACGCTGGAACCACTGCCAGCAATCGAAGGACATAGTCGGCTTGCGCGCATCGGGGATGTGCCGGGGCAGCACCGTCCAGATGCTGCGATGGCTGCGAGTTGTCGGCGTGGCCGTGCCGTTGCTGCTGTTCTGCGCCGCCGCTTGGAAGGACCGCGTCGCGATCATCAACGCGGCCGAAGATGACGGCATCAAGATGGTGGCCCTGGTCCACGAACAGGCGGAGAACCTGTTCACCGGCCACGAGATGATTGTGAACATGATCGTCAACCGGATGCGCAATCGGTCCTGGGACTCAGTCGCGCATCCGGATGAGATCCTGCACGACCTGGAGGAGATCGATCGCCGGCTCGATGGCACGTCGGAGATACTCGTCGTCGATGCCGGCGGAAAACTGCGCGCCACGACCGTACCAATCGGTCCGAATGACCCCGCGCCGTCAGTCGATCCTGAATGCTTTCGCCTGCTTGCCGCTCATCAGACCGATCGCTGCATCAGCAAGCCGCATGCCGATGCAGGATCGCAGCGCAACGTGTTCTCGCTCAGCCGGCGGCTTGAGCGGAATGGCATATTCAATGGCATCGCTCAGGTTGCGATCTCCGCCGACTACATCGCCCAATTGTGGGCATCGGCGACCCCAAGCGTAACCGACATCGTCACGCTGTTCTCGTCAGACGGCACGGTCCTGGCGCAGTCACTCCCTGATCCGCGGAGTGAATCAGGCCTGAGTGAAATGGGCAGGTTCCTCTTGCCCAAGATCGGAGCTCGCGAGGCGGGGATCATCAATGGTCCGGTGACTGTCGGCGGCCGCGACCGGATGACTATCTATAAGAAGATCGCCGATAACCAGGCGATTACCAGTCTTAGCCTGGACACGCATGCGATCCTGCTCACCTGGTACGCCAATCTCCGGGTCTACGGTCTGGTCGCGGCGATTGCCACGGCCGGCATCCTGATTGCCTTGCGCATCGCGCTGCGACGAGCCGAGCAGGAACGCCAGGCGGTCGAGCTATGGCGCACTGAATCTGAAGCGAAGGAAAAGGCACAGGACCAGCTCTGGCAAAGCCAGAAGATGGAGAGCCTGGGCAAGCTGACTGGTGGCATCGCGCACGACTTCAACAACCTGCTGACGGTGATCATCGGCAATCTCGCCATGATTCCTCCGGCGTCGCTGGACCCGCAGCACCGAAGATTCAGGCAGAACGCGCTGCGGGCTGGGGAGAGCGCGGCGTCTCTGACGCAGCGGCTGCTGGTGTTCGCCAGAAAGCAGGTTCTCCGGCCGCAGGCGCTCGATCTCCTGTCGGTCGTCGAGAGCATGCGACCGCTGCTGTCGCGTACCCTTGGTCCGGACATCCGACTGCAAGTGGGGGCTGACCGGGCACTCTGGCCCGCACTGGCGGACCTCAACCAGCTCGAGCTGGTGATCCTGAACCTCGCGATCAATGCGCGGGATGCGATGCCGGCGGGCGGCAGCTTGTCGCTGACCGCGGCGAACGGCGAAGTGGTCGTAAAGGCGGCAGATCATCCCGGACCACCAGCGAATCTCGGGTCGGGCCAGTACGTCGTTCTCACTGTTACGGATAGCGGCATCGGCATGGACGAGACGACCCTCGCCCGTGCCACCGAACCATTCTTCACCACCAAGAGCGTAGGCAAGGGCACAGGTCTCGGCCTTTCGATGATGCAAGGCTTCGTGCAGCAATCAGGCGGCGCCAGCCAGCTCCGCAGTACGCCGGGGCACGGCACGACGGTCGAGATGTGGCTCCCGCGAGCCTACGTCGCGCCTCTCGAACAGCCCGGCCATTCACAGCAGCAGGGCACGTTTGGCGGAGAGACCGTCCTGGTCTGCGACGATGATCGGGGAGTCCTCGAACTCGTCTGCGATGCGCTGGAAAGCAAAGGATACCGAGCAGTGCCGGTCACCAGCGGACCCGCAGCACTGTCCATGCTGCAGAAAGACGACACGATCCGGCTGCTGATCGTCGACTTCACCATGCCCGAGATGAACGGGGGTCTCGTGATTCGGGCCGCCGCCTCCGACCATCCCGATCTCCCCATTCTGCTGATCACCGGCAACGCTGATACGGACAGTATCCGCGCAGAAAATCCGGATGTGACGATACTTGCCAAACCATTCACCCCCGACCAGCTCGCTGGCCGTGTTGTCGAGCTGATCCAGGGCGCCACGCAGCAAGCACGCCACGCCGGCTCGCTTGGCGACAACGGTGTCATCGCATCTCGCCCTTGATATCCGGCGTCACATGGCCTGGACCGCGGCTTGCATCGCGGCCAGCGCAGCGGTGGAGTCGCTGGCATCGATTGCGCGCCATTCGCCCGCTCCCGGCGAGCGCCGGCTCGCGGCACGCAGCACGGCAAGGTTGGCATCGGACGCGTCGCGCTGGCGAGCCGTGATTCTCGCCTTCAGCTCATCTAACGGCACCTCCAGCCAACAGCCAAGAAACGGAGCGCCGGCCGCTCGCGCTGAAGCCTCGATCATCGTTCGATGTCGCGGGTCAATGAAGGTTGCATCCGCAATCACCGAGTGGCCGCCGGACGCCGCCGCTTCAGCGAGCGCCGCGAGTTCACCGAATACCGCCTCGCTGGCGGCATCGCTGTAGGCCTGCAGCGGCAGCCGCTCCTCCGGAGCGGCGTGATGTTGGCGCTTGCGGATTTCATCACTGCGCAGCACCAGGGCACCCGGCGCATTGCCGATGCCCGGTGCAAGCGCGCGCGCCAGCGTGGACTTGCCACTCGCCGGCAGCCCGCCAATCGCGAGCATGGTCGGTGGTCGCGGGGCCTGGTAGCCATCGGCACCATCGAGATAGCCGGAAGCGCTGTCGGCATTGCCGCGCTTCGCCTCAACATGCGCGCGGATCATTGCGCGCAGGGACAGGAACATCGGAAGCCCGCGGGTCAATGCCGCATCGCCGGTGCGCGCGACATAGCGATTCAGTACGCGGTTTGCCGCTGCGCGCGAGGCGCGTCGGTCGAGGTCCATCAGGAGGAACGCGAGGTCGTAACCAAGGTCGATCGTCGCCATTCCCTCGTCGAACTCCAGCGCGTCGAACGGGACTGGCCGGCCTTGCCACAGGCACATATTGCCCAGGTGCAGATCGCCGTGCGCGCGTCGGACGAAACCGTCGGCCGCGCGTCGCGATAGCCATGCAGCGGCACGCTGCAGTGCATGTAGGACGCCCGTCTGCCAATGCTGCACGACCCTGTCGTCGAGCCCGGCATCGCGCGCCGCCTGCGCGTTCCCTTCGATCACGCGCCGCAGCCCGGCCACCGGATCGAACCCTGTCGCAGCCGGCAGGCTGGCGTGGAAAGCTGCGACTGCATCGCCCAGCGTATCAAGCAGCTCAGGCGTCAGACCGCCACGCGACGCGATCGCATCCAGGAAGTCTGCCGACGGTATGCGCGCCATGCGAAGGACCCAGTCGACAGCCGCCGCGTCGCTGCCATCACCGAAGCCAAGCGTGCCATCGGCGTTTCGCACGACGGGGACCATGTCGCGGTACAGCCCCGGCGCCGCGGGCCCGTTCAGCGCCAGCTCGCGTTGCGCGAAATGGCGCCGGGCGTCCACCGAAGTGAAGTCCAGGAACGCGAGACGGACCGCCTTCTTGAGCTTCCAAACCGTATCGGTGCCGACAAAGACCAGCGAGATGTGCGTTTCTGCCGGCTCGGAGGCGGCGAGCCGCCGCAGGAACTCCACCACCTCCGCCTGCTGCGGCGGAACGGTCATCGCTTAGTCAGGGGAACAGCTTGCCCAACGTCCAGCCGCCGTCGACCTTCGTGTAAACCGTACGGTCGTGCAGCCGATACGGCATGTTCTGCCAGAACTCGAAGCGTTCGGGCACAATGCGGAAGCCGGACCAGTGCGGCGGACGCGGGATGTCCTCGCCTGGATACTGCGCCTCGTACGCCGCGAGGCGACGCTCCAGTTCGGCACGCTCGGGCAGCACGCGGGACTGGTCTGAAGCCCAGGCGCCCAGGCGCGAGATCCGCGGACGCGATGAGTAGTACGCGTCAGCTTCAGCGTCCGTCACTCGCTCGACGCAACCCTCGATGCGGATCTGCCGCCCCTGCGGCTTCCAGTGGAACAGCAGCGCGGCGCGCGTGTTCGCTGCCAGCTCCTCACTCTTGCGGCTCTCCAGATTGGTGTAGAACACGAAGCCCCGTGCGTCGGCGCCCTTCAGCAGCACGATGCGCGCCGACGGCGTCCCATCGGGCGTCGCCGTTGCTAAGGTCATGGCATTCGCGTCCTCAGGCTCATGCGTCCAGGCTTCCTGCATCCACTCCTGGAAGCGGACGAAGGGGTCAGTAACGACGGGAACGCTGTCGGGCATGTGAGCTGGCTTCCTTGCGATCCGGCGCACTCTGCCGCCGACGTCTCTGCGCGCCAAGCGGCACTTGCCCGGCAACGCAATGCTGTGCCACCACGATTGCCCACGGACGCCCTGCCAAAGGAGCCACCATGCCCGACCGCGCCCCCGCCAAAGGCACAGCGTTACAGGGCAAGCGCGGACTGATCATGGGTGTGACCAACGACCGCTCACTCGGCTGGGGCATCGCCGCAGCCTGCGCTGCGCAGGGCGCGGAGCTTGCCTTCACCTATCAGATCGAAGCACTGGGCCGTCGCGTGCGTCCGCTCGCCGACTCGCTCGGTTCGGACCTGCTCTTCCAGTGCGACGTGGGGGACGAAGCCAGCATCGACACGGCATTCGGAGCACTCCGCGAGCGCTGGGACGAGCTCGACTTCCTGGTCCATGCCATTGCCTTCGCCGACAAGCAGTACCTGCGCGGGCGCTACCTGGACACGCCGCGCGAGGCGTTCCTGCAGGCGCTGGATGTGTCGTGCTACTCATTCGTCGCGGTGTCACAGCGCGCCGTGCCGATGATGCATGCGGGCGGCAGCCTGCTGACACTCACCTATGTGGGCGCCGAGCGCTGGACGCCGCACTACAACGTGATGGGGGTGGCCAAGGCGGCGCTGGAGGCGTCGGTGCGCTATCTCGCCGCCGATCTGGGAGGGCAAGGGATCCGGGTGAACGCGATCAGCGCCGGGCCGATCCGCACCCTGGCATCGGCCGGTATCGGCGACTTCCACTACATCCTGCGCTGGAACCAGCTGAACGCGCCGCTGCAGCGCAATGTAACGATCGGCGATGTCGGGGGCGCAGGCGTCTATCTGCTGTCTGATCTGTCGGCTGGCGTAACCGGCGAGGTTCACCACGTGGACTGCGGCTACCATATCGTCGGCATGAAGAACCCCGCCGCCCCGGACATCGGCATCGTCGAAGGGTAGTCAGCCATGAGCGGCCTGTACGACGAGGACATCCTGCTGTGGAGCGAGCGCCAGGGAGACCTGTTGCGACGCGTCGCCGCGGGCGAACCGGTGAACGAGCGCCCCGACTGGGACAATATCATCGAGGAGGTCGAGAGCGTCGGGCGCAGCGATCTGCGCGCGGTGCGGTCACTCCTGCTCCAGGCGCTATTGCATATACTAAAAGCCCAGGCTTGGCCGGACTCTACATCAGCGGCTGTCTGGGAGGCTGATGCAAGGCTCTTCCGTATTCAGGCCCGGGACGCCTTCAGCCCTTCAATGCGGCAGCGGCTAGATGTTCCCGACATTTATGCCGACGCGCTGGAGGCGCTGCCAGCCAGCATGGATGGTCAACCGCCGCGCCTAGTGGCGGAGAGTTGCTCGATGACCCTGGATGAATTGCTGGCAGCGAAACCGAAGCCATGACCGGCGCGGATGTCCCATAACAGCTTCGGCCACCTGTTCCGCGTCACCACCTGGGGCGAGAGCCACGGACCGGCGATCGGCTGCGTGGTCGATGGCTGCCCGCCGCGCCTGGCCCTATCGGAGGCCGACATCCAGCCGTGGCTGGACCGCCGACGCCCTGGCCAGTCGCGCTACACCACGCAGCGGCAGGAACCGGATGAGGTGCACATCCTGTCCGGGGTATTCGACGGCCTGACCACCGGCACGCCTATTGCGATGCAGATCGACAACGTGGACCAGCGCTCGCGCGACTACTCGGCCATCGCCGCGCAGTTCCGCCCCGGCCACGCCGATCTGACCTACGAGCTGAAATACGGCATCCGCGACTATCGCGGCGGCGGCCGTTCTTCCGCGCGCGAGACGGCGATGCGCGTTGCCGCCGGTGGTGTGGCGCGCAAGGTGCTGGGCGATGCGGTGCGCGTCCGTGGTGCGCTGGTGCAGATCGGCCCACACCGGATCGACCGCGCCCGCTGGGACTGGGACGCGATCGGTGGCAATCCATTCTTCTGCCCGGACGCCACCATTGTGCCGATCTGGGAGCAGCACCTGTCTGAGGCGCGCAAGGCGGGATCGTCGGCCGGCGCAGTCATCGAAGTGGTGGCCGAGGGGCTGCCGCCCGGGCTGGGCGCGCCGATCTATGGCAAGCTCGACGCCGACATCGCTGCAGCGCTGATGTCGATCAACGCCGTCAAAGGCGTGGAGATTGGCGAAGGCTTCGCCGCCGCGGCCCTCACCGGTGAGGCGAACGCAGATGAGATGCGCATGCGGGACGGTGTGGTGGACTTCGCCTCCAATCATGCCGGGGGCATTCTTGGCGGCATCTCGACCGGCCAGCCGATTGTGGCCAGGTTCGCTGTGAAGCCCACTAGCTCGATCCTGACACCGCGGCAGAGCGTCGATCGCAACGGACAGGACATCGACATCGCCACCAAAGGCCGGCACGACCCGTGCGTCGGCATCCGCGCTGTGCCAGTGGGTGAGGCGATGCTCGCCTGCGTGCTCGCCGACCACCTGCTGCGGCACCGGGCGCAGAACCCGGACGCGCCAACCATCGCACGCCTGCCGCGCAACTGAACGAGGCGGAATGTACGCGCCGCCGGGCGCGTCTATCTCGCTGGAAACGCCAGCGATGCTACCCCAACCGCCCCCTTACGACCCGCGCGCCCTTGATGCATTCGTTGCATTGGTCGGTGCTCGCCTGTGGGCGCAGCGGATTGCGCAAATCGGGCTTCAGGCCGCTTCTGGTCCGCGCGCCGCGCTGCTGATCCGGCAACGGCACGCGTTGGAACTGTCGATTGACCGCCTGCGTGGTACACTGACGCGACCACCCTCTACGGCAGAACTGCACGCCGCGCGGCTGGCGGTTGATGCGGTCGTACTATCGGAGACGTTGGCCGGCGGGGGTCGAAACGGCCTGCGGCGGCAACTTCGTGATGCCTTGGGGCATGACAAAAATCTCGTGTCGCTGTTCCACGTGCTGCAGACCGCCGCTCTACAGGCGTCACGCGGTTTCGCAGTCACGTTCGCCGGCCTGGAATACGGAGCACCGTATGATCTGCTGATCGCTTCGGGTCGCCAGGAGGCGGAGATCGCCTGCGATGTCGTGTCGGCGGAAGAAGGTCGGCTGGTGCCGCGGGGGGCGTTCTCCAGTCTTGCGGACCGCCTTGATCGCCACGTGCGCGCGTGGCTCGCGGCCAATCCTGGCAGCCATCTGCTGAAGATGACACTGCCGCATGGGCTGAACGACGCGGCGGTGCCGGCGGTGCAGGCGAGGATCTGTCGGATGCTCGCGCAGCATAGTCGCCGCGATCACGATGCCGCGGCGGTGCTGCATCTCGATCCGTTTAACCCGGCTGGGCGGCCGGGCGAGGACGCCTCCATGGCCTGGCTGCGCCGCGAGTTTGGTCCCGAAGCCAATCTCGCCGTCACCTCGGACAATCATGGCATCTTCGTGATGATGGCGCGGGCCGGTCGCACCGACGAGGTGGGCAGGGTGGTGCGGGACCGATTGTTCGAACTGCTGCCGTCGCGGCTCTCCGGCAGGCGGCCGGGCATTCTCGCAATGTTCATCGACGACACCGACCGCAGGGAGTGGGCTATCCTGCGAGAGACGCTGGCATTGGAAGGCGAGGCGCGACGGTTCCTTGCCGGCAAGGCCGCGCGCCCGGTGATCGCGGTCACGTGCTCATCCCGCTTTGAACTATTTGGCGCTGCGGACGCTGCGGCCGAGGGGGAGGTCAGGTTTCGCAATCCGGCCCACCCGGCAGCCAAAGCTGTAGCACTGGCTCCGGCGATACTGTCGTCGGTGTGATCGCTTCGCTGGCGGTAATCGATCGGTAAGCTTCTTATCTCCATACAGGCGCCCCAGGACTGCCATCTTCCTGCGGTTGTTTCGTATCTGTACGCGACTGGAGATAGGCTCATGACGGACTGCGAGTACGCCCGGAAGCTCGACGAACTCGATCGCCTGCTGAATGACCCGGACGTGCCGATGGAGCCCGGGAAGGTCTGGTCGCTGCTTGCCGAGATCGCCCAGCAGGACATGGCGGCGCGCGATGCCGCTCACGGGCCGGCTTGACGGGTCAGCGCGTTACCGCGGCCAACAGAAACTCCCGATTGCCTTCGGGCCCGGTGATCGGGCTCTCGGTGATCCCCAGCACCTCCCACCCGGGAAGGGCGGCCCACCAGGTGCCGATCCGTCGGCAGACCGCCGCCTGAACGCCGGGGTCGCGCACCACGCCTTTGCTGCCCACCGCGCCCGGCCCCGCCTCGAACTGGGGCTTGATCAGCGCCACAGCCCACGCGCCTGAGGCGCACAGCGCCAGCGGCGCCGGGAGCAAGGTGGCAAGCCCGATGAAGCTGGCGTCGCACACTAGCGCGTCGACCGGCTCGCCGATTTCAGGCGGCGTCAGATAGCGAGCGTTGGTCTTCTCATGGATGACCACGCGCGGGTCGGTGCGCAGTTTCCACGCCAGCTGGCCATGCCCGACATCGACGGCGTGAACCTTGGCCGCGCCGTGCGCCAGCAGCACATCGGTGAAGCCTCCTGTCGAGGCGCCAACATCGAGG
>DASSRN010000092.1:0-11112 GCA_035701785.1 Acetobacteraceae bacterium | reverse complement strand
CTGGTTGCGCGCCGGCACCGAGTAGTTCGCCGTGCGTTGGAACACGGTGAGATGCGCGGCCTGCGCGGCGATCACCGGTACGGCCTGGATCGCGGTCGAGCCAGTACCGATGACACCGACCCGCCTGCCGGTGAAGTCGACGCCGTCGTGCGGCCAGTGGCCGGTGTGATACCAGTCACCGCGGAACTCGTTCAGGCCGGGAATCTCAGGCACGTTGGCGGTGGAGAGGCAGCCGACAGCGGTGATCAGGAAGCGGACCGCGTAGCTGTCGCCGACATCTGTGCGTACCAGCCAGCGATTGGCGTCCGCATCGAAATGCGCGGCGACGACGCGGGTGTTGAACCGGATGTCGCGCTTCAGGTCGAAGCGATCGGCGACGAAGTTGAGGTAGCGCATGATCTCCGGCTGGCCGGGATAGCGCTCGGACCATTGCCAGTCCTGCATCAGTTCCGGCGAGAACGTGTACCAGTAGACATGGCTTTCGGAATCGCAGCGTGCGCCGGGATAGCGGTTCCAGTACCAGGTGCCGCCCACGCCGCCGCCGGCCTCCAGCACCTTTACCGACAGGCCGAGATGGTCGCGCAGGCGCAGCAGCTGGTACAGGCCGGCGAAGCCCGCGCCGATCACCAGCGCGTCGAGTTTGGTCACAGTCGTCATTCTTCCTCGCGGTTTGCTTGCAGCAGGTGGCTAAGCGGCGGCAAGCGCGTCGAACAGCGGCTTGCCGTCGGTGCCGCCCATCAGCGGGTCCACCAGATCCTCGGGGTGCGGCATCAGCCCCAGGATGCGGTGATTGCCCGACAGGATGCCGGCGATCGAGCGGGCGCTGCCGTTGCGGTTGGCCTCCGGCGTGACCTCGCCGGTTGGGGTGGTGTAGCGCATCGCCACCAACCCCTCGCCCTCCAGCCGGTCGAGCGTCGCGTCATCGGCGAAGTAGTTGCCGTCGCCATGCGCCATCACGGCACGGAACACCTCGCCGCGCTGGTACTGGCTGGTGAATACGGTGTCCGAGCGCTCGACGCGCAGGTGGCACTCCATCGACAGGAAGCGCAGCGAGGCGTTGCGCAGCAGCGCGCCGGGCAGCAGGCCCGCTTCGGTGAGGATCTGGAAGCCGTTGCACACGCCCAGGATCCAGCCGCCACGCGCGGCGTGCTCGCGCACCGCACCCATCACCGGCGAGTGCGCCGCCATGGCGCCGCAGCGCAGGTAGTCGCCGTGCGAGAAGCCGCCGGGGATCACGATCAGGTCGAGGCCGGAGAGGTCGGTCTCCTGGTGCCAAATCATGCGCGGTTCGGCGCCGGAGCCGCGCAGCGCGATCGCCATGTCCCGCTCGCGGTTAATGCCGGGGAAGATGACGATGCCGGCCTTCACCGCCGCTGCTCCGCACACGGGAAGAAGCGCACGATGGCCTGGCCGATGGCGGCTGGCGCCGGGCCGTCGTCGTGCGTGTCGGCGTAGGCGGTGACCACCTGGGCCAGCAGGTCGGGGGAGAAGTTCTCGGGCGGACAGACCCCGCGCGGCGGCGTGGGAGCGAACTGCAGGTCGTAAACGCCGGTGACGTAGCCGATGCAGGAGGCGTGCTGCGCGGGGTCCGCGGCGTGGCAGGCGGTGGCGAGTTGGCGGGAGGTCATGACGTGCCAGCCGGGGGCAGGTTGAGCGGCGGCGGTGGATGCCATTGCGATGAGTGCCAGGACGGACAGACCCCCTCCCCAGCCCTCCCCCGCTGCGCGGAAGAGGGAGCGACAAGGGCCGCTACCCATCCACCGACACCCGGAAGCTCTCGATCACCGCGTTGGCCAGCAGCTTGCGCGCCATATCTTCGGCGGCGGCACGGGCGCGTTCCGGGTCGGCTTCCGCCAGCTCCAGCTCGATCACCTTGCCGGCGCGCACCTCGCCGACGCCGCTGAAGCCCAGCGTGTGCAGCGCGTGGCCGATCGCTTTGCCCTGCGGATCCAGCACTCCCGGCTTCAGCATCACCGTCACGGTGGCCTTCACTGCATCAGCTCCGGCCCCTTCATATCGCGCACGCCGGCCTCGGGCAGGATGCCGAGGCGCTTGGCGACTTCCTGGTAGGCTTCCTCGACCTTGCCCAGGTCGCGGCGGAAACGGTCCTTGTCCATCTTCTCGTTGGTCTTGCTGTCCCACAACCGGCAGTTGTCCGGGCTGATCTCGTCGGCCAGGACGATGCGCATCTCCTCGTTTTCCCACAGCCGGCCGAACTCCAGCTTGAAGTCCACCAGCGTGATGCCGACGCCCAGGAAAAGGCCAGCCAGGAAGTCGTTGATTCTAAGGGTCAATGCGACGATGTCGTCGAGGTCGGCAGTGTTCGCCCAGCCGAAGCAGGTGATGTGCTCCTCGGATACGATCGGGTCGTTCAGCGCGTCGTTCTTGTAATAGTACTCGATGATCGAGCGCGGCAGCCGGGTGCCCTCGGGGATGCCTAGGCGCTGCGACAGGCTGCCGGCGGCGACGTTGCGGACCACCACCTCGAGCGGGATGATCTCCACCTCGCGGATCAGCTGCTCGCGCATATTCAGGCGGCGGACGAAGTGGGTGGGCACGCCGATCTCGGCCAGCCGCATCATCAGGTACTCGCTGATGCGGTTGTTGAGCACGCCCTTGCCGGTGATGATCCCCTTCTTCTGTGCGTTGAACGCCGTCGCATCGTCCTTGAAGTATTGCACGAGGGTGCCCGGCTCCGGACCCTCGAACAGGATCTTGGCCTTCCCTTCGTAGAGCTGCCGGCGACGGGCCATCACGATCCCCTTCTGGGCGAGTTTCCCGGATATAGCAGTGCATGGCTGGAGCCGCCATGCCGCGGGTCAGCACGCCGGGGCGAACGGCGTCTGATGCGGGGGGCCGGCGGCGAACAGCCAGACGGGCGCAGCGGCGGCGGGGAGCGCCAGCAAGGACGAGCAGACCGTGCCGAAGCCCCCCCTCGGCTGAACGTTGAGCTGTTCGCCGGCTTCGCCTGATTGGTCGGCGAGCAGGGCCTGCCAGTCGCGCCAGTTCCCGGGCTCGGGTGGGCGCGCGGCGCGGAACCGGGGCAGGTGGCGCGCAACGCGGGGACTGTCCAGGTCGTCCGGGTCGTGCGCGGTCACCATGTGCAGCCCCAGGGCGAGCCGTTCGGCCTGCGGCCGGCCGTGGCCCAGCCCGCGGACGAAGATCGCGCCGGCGCGGTCGGCCAGCACCAGGTTGAAGCTGCGCCATTGTCCGGCGTCCAGGATGGTGATGGCCGCGGCGGCGGCGTCCGCATCGGGGTGAGCCAGCGCGCGCAGCGGCAGGTCGCCGCGGCTGCGCTTGCCGGCGGCTGGCCCCAGGCTGCCCGGCCGGTTCAGCACTGCTGCAACCACGCCGGCGCGGTTGATCCCCATCCAGGTGCC
This sequence comes from Acetobacteraceae bacterium, assembly GCA_035701785.1. GTDB lineage: Bacteria > Pseudomonadota > Alphaproteobacteria > Acetobacterales > Acetobacteraceae > JAMXLO01. Next base: position 7,732 of record DASSRN010000092.1, on the reverse strand, counting down.
GCCGCCCGAGCGGTCTCGCCCGGCGACCACGTCGGGCTGGTCCGGCCAGTGCGCCGCCGGCGGGTCCCAGGAACGCTCCAGCATCTCGTCGCGGTTGGCGGCGAGCACCAGCGGCCAAGCATGGGCTGGACGGATCAGTACGACGACGGTGCACATGTGGCGGCGCTTATCCCCGATGGCCGGGCCGGGGCACAATGCCGTCCACGCCGGCGGGCTTTCGCCGTCAGCTGCGTTTGCGGACCTCTGGCGCACGCACCCGTTTCACCGAGCCGCGGCATTCCGACTTCGGCCGCGCCACGGGCAGTAGATCGCGTGTTGCGCGATCGTAGGCAGACGCATCACCGAGGGCGTTGGCGACGATCAAGGCGCCGGTGATGGTGGACAACACCTCGGTCGCACTCCCCGGCGAGAGCCCTTCCGCAATCAGTTTGTCCAGGCACATCCTGAAGAAGCGCTGCACTTCGCGGGCGACCTCAGGTGCCAGGTCCTGCGCAGCGGCGGCGAGTACTGTGCAAGGACAGATCCGTCCCTCGGACAAGGCAGTACCCCGGAAGGCGTTCGTCCACGCTCGGACGGGGTCAGGGTCTTTCTCAAGTCGCTGGTCGATGGATTTGGAGGTCCCTTCGGCCCAGCGCCGGATGACCGCCGCCGCCAGGTCATCCTTGGTGGGGAAGTGATAGTGGACACTTGAGCTCTTTATGCCGACATCCGCCGCGATCTCGCGAAAGCTGAAGCCGCCCAAACCGCCTCGCTGCATACGCCGTTCGGCAGCATCCATGATCGCGGATTTGACGTCACTCATTGGTCCCTGCTTAGCTATCTTCCGGTAGATAGTTCCCATAAGCGAAAGGGCAGCACTTAGCAATGTTGTCAGTGCTGATCTACCTACGCATAGATAGTCGTTGACATGCCTGTCCCTCGCTTCTACATCTACCGATAGGTAGGCAGGGCCGTAGGAGGACTTGATGGACCAGACGGGAAAAGCCAGGCGTTTCAGTGAGATGCACGTGCGCGGAGCGCCATTGGTGCTCTATAATGCCTGGGACGCCGGTAGCGCGAATTCGATCGTCGATGCCGGCGCAAAAGCAATTGCGACCAGCAGTTGGTCGGTCGCCGCAGCGCAGGGCTACGGCGATGGCGAGGCGATCCCAATCGAGTTGGCCGAGCGCATCATCGAACGCATCACGGCAAGCGTCGATGTCCCCGTCACCGTGGATTTCGAAGGAGGCTACAGCGAAGACGACAACGTACTAAGTGCGAACGTATCACGGCTGCTGGACCTTGGCGTGATCGGCATCAATTTCGAAGACCGGATCGTCAAGGGATCGGGGCTTTACAGCGTTGATCGCCAGGCGCGCCGCATCGCGACCATCCGCAAAACGGCGGAGCAGAAGGGCATCGATCTCTTCATCAACGCACGCACCGACATATTCTTCGAAAGCGACGATTCGGCGCAGGTTATGGGCGAAGCTCTTGAGAGGGCCAAGAGCTACGCGGCAGCCGGCGCATCGGGGTTTTTTGTTCCCGGCCTGGTGGACGATACATTGATCGAGCGGATCAGCCGTGCCGTGACGCTGCCCGTGAACGTCATGGTGATGGATGGTGTGCCGTCAAACGATCGTCTCACCGCGATCGGCGTGTCGCGCATCAGTTACGGATCCATCCCGTATGTCAGCGCCATGAAAGCACTCGGGGAACAAGCGAGGGCGGCGACAAAGAGCTGACCTGTCATCACAATGGCGGTCCACCTGCATCGGGAGGACACGCCATGACCGCTTTCGACAGCTATGCGACGAAATACTCGTGCATCCGCATGCGCCGCGAGAACGGCATCCTGGAGATGCGGCTGCACACCGACGATGGCCCGCTGCGCTGGGGCCTGGTGCCGCACGGCGAATTGCCCGACGCATTCGCCGACGTGGGGCGCGACCGCGATAACCGCGTGGTGATCCTGACCGGCACCGGCGACGAGTTTTCCGGCATCCGCGCCAGCACCGGCACGCGGTCGCTGACCCAGGGGATCACCGCCAACGCGTTCGACCGCGTCCACTGGGAAGGCCGCGCGCTGCTGATGAACCTGCTGAACATCGAGGTGCCGGTGATCGCGGCGATCAACGGGCCAGCCTGGCGGCACTGCGAGATCCCGCTGCTGTCCGACATCGTATTGGCCGCAGATACCGCCGCGTTCCAGGACTCGGCACATTTCATGTCGGGGATGCTGCCGGGTGACGGCATGCACATCGTCATGCCGCTGCTGATGGGTATGAACCGCGGCCGATATTTCCTGCTGACCGGACAGACGTTATCGGCGCAGGAGGCGAAGGAACTGGGCCTGGTGGCGGAGGTGCTGCCGGCGGACCGGGTGCTGGCACACGCCTGGGAGCACGCACAGGCGCTGACACAGAAGCCGACGCTGCTGCTGCGCTACACCAGGTTGATGTTCACCGAGTATCTGAAGAAGCGCATGCAGGACCTGCTGGGCTATGGCTTGGCGATGGAGGGCCTGGCACTGATGGAGCAGCTCGACCAGCGGCGGTGAAGCGTCAGAGCGCGACCGCCTGCCCGGTCCGTGCCGACAAAGTCGCGGCATCAGCCAGCAGCAGCGCCTTCAGCCCGTCCTCGCCATCGGGCGTCGGCGGCCTGCCCGTCGTCACCGCATCGACGAACGCGTCGAGCTCCGCGCGGTAGGCGGCAGCGTAGCGTTCAAGAAAGAACGGCAGCGCCGGGTCGGAGGTGAAGCCTGCCGCGTTCGCCAGCTCCACCGTGGTCGGCGCGACGTTGCCGGCACGCAGCAGGCCCGCGGCGCCATGCGCCTCGATGCGCTGGTCGTAGCCGTAGGTTGCGCGGCGTGAGTTGGAGATCTGGCACAATCGGCCGCTAGCGGTGCGCAGGGTCACCACGGCCGTATCCACATCGCCGGCCGCGCCGATCGCCGGGTCCACCAGGCAGGCGGCGGCGGCATGCAGGTGCACCGGTTCCTCGCCCAACAGAAAGCGCGCCATGTCGAGATCGTGGATCATCATGTCGCGGAACAGGCCGCCCGACGTGGCGACATAGGCCAATGGTGGTGGTGCGGGGTCGCGCGAGATGATGGTCAGCAGCTCCAGCGCGCCGATCTCGCCCGCATCCATCCGCCGCTTCAGCGTCGCGAAATGCAGGTCAAAGCGCCGGTTGAAACCGACCATCAACGGCACGCCGGCGCTCCTCACCGCTGCGAGGCACGCGCGTACGCGGTCGGCTGCCAGGTCGATCGGCTTCTCGCAGAAGATCGCGCGCCCGGCGGCGGCCGCACGTTCGATGTAGTCGGCATGCGTCGGCGTCGGCGAGCCGATCAGCACCGCATCGGCGGCGAAGGCCTCGTCCAGTGACAGTGCCGAAGCACCGCATGCCTCGGCCAGACGCGATGCGGCAGCGGCATCGACATCGGCGACGCCGGCCAGCCGCGCGCCAGGATGCGCGGCGACGTTGCGCGCATGGATATTGCCGATGCGCCCGGCGCCGATCACCGCAATGCTCAGCATCCGAGCGCCCTCCCCTTCCCCTGCATGGCGTGGAACACTAACAGGCGCGGCCGGCGGGAGGGAGAGATGGCGACGATCCGACTGACCATGGCGCAGGCGCTGGTAGGCTATCTGGCGGCACAGCGCACCGAGTTCGACGGCCGCGTTGTGCCGCTGTTCGGCGGCGTGTGGGCGATCTTCGGCCATGGCAACGTCGCCGGTATCGGCGAAGCGCTGGCGGCGCAGCGCGACACGCTGCCGACGCTGCGCGCGCACAACGAGCAGGCGATGGCGCTGGCGGCAATCGGCTATGCGAAGGCGAGCCACAGGCGACGCATGATGGCCTGCACGACGTCGATCGGCCCGGGGGCCACCAACATGATCACTGCCGCGGCCGTTGCTCATGTCGATCGCCTGCCGGTGCTGCTGCTGCCGGGCGATGTGTTCGCCTCGCGGCGGCCCGACCCGGTGCTGCAGCAGGTCGAATGCTTCGGCGACGGCACGGTGTCGGCGAACGACTGCTTCCGCCCGGTGTCGCGCTATTTCGACCGCATCACGCGACCGGAGCAGATCATCGGGGCGCTGCCGCGCGCGCTGTCGGTGCTGACTGATCCGGCGGAGTGCGGGCCGGTCACGCTCGCGCTGTGCCAGGACGTGCAAGCCGAAGCGTTCGACTATCCGGCGTCGTTGTTTGCCGAACGGCTGTGGCATGTGCGGCGCGTGCGTCCGGATGAGAGCGAGCTGTCAGCCGCAGCGGATCTGCTGCGCACGGCACGCGCGCCGCTGCTGATCGTGGGTGGCGGGGTGCACTATGCGGAGGCGACCGATACGCTCGATCGCTTTGCGTGCACGCATGGCGTTCCAGTGGCGGAGACCCAGGCCGGCAAGAGCGCGCTGCCGCACGATCATCCGTGCAATCTCGGCGCCGTCGGCGTCACCGGGACGTCTGCTGCTAATCAGGCGGCAGAGGCAGCGGATGTCATTCTTGTTGTAGGGTCGCGATTGCAGGACTTCACGACGGGGTCCTGGGCACTGTTCCGCAATGCCGGGCGTCGCCTGATCGGTCTCAATGTGCAGGCGTTCGACGCCGGCAAGCACCACATGCAGCCGCTGGTCGCCGATGCGCGCGCAGGCCTGGCGCTGTTGTCATCCGCGCTTGGCGACTATCGCGCGCCCGATGACTGGCAGCGACGCTGCACGGCGGGGGTGATTGCATGGCGTGAAGCGGTGGCGGCCGTCATCGCGCCGTCCAACACGGGGCTTCCCTCCGATGCGCAGGTGATCGGCGCCGTGCAGCGTGCCGCGCCGGCAGACGCCGTCGTCGTATGCGCGGCCGGCGGGCTGCCCGGCGAACTGCACAAGCTGTGGCAGGCGCAGCAGGTCGGCACCTATCATCTGGAATACGGCTACTCCTGCATGGGCTACGAGATCGCCGGCGGCATCGGCGTGAAGCTCGCTCGGGCCGAACGCGAGGTGATCGTGCTGGTCGGCGACGGCAGCTACCTGATGCTGAACTCGGAGATCGCCACGTCCATCGCGCTGGGCGCCAGGCTGACGATCGTGGTGCTGGACAATGGCGGTTTCGGCTGCATCGACCGGCTGCAACGCGCGACCGGCGGCGAGGCGTTCAACAATCTGCTCGCCGACTGTGGTGCCGCGCCACAGGTGGACTTCCGTGCCCATGCCGCGAGCCTGGGCGCAATCGCCGAACAGGTGACCGGCGTCATGGAACTTGAAAGCGCGCTGCGTCGCGCGTTTGCAGCCGACCGCACCAGCGTGTTGGTGATCCGCACCGATCCGCGCATCTCGACCGCGGCCGGTGGGCATTGGTGGGATGTGGCGGTGCCTGAGGTCTCCTCGCGACCGCAGGTCGATGCAGCGCGTGCCGACTACGCAGCGAGCCGCGCCGCGCAGCGGCTGGCAGACTGAGCCAGCGCCTGCGTCAGGCTGTCGCGGAACGCCGCTTCGGAAAAATGCGCGGCAGCATAGTCGATCTGCGCCGCCGACTGCTCGGTCCAAGAGGCGCCGTCCTCAAGCAGCCGGCAGACGGCATTGGCGAAGTCCTGCGGCGCATCGCAGATCGATGCGACGCGTTCGATCCCCGGCAGTCCCTGCGCGCCGATCGGGGTAGTGACCAGCGGCAGCCCGTCGCGGAGCGCCTCCACCACCTTCAGCTTGACGCCGGCACCGTAGCGCAGCGGCACCGCCGCGACGCGCGCCGTGCGGTAGAGCTGCTGCAATTCTGCATCGCTGACATTGGCACGCAGGCTGATCGGCCCGTGCGCGAGCGCGACCACGTCTTCCGACGGATTGGATCCGGCCACGATCAGGCGCGCCTTCGGCACGCGCGCGAGGATCAGCGGCAGCACATGTTCGGCGAACCAGATCAATCCGTGCCGGTTCGGCAGGTGTGCGAAACCGGCAACGAACAGGATGATCGGTTCAGTGACAGGCAACCGCGGCGCGGAAAAGCCTGCGAAGCTGTACGGCAGCAGCGTGCGCACCGCGACATTGGATTCCATGCGGCTCACTGTCCCGCTCTCGTCATCGGACGGGTACAGCACGACGTCTACGTGACGCCAGATCGATCGCTCAAGACGCTCCATCGCCCATGCCTCGCCGGCGATGATGCGATCCTTCAGCTCAACTGATTGCAGGCGCAAACGGCAGAAATGCAGATCGGCGCCGTAATAGAGCAGCGCAATCCTAGGATGGCGTTTCAATTTGGGCAGGAGATCCGCGGCGACCACTGGACGGCATAGCAGCGCGTAATCGACGTCTTCAGCATTGGCGGCCAGCCACTCGGCGAAGGTTCCGCCGTCACCGCCATAGGCCACCTCCACCCCGAGGTCTTGCAGCGCGTCGGTATACCCAGGACTGTAGTAAAGGTTCTGCGGCCAGAATTTCACCACGAAGCCGCTTTGCAGCAGGCCGCGGATGATGCACAGCGTGGTGCGTGAGCCAGCATCGCGATCGGGCTCCGGCACATAGTGGTCGATGACCAGCACGACCTCGCGTCCGCGAGCCCGGTCCCGCGCCCGCAGCACATGCTGGCCACTCGGTTGATGCTCGTTCGACAGCACCTTGCGCCATCGATCGAGGAAGATCTGCTGATTGCGCACCTGGTACGCCTTCAGCCCCTCGGCCAGCGAGGTGCCGTGCGAGACACCTTCATGATGCACGATGCATGACCGCGGCTGATACAGTACCTGGTAGCCGCGCTCACGCAGTCGGAATGCCAGGTCGCTATCCTCGCAATATGCGGGAGCATAGCGCTCGTCGAAGCCACCCAGATCCATGAACAGATCGCGGCGCACGAGCAGCGATGCCGCGGAACAATAGTCGACCTCGCGCAGGTAGTTGTACGCTGGCCTGTCGGGCTGATCGAGGCGTCCGAAATTCCACCCTGAACCGTCGTCCCAGATGATGCCGCCAGCTTCCTGAAGTCGGCCATCGGGGTAGAGCAGTTTCGATCCCACAGCTCCGACATCGTCACGTTCACGGAACGGCGCCAGCAGGGGATCGAGCCAGCCCGGCAGCACCTCCGTATCGTTGTTGAGCAGCAGCAGGTGCTCACCTTTCGCGGCGCGCGCAGCGATGTTGCAGGATCGCAGGTAGCCGAGGTTGGTCGGATTGACGATCAGCCGGATTCCCGTCACGTCACCGAGGCACTCTGTCGAGGATCCGGGCGTTGCGTCGTCGATCACGATCACTTCGATGGAAGCGGCCGGTGGATTGGCAGCAATCGAGGCCAGGCAGCGGAGTGTGTAGTCGATCTGGCCGTAGCTTGGAATGATGACCGATACCGAGGGTTCATCGCTGCGCGGCAGTCGGATCTGTCGCGGATCGATCGAAACGATCGCCTCATCCGTCGCTGCCGGCACGGCGGGGGCAAGGCCGCGCATCCGCCTGGCACGCCGCCACAGCACAAAGCGCCACGGCAACTGGAGGGTGACGGTCCACCAGGCTACTCTGGCTGCCTGGCGCACCCGCCTTTCCCGCCAGAACGGAATAACTGGCCCCATTCGAGCGCTGATGTTGATACTCATCGCGCCGAGGCTCGTCCGGAATAGGTTAACAAATCCTTGCAATCGAGACCGGTCGAGCATTCAGTGCCTGAAACGGGCGGCCGCGTAGGGGGCGGGGTCAATCGTTGGTCCGTCGCCGGTCATCAACCGGGCGAGCAGGCGGCCTGTCGGTGGCCCACCGCTCATACCAAAATGGCCGTGACC
>DASSRN010000091.1:0-4869 GCA_035701785.1 Acetobacteraceae bacterium | reverse complement strand
CAGCAACGAGGCGCGGCTCGTGGCTCTCGTTATGGTCCTGGCGGGCAGCATCGGCGCGTTCATGAGCTCTTCCGCGATCGTCGCGATGTTCATACCGGTGGTCATGGGGATCGCCACCCGGATCGGGCTGAACCCTAAGAGGATGCTGATGCCGCTGTCGGTGGCGGCACTGATCAGCGGCATGATGACGTTGATCGCATCATCGCCGAACCTGATCGTTGAAAATACGCTGCGGGTACGCGGCCTGGCTCCACTCGGCTTCTTCAGTTGGACGCCATTCGGCGTGACCGTGCTGGCGGCGGCCATCATTTTCATGTTGGTGCCTGGCCGGAACATGCTGAGTAGGCGGCTGACCGCCGAGGACCGAGGACCAGCTCAACCCAGCGCTCTCGATCTGATCGCGTCCTACGGCCTTTCCGAGAAATGGCACCGGCTGCAGATTCCCGCCAATTCGACACTGATCGATCGAGCGGTTGAGCAGGTGCGGGAGCGCTTTGACGTGGTGGTTGTCGGTTGCGAGAAGCATCGACACGGAAAGTCCCAGTTCCTTCCGGCGACACCCGGAGCCGTGCTCGGACCCAACGACGCCATGTTCGTGATGGGCTCGGAGTCACAGGTGCAGCAGATGGTCGCATCGGAGAAGTTGCTGATGCTGCCTCGCTTGGATGAGCGGCAGCGCCACGAGGCACTTCAGGAGCTGGGCGTCGCCGAGATCATGCTGGCCCCGGAATCGCAACTTATTGGCGCGACCCTACGTCAAGTCGATTTTCATACGCAGTACGGGCTCGATGTGCTTGCAATCCGCCATCGCGGCGAGCCATTGGCGACGAACCTCGACGCGCGAACGCTGGACTTTGGCGATACGCTGCTGGTGGCAGGTGGTTGGTCGAAGATCCGGCCCCTGCGGGATGACCGTGACAATTTCTTCGTGCTCACTCTGCCGGTAGAATTCGGGGAATTGATGCCCGCTCGCGGTCGGGCGCCGATCGCCATCGGTATTGTCGTCGCCATGATCGTGGTGATGGCGTTGGAGCTGATACCCAATGCGGCCGCGGTGTTGATCGCGGCGCTGGCGCTGATTGCCAGTGGTTGCGTCAGGCTGGACGCGATCTATCGTACCATCAACTGGAAAACTGTGGTGCTGGTGGCGGGTACGCTGCCCTTGGCCACGGCGCTTACAAAGACGGGTGCCTCGACGATGATGGCCCATGGAATGGTCGCCGCTCTTGGGTCGCTCGGACCTTTGGCGGTTCTCGCCGTCGTCTTCCTGATCACTTCCCTTGTGGGGCTGTTCATTTCTAACTCGGCAACCGCGGTGCTGATGGCTCCGGTGGCGATCGACGCGGCCCGAGTGCTGAACGACTCGCCGCAGGCATTTGCTATGACGGTCGCACTCGGCTGCTGCGCGGCGTATGTGACGCCGGTATCATCTGCCGTGAATATGCTGGTGATGGAACCGGGCGGTTACACGTTTGGCGATTATGTCAAACTCGGCGTGCCACTGTTGTTTCTGACCATGCTCATAACCGTCGCGCTGGTCAGCGTGATCTATCGCTCTTAGGGCGGCAATCGAGGAGGAAGCGGCCGTGGCCAAGACACCTTCGGTGCCTGATCGGGGGCCGGAACTGAAGCAGGGCCAATACAGCGATGGCCATCCGCTTGATGAGATCCAGTACCTCGAGTGCAAGCTGATCCTGAAGCCCGACCGATTCACGGCGGCGTCAGTCTTCTTTGACTATGGCAAGCTGGTCGCGCGCGCTGCAAAGGAGTTTGGCATCGACTTTATCAGTAAGGGCATTGTTCTCAAGCCGGCAATCCGCGAAGTGCTGTTCCTGGATACCGCCGATTTCCGGCTTTACAATAATGCATTCATCCTGCGGCGGCGTATCCGTTACGAGGACGGATTCCCCGTCGGTGACCCCGAAATCGTCTTCAAGTTCCGCCACCCGAATATTCAGACGGCTGCTGAGCTGGACGTGCGTCCGAATATCGCGGGCAATTACCGGATCAAATTCAAGGCAGAGGCGCTGCCATTGAAGGATCAGGTAGGTGGCTACCGGATGCTGTTCTCACATAATGCGCAGCTATTCCAGAGCCAGGCCCCGGAAGGGGACCGCACATCGATGGCTGCGCTGGCACGGGTGTTCCCGGCCTTGGCTGCATTGAAGATCGATGCGACCGACAAGATCGAGCTGGTGAACCAGACGATTGTCGAGGAGGTGCTTCAGGACCTGGGAGTACTCGACTTCGGCAAGGGTGTCACCGCGGAAACCAACATTGCAATCTGGCGTGAGCGGGGCACACACCGGCCGATGTGCGGTGAATACGCATTCGAGGTGAAGTTCAAGCGCCGGGACGAATTGCACGATAAGGCGATGGACCGCTGCCGGCAGTTCTTCATCTCGCTGCAGCAGTCCGGGCGCGACTGGTTGTCTCTCGGGACCACCAAGACCGGGCTTGTCTATCAGCTCAAGGGCAATCCGCCCCAAAGCCACGAGTGACCAGCGATCCGCGCTTTTGCGGTGACCAGCAATCCCGCCAGTTCAAGTGATGGACCGCATCCCCTGAGCACCACGCCCAAGTAACAGCTTCGCGGGCACGCCGGAACGTGAGTTCGGTCAGGGCATGATGCGCGTTACCTGCTGCTTCGCACCATTATGGAGAGTGTGAATGCGCACCGTTTCCGCCATGCTGCTGACTGTGTTCGTATTGGCCGGCGCGTCGTTGGTCAGTGCCTGCAACACCACCGCTGGCCTGGGCGAAGACGTCAGCGCGACCGGGCACGCAGTGACGCATGGTGCGGAGAAGGTCCAGCAGCACATGTGACGGTCTCAGTCAGACCCGGCTGCTGATAGCCGCGAGCAAGACCCCGACGCGATCGCCGAGCCCACGTTCGACAGGGAACGCGGGCGCGCGCCGCAGGTCACGTCGGGCCAGCACCGCGGGCAGCGCCGCGGCGATCGCGGAGCGCGGCAGGCGCATGCGGCGGAGTAGCTGCATGCCTTCGCGCGCCAGCTGTCGCGTCACCATGAGCGCTTGTGGCGACGAGGGCGTTGCGATCAGTCGCTCCGGCGTCAACGCATGCTCCGCCAGCCGGTCGTGCGGCAGCAGGCAGCGGCCTTGGCGCGCGTGCGCCAGGATGCTGCGCAGCACGCCGGCCAAGCCGTATGCGGCGCCGAGGGGTCGCAGCGCCTCTGCGTCGGGCGCGCCAAGCAGGTGACCGGCCGCGACCGCGACCCCACCAGCACTGCCGTAAAGATACGCCTGCCAGTCCGCTGTCGTGGCGAACCCCGGCTCTGCCTCGGCTTCGCGCGCGTCGATCATCGCCAGCAGATCGGCCATCGCCAGCGCACCGGTGCTGATCGTGTCGCGCAGCACATCGGCTACCGGATGGCGGCGCACCGCGCCCTCCACCACCTCGCGCCACCATTGCAGCCGGATCAGCGCGAGCGTCGGCTCAGATGCGACGTCACGTGCGCGCGCAAGTTCGTGATTGAACGCGTACAGAGTGAGCAGCGCGGCGCGCTTCGGCGGTGGGGCGAACAGCGCGGTCAGGAACCGGTCCGGATCGTGCCGGCGGACCTCCTCGGCGATCGCTGCGTTCATGCGCCTGCGGTGGCGCCGGCCGTCAACCCGTGCCAGCTTGACGCGTTCCGGCACGGGTCATAGCTAAAGGCCACTCCCGTCGAACGGTATCGCTTTCCTGCAACCAGCGGAGGCAGCTCCATGGCTTTTGAACTTCCGACACTCCCGTATTCCAAGTCCGCCCTAGGCGCGAAGAATATGTGCGAGGAGACGCTCGACCTGCACCACGGCAAGCATCATCAGGCCTACGTGACCGCGCTCAACGGCTTCGTCGAGAAGGACCCGTCCTTGCAGGGCAAGTCGCTCGACCAGATCGTCACGATGACGCATGGCAGCGCCGACAAGGCGGCGGTGTTCAACAACGCCGGCCAGCACTGGAACCACATCGTGTTCTGGCAGTGCATGAGCCCCAACGGCGGCCGCATTCCATCGGCGCTCGAGAAGAAGATCACCGAAGACCTGGGCGGCGTCTCGCAGTTCAAGGACGCTTTCAAGGCCGCAGGCGTCGGTCAGTTCGGTTCCGGCTGGGCGTGGCTGGTCGTTGGCAAGGACGGCAAGTTGAAGGTGACGCGGTCGCCGAACGGCTCCAATCCGCTGGCGACCGGCGAAGGCAAGGTGCTGCTGGGTTGCGACGTGTGGGAGCACAGCTACTATCTGGACTTCCGCAACCGGCGCCCTGATTACCTGCAGAACTGGGTCGACAACCTGGCGAACTACGAATACGCCGAAGCGCAGCTCAAATCGGCCTGATGATCAGCTGACACGGGCACCTGCCCGTGTCAGCCCGCCTTCTCCTTCACCGGCCGCGCGTCGTTCGCCACCGTCGGACGCACCACGCTGCTGATGGTGTCGCGCAGCACCGTGACGCGGATGTTGGGCGCGATCTCCACCTCGATCTCGCTGGACGCGACCTGCTTGCCGTCCTTGTCCGCCACCATCGGCACGCGCTGTACCGTGCCGATGATGCCGCCGCCGGTGACCACCCGGTCGCCCCGCTTCAGCGCGGAGATCATCTGGCGGTTCTCCTTCTGCTTCTGCTGCTGCGGGCGGATCAGCAGGAAGTAGAACACCACGAAGATCAGTACCAGCGGCAGGAACTGCGTGGCGCTGCCGAACATGCCGGCAGCGTCCTGCGCGTAGGCGGGAGAGATGAGTATCGACATGGCGCCCTGCATTGCCTCGGGGGCCGGACCATACCGGTGGGCTCCGGCGGGTCAAGCAGGCGCGGGTATCAGCGTCCAGCCAGGAACTGCGAGCTGTAATACAGCATGAACAGCGCGACGA
>DASSRN010000090.1:0-12116 GCA_035701785.1 Acetobacteraceae bacterium | reverse complement strand
CGGCGACCGCGCAGTGGCCAGCGAGCGCGACGCGCGCGTCAGCATCCATCACTGTGCTGCGGTCGCGCTGCTGTTCGGCGCGGCCGGCATGCATGAGTTCTCCGAAGCGGTGGTGCAGGATCCGCGCGTTGTCGCGTTGCGCGCACTCACCAGGCCGCAGCTCGACCCCACTGCGCCGAAAGGGTCCGCGACGGTCACGCTGCGGCTGCGCGACGGGCGCACGTTGACCTCGACCGTGCTGCATCCGCGCGGCAGCACGCGGCATCCGCTCACCGACCAGGAGATCGGGGCGAAGGTGCGCGAACTCGCGGGACCGTCGGCCGATGCGCTGATCGCCGCGGCGTGGCGGCTCGATACGCTGCCCACCATTGCACCATTGCTGACCGCTATCGGGAGGAAAGCATGACCGAGTTGAATGCTGAATGGCTTGGTTTGCAGGGCTGCGTATGCGTCGTCACCGGCGCGGGCGGCGGCATCGGCCGCGCCGTCGCACTTGGCATGGCGCAGGCGGGCGCGTCGGTGGTGCTGCTCGACCGCGACGAGGCGACATGCAAGGAGACGGCTGAGATGCTGCGGTCGACCGGGGCAAAGACGCTGGCGATCGGCTGCGACATCGCTGATCCGGACAGCGTCGCCGTGGCGGAACGCGCGTCGCGCGCGATCGGTCCCTGCGACATCCTGGTGAACAACGCGGGCATGCTGCTGGCCGGATCACTCGCGACAGTGCCACTGAACGACTGGAACCGGCTGCTGGCGGTGAACCTGACCGGCTACCTGCTGTGCGCCCAGGCGTTCGGCAAGGCGATGATCGAGCGCGGGCGCGGTTCAATCGTGCACACTGCATCGATCGCCGGCAGCAACGCGCAGGGGTTCTCCGGCGCGTACAGCGTCAGCAAGGCGGGCGTGCTGATGCTGTTGCGCCAGCTTGCGGTTGAGTGGGGTCCGCACGGCGTGCGCAGCAACGTGATGAGCCCCGGCCTGGTGCGCACACCGATGAGCGAGAGCTTCTATCAGGCGGCCGGCGTGACCGAGCGGCGCGCCGCGGCGATTCCGGTAGGGCGCATCGGCACGCCAGAGGACATGGCGCAGGTGGTGCTGTTCCTGGCCAGCGACCGCGCCGGGTTCGTCACCGGCCAGGAGATCATCGTCGATGGCGGCTTCGAGCACATGCTGATGAGTCTGGTGCCACGGCCAGGGTTCGAACGGGGGAACTGAGCGCGGGTCTTCTTCCCTAGCTGCAATCGACGCAGGCGCCGATCGGTAGCGTCACGGCGCGGCTCTTGTGGCCCAGCCAGGGTGGGATGATCGCGCCGAACCCACCGGCCGGGCCGCCGGCACCGACGATCAGCAACTGATCGGGTGACGCGAGCGCGGTATATTCGGTATCGCCGCGCTCGCCCACCACGGCGCGCTTGCCGACCTCCGCCCACTCGCTGCGACGGATGCGGGCTCGGGCATGGATGAAGCGGGCGATGTCCGCCTTGCTCCAGCCCGCCGCGTGCAAGTGCTCGCGCAATTGGCGCGGAATGATCAGCGCGTAGTTGCCCGACCAGATCGAGTAGTGCCGCATGTTGGCGCGCATCTCGGCGGCGAAGGTCTCCAGGATCTCCTCGGGCGCAGTGGTCCACTCGTTCATGATCTGCCGTGGCGCGCCACCGGTCATCACGGTGACCGCGGACACCTCCGCCGGCAGGCCGCGCATCGCATGCAGCGGCAGCCACGTGGCGTCCTCATCTTCCGCCAAGCAGTAGCTGAACTTGCCGGGGTGGCCCAGCGTCGAGCGGTCGATGCCGCCTGGCCGCACCTCCAGGATGTTGATCAGCGCGAGGCGGATGGCGCGGCCAATCACCGCGGTGGCGCGGTCGCTGTTGCCCAACGCGTTGAACGAACCCGCGGCGCCAAGCTCCAGCCTGATCGGCCCGTTCAGCACGATGAACACGGCGCAGCCGCCGGTCGAGGCGGTGGCGCCGTGCAGCAGGAACTCCGGTTGCAGCATCGCGGCGAATGCGGTCAGCACGACTGGAAAATGCATCGGCAGGCAGCCTGCCATCACCGCGTTGACCGCCAGCTTCTCGGCAGTGACCGGCACGCCGCGCACCGGCTCGACGCCGATCAGCTGGCCGGGTGGGGTCATCGCCCAGTCGAGGCACGCGGCGACCGCGTCTGCGGTCGGCGGCACGATCGGCAGGCCGTCGGTCCAGCCGTTGGCGTGATACAGCTCCTGCACCGCGCTCATGTCGGGGGCGTCGTAGGTCTTGCTGGCAAGCTGCATGGCGCGGAGACTACTGCGCACGCCTAGCCAGGGAGAAGCCTGCCATGTTCACCACCCGCCCCGAGATCGCCGGCACGTTCGGCGTGGTCGCCAGCACGCATTGGATCGCGAGCCAGGTCGGCATGGCGGTGCTGGAGCGCGGTGGCAATGCGTTCGACGCCGCGGTGGCGACGGCGTTCACCCTCCAGGTGGCTGAACCTCACCTGAACGGGCCGGGTGGCGATGCGCCGATCATCCTGCATTCGGCGCGCACCCAGACGCAGCACGTGGTGTGCGGCCAGGGCGTAGCACCGCAGGCCGCCACACTGGACAAGTTCCGCGAGATGGACATCGACCTGATCCCGGCGACCGGCGTGCTGCCCGCGGTGGTGCCTGGCGCGTTCGACGCGTGGTGCCTGCTGCTGCGCGACTGGGGCACCTGGGAGCTGGCCGACGTGCTGGTCTTCGCCATCGGCTACGCCAAGAACGGCATCCACATCGTGCCGCGCATCAGCGCCACGATCGAGAGCGTGCGCATGCTGTTCGAGGCGGAGTGGAAGTCATCGGCTGCGGTGTTCCTGCCAGGCGGCAACGTGCCGAAGCCTGAATCGCTGTTCGCCCGTCCGGCGCTCGCCACCACCTACGAACGCATCTGCCGCGAGGCGGTGGGCGACTCGCGCGAGGCGCGGATCGATGCGGCGCGCGGCGCCTGGTATCGCGGCTTCGTGGCCGAGGCGGTGGACAAGTTCTTCCGCTCGACCGAAGTGCTGGATGTGTCGGGCCGGAGGCATCGCGGCCTGCTCGCGGCGGACGACTTCGCGCGCTGGTCGGCGACGGTGGAGGATCCGGTCGCCTACGAGTATCACGGCCACACCGTGCTGAAGTGCGGTGCGTGGAGCCAGGGACCGGCGTTCCTGCAACAGCTCGCGCTGCTGCGCGGGTTCGACGTCGGCGCGATGGACCCGCTGGGCAACGACTTCGTTCACACTGTTGTGGAGTGCGCCAAGCTCGCCTTCGCCGATCGCGAGGCGTACTACGGCGATCCCAACTTCTGCACCGTGCCGTTGGGCACGCTGCTGTCCGAGGAATACAACGTCGAGCGCCGCAAGCTGGTAGGGCGCAGCGCGTCGCAGGACCTGCGTCCCGGCTCGGTCGCCGGCTTCACGCCGGTGGTGGATCGCGACGGCGCCAACCGCGCGCATCTGCTGACGCGCTCGCCAGGCGCCGGCGAACCAACCGTGGCGCGCCTTGGCGTGATCGGCGCCGATACCTGCCATCTGGATGTGATCGACAAGGACGGCAACATGGTCAGCGCCACGCCGTCCGGCGGCTGGCTGCAATCCTCGCCGGTGATCCCGGACCTCGGCTTCTGCCTGGGCACGCGCGGGCAGATGTTCTGGCTGCGGCCCGACCTGCCTAACAGCATCGCGCCTGGCAAACGCCCGCGCACCACGCTGTCGCCCAGCTTCGCGTTGCGCGGGGCAAAGCCGTGGATGGCGTTCGGGACGCCGGGCGGCGAGCAGCAGGACCAGTGGTCGCTGATCTTCTTCCTGCGCATGGTGCACCACAACATGGGTATCCAGGAGGCGATCGACGCACCGTCGTTCCACACCGAGCACTGGCCGTCGAGCTTCTGGCCGCGCGTCGCGCGTCCCGCCAAGGTGGTGCTGGAGGGCCGCTTCCCGGACGCCGTGATGTACGAGCTGAAGGCGCGCGACCACAAGGCGGAGAAGGGCGACGACTGGTCGGAAGGCCGCCTGTCCGCGGCACGGATCGAGGATGGGCAGATTTGGGCGGGAGCCAACCCGCGCGGGATGCAGGGCTACGCTGTGGGGCGGTGAGCGAGGCGACCACCTGTTGCGGCTTGCATCATTGTGATGCACTATGCCGGGATGAGGCCCGAAAAGTCTGCTACTCCCGGTATCACCGTTCGCTTGCCATCGCCGGTCCGCGAACGGGTACTCAAGCTTGCACGGTCCGAACATCGCTCGGCTGCGGCCTACATTGAGCATCTGGTCGAGCGCGACCTGCGCGAACGCGACGAAGCGGATCGGCTCGTCCGCGTCCACACTGCTGCAGGGCTGCCATATACTCCGTCGGGAGAGGTGACCCGGGAGGTCGGCGAGACCCGACAGCGCCATGCCTGCCGCACAGCGGCGCTGGACACGCTGTTCGGCGTACGCTGATCCTAAGAGCCGGTGCTCGCTGAAGGCGCTTTTGTTCGCGCCAACTTTCCCTTTGGCCATCCCCCCGAAGCGCGCTCGCGGCCTGGCCCGTATGCCCATATCGCCTACTGCCTGGGGAGCCGATCCGCCGCCGGACGGACAACAGAGATCATGCTTGCGTACACTAGTTCCGGAGCCTGGCGTGGCACGTCGCCACGCAAGCCAATCGGAGTCATCGAGCTCGGCGCAGCCGAGGCCGCCGTGCTGAACCAGCGACCATTCCATATCGATCTGCGTTGCTTGGCACGCGTGCCGCCTTCACTCCATTGGTTGCCGGACTGGAATGCTCCGGGTCACGGCGTTCTTGCTGTAGCCGACGGTTCGCTGAAAGAGCGTATTCTGCGCGAAGCTGATCGGCTTGCCAGGTCAAGTCCCGAGATCATCGAGATACGTGGTATCACTCGCCGCGTGACAAGGCAGCCATGATCAGGATCGCACGCATGCTACGCTTGAGGTCGCCCAGCTTCGCGTTTCGCCACGTGAGCCTCGCGCTGCTGGCCAGTGTGCTCGCTGCATCCGCCGAAGCGCGCATTGCACGGCTCGAGATCATCCGGGTCGAGCCGGCGTTCGACGGACAGAGCTTCGGCGCGGCGGGCGCTTTCGAGCATGTGTTTGCCCGTGCTCATGGCGAACTGGACCCGAGCCTGGCGGAGAATGGCGCCATCCAGGATCTGCGATTGGCACCGCGCAATGCGGGCGGCAGGGTGGAATACACCACCGACGTCGAGATCCTGCGTCCGGCCGATCCAGCGAAGTCCAACCATGTCCTGCTGTTCGACGTCATCAACCGCGGCAACAAGGTGGCACAGCGGTTGTACGACGCCGACGTGCCGCTGAACCTGGCTGACAACAATGCGGTGGCGGTCGCCGGCGACGGCTGGCTGCAGCGCCAGGGCTACACTCTCGTCTGGTTCGGCTGGCAGGCCGACGTGCTGTCCGGCGGCGGCCGTATGATGCTGACCGTACCGGTGGCCGCCAACAGGGATGGCTCGCCATTGACCGGCACCGTGCGGTCAGAGCTGATAACGCTGGCGCCGACCACAACGCTGCCGCTGTCAGCCGGCTGGTTCACCGGCGCGATCCACGCGCCCTATTCCACCATCAGCGTTGACAACCGCACCGCGCTTGACGACGGCTTCCTGCCAACGCTGACCGAGCGGGCGCGGGAGAACGCGCCGCGCACACCGATCGCCAATGCGACGTGGCACTTCGGCACCTGCGATGACGAGAAGCCGGGTGACCGCACGATCTGCTATCCCGCCGGCTTCAGGCCGGGGCGTATCTACGAACTGATCTACCGTGCGAAAGACCCTCTGGTACTCGGCATCGGCTTCGCGGTGACGCGTGACCTCGGCGCGTTCCTTAAGGCGCAGGCGGCGGACGACGCCGGCACGCAGAACCCGGTGGTGCACGGCGATGACGTGCGGACGATCATCACCGGGTCATCGCAGAGTGGACGGATGATCCGCACGCTGTTGCTGCTCGGGTTCAATAAGGCAGAAGGTGGCGGGCGCGCGTTCGATGCGGCGCTGCCGCATATCGGCGGTGGACTGCTGGCGCTGAACGTCCGCTTCGGCCAGCCGGGCCGTGGCTGGAACGAACAACTTGACCACCTGTATTCCGCCTACGAGTTCCCGTTCAGCTATGCCCGCCAGACTGATCCGCTGAGCGGACGCAGCGGTGGCATCCTCGATCGCTGCCAGGCAAACGATACCTGCCCGCTGATCATGCATGCCGCCACCGCGCTGGAGTTGTGGGAAGGGCGGCAATCGCTGGGCTTCACCGATCCCCTCGGGCTGCGCGACGTCGCCGATCCGGCCAGCGTCCGCACCTACGTGATGACCAGCACACAGCATGCGCCGGCGCCGCTGCCCCTGCCGACCCGGGCACCGTTCGGCGTGTGCTACCAGCAGGGCAATCCCAACCCGCAGACCTGGACGATGCGCGCGCTGCTGGATGCGCTGACGCAGTGGGTGCGCGACGGCAAGGAGCCGCCGCCCAGCGTGCTACCGCGCATTGCCGACGGCACGCTGGTGTCACCCGACGCGGTCCGCTTCCCGTCGATCCCGGCCAATGCCTATGGCGGCGTCGAGCGTCCCGCCGTGCGCTTCACCGGCGCGTACAATCCTCTGCACGTGTTCGATCGCGGTGCAAGCTATCGCGCGGGCGAGGTCAGCGGCGTGCTCGAGGTCGAGCCGCCGAACGTGGGCACCGGCCGCTATGGCGCTCTGGTGCCCCAGGTTGATGCTGACGGTAATGACATCGGCGGCGTGCGGTCGGTATTCGTGCAGGCGCCGATCGGCACCTACACGGGATGGAACCAGTTCCGCGATGGCTGGTTCGACAGCGGCTTCTGTCCGCTGTCCGGCAGCTTCGTTCCGTTTGCAACCACCAAGGCTGAGCGCGAACGGACCGGCGATGGACGCCTGTCGCTGGAGGAACGCTATCCGACGAAGGAGGCGTATGTCGCGGCGGTGCGCAAGGCGGCTGACTCACTTGTCGCAGCGCGACTGCTGCTGGCCGAGGATGCAGCGCGGCTGATCGCCGAGGCCGACGCCAAGGGCATCCGCAGCGGGCCGTAGGTCCCCGCTGCGGCCCCCGTTCGAGCAGCGTCAGGCAACAGCGCTCCGCCTCGGCGCGATCGCAACGCTGGTCATCCACCTCGCTTCTTGGCGGGTGCGCGCGTCGACTTCAGACGCTTCGCGGCCACCGCGCGCTTCGGCTTCGCCGCGGACTTCGGCGACCGGCCTGCGCGCAACTCGGCGATGGTGGCGCGCGTGGTGATCTGATCGGGGTTCATGCGCAGTTCGATCACCGCCGGCTTGCCGCTGTCCGCGGCGCGACGGAATGCCGGCGCGAACTCTGCGGTCTCGCTCACCACCTCGCCGTGACCGCCGAATGCCTCGATGAACTTCGCGAAATCCGGATTGGTGAGGCCGGTGCCGGACACGCGGCCCGGATAGGCGCGCTCCTGGTGCATACGGATGGTGCCGTACATCTGGTTGTTGAACACCAGCACAATCGGCGCGACGCCGTGATGGAACGCGGTCGCCAGTTCCTGGCCGGTCATCAGGAAGCCGCCGTCCCCGACCATGCTGACCACCATGCGATGCGGATAGGCGATCTTGGCGCCGACCGCCGCCGGCACGCTGTATCCCATCGCGCCGTTGGTCGGACCGATGTAGCGCTGGCCGTCGCGGAAGTTGATGAACCGCGTCGCCCAGCCCGCGAAGTTGCCGGCATCAGTGGTCACCAGCGCATCGCTGTCGAGCAGCCCCTCAAGTTCGCGCATCGCAGTACCGAGATTGAGCGCGCCCTGGTAGTTTGGCACCGCGCGCTGCGACTCGCGCAATGAGCGCAGCTCCTCGGTCCAGTCGGTCCAGTCGGACAGCAGCGGCTCCAGCGCGGCGACGGCGTGGGCGAAGGTGTTGAGGTCGGAGACGATGCCCAGCGCCGGACGGAACACGCGGCCGATCTCGCTGCCGTCCGGGTGCACCTGGATGATCGGCACGCTGCCCGCCATGTCGAGCAGCGTGTAGCCCTGCGTCACTGTGTCGCCGAGGCGCGAGCCGATCGCCAGGATCAGGTCGGCTTCCTTTGCCTTGCCGACCAGGCCGGGATCGGAGCCGACGCCAAGGTCGCCGGCGAAGTTGTCCAGCGTGCCGTCGTATAGCGCCTGCCGCCGGAAGCCGACGGCGACGGGGATGTCGTTGCCCAGCAGGAAGTCGCGGATCGCAGCACGAGCCTCCTCGGTCCAGCACGACCCCCCCAGCACGGCGAGCGGCTTGCGCGCGCGGCTGAGCATGGCGCGCAGTTCGGCCAAGGCGGCAGGATCGGGGTGCGGCGGCGCGACGGCGGCGCGCGGCCGGTCCGGCACCTCGATCATGTCTTTCTGCATCTCTTCCGAGAGTGCGATCACCACCGGTCCAGGTCGCCCGGACACGGCGACATCGACCGCGTGGGCGACGACCTCGGGGATGCGCTTCGCCTGGTCGATCTGCGTCACCCACTTGGCGAGCGGGCTGAACATCCGCCGGTAGTCCACCTCCTGGAAGGCGTCGCGGCCGGCATCCTCGTGCGGGATCTGGCCGACGAAAAGCAGCAGCGGCGTGCTATCCTGCATCGCCACGTGCACGCCGATCGAGCCGTGGCAGGCACCAGGCCCGCGCGTCACCATCGCTGCGGCTGGGCGGCCCTTCAGCTTGCCATAGGCCTCTGCCATGTGGACCGCACCCGCCTCGAAGCGGCAGGTGACCAGTTGCAGTTTCTGGCGCACCTCGTAGAGGCCATCGAGCACGTCGAGATAGCTTTCACCAGGCACGGCGAAGACGTGGTCGATGCCTTGCGCGACCAGCGCGTCGGCCAGGGCTCGTCCACCCGTGCGTGCGACTATGCGCGCCCTGCGCGCCTGAGCCAGTTCCATCCAAACTCTCCCCGCCGCGCTCCCCGAGGCGCTTTGGCGGCAGGATACGCAGGTCGCGCGGAGTCCGTCACGCCCCGGTGACCAAATACGTAGAATTCCCATCCGCAATCGACCGAACTATCCGGTGGTCACTCGTCGGTGTTTGCTGGCCACAAATCGGACAAAACGTCCGCCCATTTCCGCCCTTGCCTCACCCGATCTGGCGAGTATCTGCTGAACCGCACGGAACAAGAGGTGCCGAGATGCTTCAGAGTCTGACCTGGATGGCGAATGACCGGCTGGCCCGCAGCCAGTTCCAGATGTTCAGCGAGATCGGCGAGGAGATGCGGCTGAGCGACGATGATCAGCGCCGCGTACTTTTGCTGTCGGACGATGAGTGGTCTGCCTGGGCCGACTTCCGCCATGACGGCGGCCCGCTGCCGGCACAGCCTCAGCTTCCCGTGATGCTGCGCCGCCTGGGCAGCGCCAGCCACCGCCTGTCCGTCCTGGCCGAGCGCCGCGGCGCCCGCGCGTAGTTCGCCCACCGTGCAATCCTGCTACGGTGGTGATCGGCGTAGCAGGGGTGAGATGGGATGCGGGCGATATTCGTGCAGATCAAGTGCGACATGGGCGAGGCTTACAAGGTCGCCCGCGAAGCCGCCGACACCATCGAGCAGATGTCGGAACTCTATTCCACCTCTGGCCAGTATGACCTGATCGGCAAGTTCTATCTGGAGAACGAGCAGGACATCGGCCTGTTTGTGACAGAGAAGATCCAGACTCTGCCCGGGGTGAAAGACACCTACACGCTGATCACCTTCAACGCCTTTGGCGGCGGGCGCGGCTGACGGACCTCAACCCGGCGCCGCGCCCTGCGTGTTGACCTGATAGAGATAGATCGACTGCGCTGCGGTCATCAGCAGTTGATTCCGCTTCGGCCCGCCGAAGCAGAGGTTTGCGCTCACCTCCGGCAGACGGATGCGCCCGATCAGCCGGGCTTGCGAGTTGTAGACCAGCACGCCGGCATAGCCGAGTGGCGCGTTCGAACTGCACCACAGGTTGCCGAACACATCGGCACGCAGTCCGTCTGGGCCGCAATGGACGCCATCGACCGTCATATCAATGAAATCGCGGCCGTTGGCGACCTTGCTGCCCTGCACATCGAAAGCATGGATGGTGCGCGTGCCACCGCCATGCGCGTCGCCAGGACCGCGTCCGGTGCTGCATACGTATAGCGTCTTGTAGTCGGGCGAGAAGCAAAGGCCGTTGGGGTCCTTGAGCTGATCCTCGGTGATCACCTGATCAAGCCGCCCGCTCGGGTCCCAGCGGTAAACGGCGTTGGCCAGTTCACGCTTCTTGCCGCCGGTCACCCCGGCATTCGGCGCGCCCTTGTTCGGATTGAGCAGGCCCTGCGGGTTGCTGGGGCCGCCGGCCTCGTCCGGATGGCCTTCCGATAATTGCCCGCCATAAGGTGGATCGGTGAACCAGACGCTGCCGTCGGGATGCGGCACCACGTCGTTCGGCGAGTTCAGTGGCTTGCCGTCGAACGCATCGGCTATCACCGTCAACGTGCCGTCGTGCTCCCAGCGCACGACGCGCCGGTTGAAATGCTCGCAGCTCAGCTGGCGGCCCTGGAAGTCGAATGAATTGCCGTTGCTGTTGTTGGACGGCCGGCGGAACGGGGTGACGCGCTTGTCGTCCCACAGCACGCGGTACTGCGTGTTGCCCACCACGTCGCTGAACACAAAATACTGGCCTTCGCTCGACCAGGCCGGGCCTTCCGCCCAGGTGAAGCCGGTAGCGATCCGGTGAATTGCGTTGTTGCCGACGCGCAGCGCGGCGAACGACGGATCGATGACGATCACGTCCGGATCGGGATAGATGGTCGGCGGCGCATCATGCCCCCATTGCCGTGGCGGGTTGGTGATCACCGATGGCGGCGTGGCAGTTGCCGCAGTCGGTTGCGCCCTGCCTGTCGTCGTCAGCGCCGCCGCGGCCACGGTGCCGGCGGCACCGCGCATGATGGCGCGACGCGACGCGCCTTCGTTCCCGGTCATTTCTGCTTCCTCCCTTGCGTGGATTCGCGCGGCTACTTCCAGCTGGTCAGGAAAAACCGCGGCAACTCGTCAGGATACGGCTTGAAGTTGAGCTGCTTTGAATAACCGTAGGTGACGGTGTGGGTGAAGATCGGCACCCACGACGCCTTCTCGGTGATCAGCTTGATCGCCGCGCTGTACGCCTTGCGCCGCTGGTCGGCATCGACCGTGGCGCTGCCGGCCTCGACCAACTTCCTGATCTCCGGGTCCCGCGTATAGTCGTTGCCCGTGAAGGTGAAGTAGTTGGGCAGGATCGCCGAGACGTCGTTCACCGAATAGCTGCCCCACGAACCAAGCTCCAGCGGGTTCTGGCCGGCGAGCGTGCGCTGCACCACCGCCGCCACCTGCAACTGGGTGATCTTCGCGTTGATGCCGACTGCCTTCAGGTAGCCCTGCACCGCGCCGCTCCACTGCGGCAGGTCGTAGGTCACGAGTTCGGTGTCGAAGCCGTTCGGATAGCCGGCATCTGCCAGCAGTTGCTTCGCCTTCGTGGGATCATAGGCGTAGTGCACCGCCGCGCCCGCATCGCAGCCGAACTGCGTCGGATAGCAGGGCGTGTCGATCGCGCGCGATCCGCCCTGCATCAGCTGCCGTGCCATAGTGGGACGGTCCAGCGCGTAGACGATCGCCTGGCGCACCTTGTCCTTGGTCAGCGGATTGTCGGCGCCGGTGCGTCCGGCGGCATCGACCGACATATACTCGACGCGCATCGATTCCGCGCGCGTCGCCTGGAGCGTCGGCATGCGGCCCACCGCATCGAACTGGTCGGGGCTGAACTTCCAGATCCAGTCGGCGCGGCTGCCGAGTAGTTCTGCCATCTCTGTGGCCGCATCCGGCACCTCGTGGATGACCAGCTTGCCAATCGCCGGCTTGCCCTTCGGACTGTCGGCGTAATAGCCGTCGTAGCGCTCCATATCGATCTGGGTGACGCCGTTCACCTTGGCGACCTTGTACGGCCCCGCGCCGACCGGATGCTGCGAGTATTCCTGCGGCCCGAGCTTCTCGCGATACTGCTGCGGCATGATGTAGAGCGTCATCGCCATGTAATCGAGCGCGGCCGGGAACACGCGCTTCAGCTCGATGCGCACATGCGTGTCGTCCACCTTCGTCGCGTGATCGAGATACGCATAGTTGCTGGGCGT
>DASSRN010000089.1:0-8354 GCA_035701785.1 Acetobacteraceae bacterium | reverse complement strand
TTGCGGTCGATGCCGCAGGCAATCCGGTGCTCGATGCCAACGGCAACGGCGTGCTGGCGCGCGATGCAGCCGGCAACCTCGTGCCGTCGGCCGATCTCTCGAAGGGCGCCGAGACTGCACCGATCGGCCTCGGTCTCGACGGGTTGCGCGGCACCGCCGACGACAATGTCGGCATCGTGCTGACCAGTAACGGGCTGGAGCGCGCGGATGCCGCCACCGGTACGCCGGTGCAGGGACGCGATATCTCGCTCGCAACGCTGCACGACGGTCAGGTGGTCGTCACCTACATCGGCACCGACGAACACGTGCATCTGCGCATCTTCGTGCCGGATACCAACCAGACGGCGGATCGCGACACCAGCGCCATCACACTGCCCGGGCTGATCACTTACAAGGAATTGGCCCTGCCGGCCGGCTTTCCGACCGATCTCGGCGAGGTGCGGTCGGGCCAGACGCAGCATGTCGTGGCACAGCAGAACGGTTCGTTCGGTGTGTTCTGGGGTGCCAACGACACCAGCGGGACGCCGGGCGTCATCACCAACGCCGCGGCAGTCCAGGGCATGATCTTCTCCGGTGCCGGCACCAACTGGAGCCCGAGCCCGCTGCTGACGTTGGAAACCGGGCTGGCGCCAAGCGTGAACTTCCAGGTCGCTTCCAGCGGCGTCGACCCGATCGGCATCGAGAACGGCTTTGTGCTGACGTGGGAGCAGCCGAACGGCACGCTGGCGGCGCAGCGGTTCGATATGAAGGGCGCCGCGGTCGGCAAGCTGGCGGGCGTGGACGATCCGGCGACCGGACCGCACACCGGTCTGTCCGCCGTCGGCATCGACGACGACCGCATTCTTCTCGGCTATCAGAACGGCGCTGACATCATCGCGCAGTATCTCGACACGCGTGAGCCCGGCGCATCGATCATCGGGCCGCGCACCGGTGCGCCACGCGATGTGGCGGTTGGCACGGTCGGCGGCGACTCGATGGACGGGCGCGCCCTGGCCGACCAGTTGTACGGCGGTCTGGGCAACGACCTGATCACGCTCGGCTCGGGTGCCGATATCGGCGTCGGCGGACTCGGCAACGACACGATCATCGGCGGTCCTGGCCAGGATCAACTGCTAGGCGAGGACGGCGACGATCTGCTGGCCGGCGGCTTCAGCGGCCCGGCGGACCCGAAGGTGGATCGCGACCTGCAGACTGGCCTGGCCGCGGCCGGCATCAGCCCGGCGGTGATCGCCGGCGAACTCGGCGCCGATATCGTCTCGGGCGGCGCGGGCAAGGACACGATCACCTTCCAGAGCGAGGTCGGCAGGTTCGACATCAATCTCGCCACCGGCATGGTGATGAGCGATCGCGGTGCCACCGGCACCTTCGCGCTGGAGGATGTGATCGGCGCCATCGTCGATGACGGTGCGGGCGGCACCATCTTCCGGTTCACCAAGGACGTGGAGAACGCGGTCGGCGGCGAAGGCGACGATATGCTGACCGGCGACGCGGGTGATAACGTGCTGGACGGAGGTCCGGGCAACAACACGATCGATGGCGGCGGCGGCAATGATACCGTCGTGCTGCACGGCAAGTTCGCCGACAACACAGTGAATTTCACCGCCGCGAGCAACACGTTCACCATCGCCGGTGCCAGCTCTACCGACACCATCGTGAACGTCGAGAATTTCCGGTTCGACGACGTGACCAAGACGCTGGCGCAGCTGACGTCGGGCACCACCGGGCCGGACAGCGCGGCGCCGACCGACATCGTGTTCAACGGTGACACGAAGGCCGTGTCGGTGAGCCTGGCCGAAAATTCGGCAGCGGGTGTCGTCGTAACCACTTTGGCCACGATCGATCCGGATACCGCGGCGGGTCTGGCGACCGATCGGTTCACCTACACACTCGACCAGACAACGGCGTTCCAGATCGTCGGCAACAAGATCGTTGTGAAGGATCCTGCGCCGCTCGATTTCGAGGCGACCAAGACGTTCGCTCTGAAGGTCACCACCAGGGATACCGCGGGTCCAGCCAACAGCTTCAGCAAGCCGCTCACGGTGAACCTGACCAATGTGAACGAGGCGCCGACAACCGTGACGTTCACGCCCGCAGCATTTGCTGAATCCGCCGCGAATGGGACATCCGTGGGCACGCTGTCGGCGACCGATCCCGACGCGGGCGACACGGCCAGGTTCCAGCTGGCAGACGATGCCGGCGGCCGGTTCATGATCGTCGGCAACACGCTTCAGATTGCGGAAAATCTGCTGCTCGATCACCGCGGCGACGACACAAACCAGACCTACACGGTGCAGGTGCGGGCCATCGATGCCGGCAGCCTGTCGTCGAAGGTGCAGCCGTTCAGCGTCACCGCCACCGGCGCGACCGAGAACCGCGTCATCGGTACGGCTGCCGACAACGCCGCGCTGAATGGCACGGCCGGCGCCGACTACATCGACGGCGGGGCCGGGCGGGACACGATGACAGGAGGCGCTGGCAACGACTCCTATGTTGTCGATAACACCAGTGACAAGGTCGTCGAGAACGCCGGTGGCGGCACCGACACGATCTATACGCGGCTGGCCAGCTTCGACCTGGGCAGCGCGGCGAATGTGGAAAATATGGTGTTCATCGGCACCGGTGCGTTCAACGGTCGGCTGAACAACGTCGGCGGGACGCTGATCGGTGGTGCGGCGGGCGATCAGTTGCAGGGCGGCACCGGCAACGACGTGCTGAAGGGCCTGGCCGGCAACGACGTCATCAGCGCCAACAATGGCAGCGACACGCTGATAGGCGGTGCGGGCAATGACACGATGACCGGTGGCACCGGCGCCGATGTGTTCGCGTTCCTCGGCGGCAGCGGCACTGACACGATCACCGATTTCGGTGCAACGGCCGGCGCGAACCAGGACATTCTGCAACTCTCAACCTCGATAGCGAAGGACTTCGCCTCGCTGCAGGCGTCCGGCGCGATCAGCCAGTCGGGGCAAAACGGCGTCATCAACCTGGGCGGCTCGGACACGGTGACGCTGCAAAAGATCGCGCTCAACGCGATCGACGCCAGTGACTTCCGATTCGTCTGAGTGAGTGAGTGAACGGCGCCTTTCCGTAGTCGGGAAGGCGCCGTTTCGTCGCTCCAGTCACCGCGCGGCAGTTTGCTCGTTCATCGGGCCACTCTTCCTTTTCGGAACCAACCCGCTATGGTGCCGGCCGTTATGCTGCTGAGGCTGTAAGGCCCTGAAGCTGTTTGTTGCAATCGGGTCGTAGCGAGGACAGCGACGAAGCAATCTCGGTCAGCATTGTTCGCTGCGCTCGCAATGACGACGGACGAGCGGGGATACAGAACGCGTGAGCTACGTGATCGAAGGCAGTACCGGCGCCTGGGAGGTCGTGGTTGGCCTTGAGGTCCACGCGCAGGTGATCAGTCGGGCGAAACTGTTCTCCGGCGCTGCGACCGATTTCGGTGCGCCGCCCAACACCCAGGTGAGCTTCGTCGATGCAGCGTTCCCCGGCATGCTGCCGGTGATCAACCGCGAATGCGTGGCGCAGGCGGTGCGCACCGGGCTTGGCCTGAACGCGCACATCCACATGGTCAGCCGGTTCGACCGCAAGAACTACTTCTATGCCGACCTGCCGGCCGGCTATCAGATCAGCCAGTACGAGCATCCGATCGTTGGCGAGGGCAAGGTGGAGATCGAGCTCGCCGACGGTTCCACACGCGAGATCGGCATCACGCGCCTGCATCTGGAGCAGGACGCCGGCAAGTCGCTGCACGACCAGCATCCCAGCAAGTCGTACATCGACCTGAACCGCGCCGGCGTCGCGTTGATGGAGATCGTGTCCGAGCCTGACATCCGC
Organism: Acetobacteraceae bacterium; assembly: GCA_035701785.1. GTDB lineage: Bacteria > Pseudomonadota > Alphaproteobacteria > Acetobacterales > Acetobacteraceae > JAMXLO01. Next base: position 4,517 of record DASSRN010000089.1, on the reverse strand, counting down.
TCGCCTGAAGAGGCCGGCGCGTACCTGCGGAAGCTGCGCAGCATCCTGCGCTACCTGGGCACCTGTGACGGCAATATGGAGGAAGGCTCCATGCGTGCCGACGTCAACGTGTCGGTGCGCAGGCATGGCGAACCGTATCGCACGCGCTGCGAGGTGAAGAACGTCAACTCTGTGCGCTTCGTGATGCAGGCGATCGAAGCCGAGGCGAAGCGCCAGATCGAGGTATGGGAGTCGGGCGGCACGGTCGAGCAGGAGACGCGGCTGTTCGAGAAGGGTGCCACGCGCTCGATGCGCAGCAAGGAAGATGCGCATGACTACCGCTACTTCCCCGATCCCGACCTGCTGCCGCTGGTGCTGGACGAGGGCTGGGTGGCTGAGCTCAAGTCAAAGCTGCCAGAACTGCCGGACGCCAAGAAGCACCGCTTCATGCACGACTACGGCCTGACCGCCTATGATGCCGGCGTGCTGATCGCCGAACGGGCGACCGCGGACTACTTCGAAACCGTGGCCAAGGGCCGCGACGCCAAGCTGGCGGCGAACTGGGTGACGGGCGATCTGTTTGCCGCACTGAACCGCGCTGGCCGCAGCGTTGCTGACAGCCCGGTGTCTGCAGCGGCAATCGGCAAGCTGCTTGATCTGATGGCCGACAACACGATCAGCGGCCGCATCGCCAAGGACGTGTTCGAGGCGATGGTGGAGACCGGCGACGACCCTGCGGCGATCGTTGAAGCCAAGGGGCTGCGTCAGGTCACCGACACCGGCGCGATCGACGCGGCGGTGGCGAGCGTGCTGGCGGGCAACGCCGACAAGGTGGCGGAGTACAGGTCCGGGCGCGAGAAGCTGTTCGGCTACTTTGTCGGGCAGGTGATGAAGGCGATGGCCGGGAAGGGTAACCCGGCACTGGTCAACGAGGCGCTGAAGCGGGCGCTATCGTAGCAGTACGCCGTCAGTGCCGCGCAGATACCGCGCCCGCAGCGGCTTCAGCACCGCCAGAGCCAGCACCGCTGTGGTGAGGTCCGCCACGATCGCGACCGCGAACACGCTGGCCCAACTGCCGGTTGCGTCATGCAGCAGTGACGCCAGCGGACCGCCGAAGATCGCCCCGATGCCCTGCGCGATGTAGAGACAGCCGTAGTTGCGCGTCGCGTTGCGCGGTCCGAACGTGTCGGTCAGCGTCGAGGGGAACAGCGAGAAAATCTCGCCCCAGCCGAAGAACACCAGACCGGACAGCAGCACGAACAGCAGCGGATCGCCGCGTGTGACCAGCCAGAGCGCCATCGCGATGCCCTCCAGCGCGAAGGCCAGACACATCGTGTTCTCGCGGCCGATCCGGTCGGAAACCCAGCCGAAGAACGGCCGCGTCAGGCCGTTGGTGAAGCGGTCCACCGTCAGCGCCAGCGGTAGCGCCGCCATGCCGAACACCACCGCCTGGGTGATGCCGAAGTCGGCGGCGAACGTCGCCATCTGCGACGTCACCATGAGGCCGGAGGTGGACATCAGGCTCATCATCACGAACATCAGCCAGAAGATCGGGCTGCGCAGCATCGTCCCGGTCGGCGTATAGTGGCCGGTCACTGCGTTTGCTGCGGCAACCGGCGGCGGCCGCAGCCCAAGTGCCGCGATGAAACCGACCACGCCGAATATGATGCCGAATTGCAGCAGCGTGCTGCGGTGGCCGGCGCTCGCGAGCGAATTGGCAATCGGGAAGGTGGTGACGATCGCGCCCATGCCGTAGCCAGCGGCGACCACGCCTGCGGCGAACCCGCGGCGATCGGGGAACCAGCCGACCATCTGGCCGACGACACCGATATAGACGATGCCGGTGCCCAGGCCGCCGATGACCCCGTATGTGAGGTAGAGCATCGTCAGCGAGGTGGCCTGTGATGCCAGCACCCAGGACAGGCCAGTCAGCACCGCGCCCAGCGTGATCAGACGGCGTGGCCCGAAGCGGTCCACCAGCCAGCCCTGGAATGGCGAGAAGAAGGTCTGTAGCACGATCAGCAGCGAGAAGGTCACCTGCAGCGCGGCCGGTGCGGCACCCAGTGCGCCGCCGAGCGGCTTGGTGAACAGCGTCCACACGTATTGCGGGCTGGAGATTGCCATCATGCAGATCAGCCCGAGCCCCAACTGGGCCCAGCGCGCTATCGGGTGCGCGACCGGCATGTCGAGACTGGCGGTGGCGTGGCTCATCGCGGGGTTCCTGACCTGTGGGTGAGGCGGCAAGCAAACGACGGGCCAAACAGAGATACCAATCGTGCGCCGGTCTGCCCAGCAAACGACAGACGCTGTGACTGGAGCTGCCTGAGTGTCGCGACGCGCGGGATGTTCACGCCTGGCGAAGGAGTCCCAGACGCCTGCGGAAACACCGCACATTTCACGCACAATAAACGACCACTCCCGCCAATCTGCATTGACAACAATTTCCGGCTCGCCGAGCCTCGACGCGCACCAAGGGATCCATGCAACGCCGGGGAGGGTTGTGCATGCCGAAGTTCACCTGGAGCAGCGCGCTAAGCGGCAATTGGACTGCAGCGTCGGACTGGAACCCCAACGGAGTGCCGGGCGCTCATGGCGGCGATACCGCCACCATCAACGCCACAGGTGGCAACTACACGGTGACCTATGATGCTGCGGCAGAAGTCATCAACAGCTTCACGCTGAACAGCGCAAATGCCACGCTGACCTTCAACCCCGGCACTCAGCTGACGGTCCACGGCCAGACAGAATTGACGACGGGAACGGTCAACCTCATTACCAGCGGTGCAGTCTTCGCCGCCAGTCGGCTGACGACCGGAGCCAACAGCACGGTGAATATCGGCACCGGTGATCAGCTGACATTCAACGAAGGCGTAATCGGCGGACTGATCGATCTTACCGGCACCACAAGCTTCGGAACCAGCTCAGCCCCCATCAAGCTGAACGGCACGATCGAGGCGACCGGGGGCGTCGGCACAGTCAGCTTCCCAGTCATCTCGGGCACGGGAGTGCTCGAGGCGAACGGAGCGACGCTGGTGGTAGCGAGCGCGTTCCATGGCAAGGTCATTCCACTCGTCATCTCGGACTCGAGTTCCTCCGTGCTGGTGGCCAGCGGCTCGGAGTTCTTCGGCGAGACGCTGTCGGCCAGCTTCCGCGGCACGCACGGCGAGTTCGAGATCAACAATCCCGCCACCGTCGCCAATATCAACGTCGACATCGCCGGCCTGAATGCCGTCGGCCCCGCCGCCGCGCCGACCAACTTCCTGGACCTGGCCGGCGTGACCGTCACGATCACCAATGGTGGTACTGGCACGGGCACAACCGGCACTGTCACGCTGTCCAATGGCGACGCGCTCAGTCTGACCGGAATCACCGGCCTGGGGCCTGCTGGGTGGAAGGCCGTCGCACATTCGGACGGCAGCGGTGGAACCGAGATCTTCCTGCAATCCACATTGTGCTTCGTAGCGGGTACGCTGATCGCGACGGATGGCGGCGAGCGTGCGGTCGAGGATCTGCGCGTCGGCGACATGGTGCGGACCGCAAGCGGCGAGTTTCGTGCGGTGCAGTGGATCGGCGCGGGAAATGTGTCGGCGATGCCGGGGCGGCGCGACGCTGCGACGCCGGTGATCATCCGCAAGGGCGCGCTCGCTGACAATGTGCCGCATCACGACCTGCGGGTGACAAAGGGCCACTGCCTCTATATCGAAGACGTGTTGATCCCGGTGGAGTTTCTGGTGAACCACCGATCGATCCTGTGGGATGACCACGCGCAGCAGGTCTCGCTGTATCACGTCGAGCTGCTGTCACATGACGTGCTGCTGGCGAACGGCGCGCCCGCCGAGAGCTACCGGGACGACGGCAATCGCTGGCTGTTCCAGAACGCGAACTCCGGCTGGGGCGTGACGCCGCAACCGCCTTGTGCGCCGGTCCTGACCGGCGGCCCCTTGGTCGATGCGATATGGCGGCGGTTGCTGGACCGTGCGGGGCCACGCCCAGGCCTGCCACTGACCGGTGATCCTGATCTGCATCTGGTGGTGAATGGCCAGCGCATCGATGCCCTAACCGCACAGGATGGGCGCAGCCTGTTTCACCTGCCGCAGCAGGCCAGTGAGGTACGCATTATCTCGCGCGCCAGTGCGCCGGACGAGCTTGGAGTAGCGCGTGATCCCCGCGTGCTCGGCATTGCGGTGCGCAGCATCACGATACGGGCCGGCGCCCATCAGTGCACTATTGAGGCGTCCGATGCCTCGCTGTGCGATGGGTTCCACGGCTACGAGCCCGACGAGGGCATTCGATGGACTACCGGCGATGCGCTCCTGCCGGCAGCGCATCTCGCCGCTGGTGCATGCTCGGTCGAGATAGAGATCACGACGGCGGGTATGACATCTTATCTCGATGAAGGCGTGCCAGTCGCCGCATAACGCTGCTGAAGGGCAGCATCTGAGTTACACACCAACCGCCGAGCCGCTTTGGTGCCCTGCTGCCCAGCCGCATTGCCGTCCGATGTCCATCGTCACCAGCACGTACCGCTACAAGCCACC
>DASSRN010000088.1:0-11780 GCA_035701785.1 Acetobacteraceae bacterium | reverse complement strand
CTACCGGTTCGATGCGATCAACGTCTTGGATGCCCAAGGCATCGTATTTCTCAACGAGGTCATATCGCGTGGCGTGATCTACGACAGTGGTGTTCCAACCGTCAGACTTGGGCACAATGGGGCTATAGCTCGCCCCGATCTCGACGACGCGACTGCCCTTATCAAAATAGCGACGAATGAGTTCCGCTCTGGTCAACTCGCTCTCCACACCCAACTCGAACAGAGCAGGCCAGCCGATCGATTTCCCTGCTGCCCTGCGCAGTGTTAGGAGGGTTAGCCTATTGGCGCCTGCACGCCAATGATCACACCTGCGAGTCTGTTCCCGCACCGCCACCTGGACACCTTCTGTCATTGGGCGATAGTGGTCAACCAAGTTCATCCAGTAGCGGATGTTGCTTCTGTCCGGCGTATGCGCATGGCAGCCACGGAGAACGTGACGGCGAGTTTCGAGCGGTTCTGTCTTACCGCCGGCATCGTGACGTTGAGCGAGATGATGGAACAGAATGCGGTCGATCTGTGTGGCTCACGGCATGAGCGCGGCCGCGATCGACGAGGTTACCGCTGGGGCCGCATGACGGGCACGCTCGGGTTCCACCGTGGCGAAGCGGCGGTCGAGCGGCCACGCGTCCGCACCGGGACATCACCTTCAAGGCGGCACATAGCTTTGGCACAGCCTTTCTCTCCTTAGGGTTGCCGCCGAACCCTGGCCCGGACGGCGCATGACCGCATCTCGAATAACTGCGCGTTGCAAGCGAGTTCCAGCGCCTGGTTGCGTCGGTGTGGTTGGTGGGTCAGCGCTGGTCGACGACGCGGACGGCTCGGGAGGGATCGATCGCCTCAAGCCCGTGCGGCGGCCTCGATCCAGACCAGCCGGCGCATGTTATGGGATGGATGCCTCCCGCTTTCGGGCCACGATGAATGGCCAATGGAGGAGGGAAGCATGTCGTTCGTGCTTTTGACCATCGATCTTGGGAAACCGTGGTTTCACCTCCATGGGGTGGATGCCGATAGGGTTATCTTGTCGAAGAAGATCAGCCGCACCAAGCTGTTTGCTGCGGTGATGGAGCTTGCACCGGCCAACCCGGTCGGTTGGCATCACTAAACGCAGCAACAAATATATGCGAAAGCTGCTCACCATGGCGCCCGGTCGGCTCTGCCAAATGCTCGCGGCAGGCTTGTCGTCCTTGGGCGGTTGGTTGCAGAGGCTATTGAAGCGCATGCACAAGAACGCGGCCGTGGTCGCACTGGCCAACAAGCTTGCACGGATCGTGTGGGTGGTGCTGCGGCGAGGTGCAGCGTTCGAATACGCAGTGGCTTCGAGGACGGCAACGTAGTCGTGATCGGCCGACGAGGCACGACATGCCGATCGGCCGTTGATGTCTGCAGGTGGTGGAAGCGAGATGGCCCGACAGTCGACCGGCGTTCTGGAACCTGCTTATACCAATGGCGCGCTTTGACGCCGTGAGACTTGTGATGACCGGAACGCGCGTATCTCCTCTTGGCCAGGTCAATGCTCACAGGCATGCCCCACGTCGTCTCTTCGCTTATTGTGCTTTCGAGCGGCTGGCTACACGACGACGGCCCCGCCGGTCCCAAGGCGCTGATGCAGGTCCCCCACCAGCTTGCCACGGTCGAGCACGATGGCCCGACCCGAGGCGCGGATCGTCTCCGGCCGGTGCGCGATCACCAGGCGCGTCATCCGTGTCGCCCGGATCGCGTCATTGACCGCTCGCTCCCGGTTCACGTCCAGATGGCTGGTCGCCTCGTCCAACAGCAGGATGTCCGGCTCGCGATACAGGGCGCGGGCAATCAGCACACGCTGCTTCTGGCCTCCGGACAGCACTGTTCCCATGTCGCCGATCAAGGTCGAATAGCCCATCGGCATGGCCATGATCTCGTCATGCACGCTGGCCATCCGCGCGCAGCGCTCGATGCGTGCTTGATCAGGCTGGCCAGCGAAGAAGCAGATATTGTCGCCGACCGAGCCAGCGAACAGCTGGTCGTCCTGCATCACCACCCCGATCATCGACCGATAGCGCTCGACACCGATGCGCGTGAGCGGTTCGCCATCGACCAGGATACTGCCCCGCGTGGGCTGGAGGAGTCTGGCAAGCAGCTTCAGCAACGTCGTCTTGCCGCATCCCGAACTGCCGACGATGGCGACGGATTCACCAGGCTCGACGCGGAAACTCACGCCGTCGAGCACCCAGGGCTCGTTCGTGCCGTAGCGAAACGCCAGGTCGTGCACCTCGATGGCCGCCGCAGCCGCCGGCAGCCGCTCCCCCAACTCCAGGCCGCCGCTCCAGTCGCGCGATTCCGGCGGCGTCAGGGTGATGTCAGCCAGCCGCTCCGCATGCGGGCGCATCATCTTCAGGTCGACCGCGCGATTGGTCAGTTCGCTCACCCGCCTGAGGAACTGGTCCTTGTAAGCCAGGAACGTGACCAGCATACCGACCGAGAATGTGCCGGCCAGCACCCGCTCCGCACCAAGCCAGACGATCAGGATGCCGATGGCACCCAGCAACAGTGATTTGGCCGTGCGGAACACAAGGTTGAGCTTCTGCACCGAGAGCTGCCGGTTGACCGTCTCGACGAGCAGGTTGAGCCAGCGCGCGCGCCTCTCGTCGTGGCCGTTGAACATCTTGATGGTGGCAATTCCGCGCAGCGTCTCGAGAAAGTGGCTGTCGCGGCGCGCGCCCCAGCGATCGACTCCATGGATGCGTGGCGCAACGGTGTGTACGAGGCCCAGCGCAGCCCGCCATAGAGCAGCGCACCCCCGAACACGATCGCGCTGAGCCCGGGCGCGAACACCACCATCAGCGTGAGCGTGGTGCAGCACATCACTCCGTCCAGCACCGCGACCACCAACTCGGTGGTCATCGCCTGCAGGATCGTCTCCTGCGAGCCGAAGCGAGACATGACGTCGCCCATGTAGCGGGTCTCGAAGTAACTCGTCGGCGGACCGGGCAGATGCGAGAACAGGTTGGCGCGTGCCTGTACTTTCCGCGAGGCACCGAGTACGATCAGCACCCAGCCCCGCAGCGCCGAGACGGAGCATCGCAACGCGCGGCTGCCGCCGCCAACGATCCGGTGTCGGACCGGTCCGGCGTTTTAATGGCTACAAAGCAGCGTGGGCGGGCCGGCAATATTGGTATACCGCGGCAGCTGAATGTCTATCCTGTTCGGAAATGCGCTTGGAAAATAAGCTTCGACAGACGACATGAGCTCAAAGGTTCGTCCAGACGTTAGGATACTTGATCCGTCGTCGGGCTCAGGCCAACGCTGACAAACTCGCCAGGATCGGTCGCCAGGACGGGAAGCAGGGTGGCACCTGCAGCGCAGGGAGAGACGACCGGATGGCGCAGCAGTTCATCGCCGCCACCTTGGAGCTTGCGATCGCACGCGGCGACCTGCGGCTAAGGGAATTGCCGCCCGCATCCAGACCAGTCTCCCCGGCGCTACGAGTCTCCTGGCCCTTCTTGCGTGAGCGCAGCGGAGACGTTGGCGAGCATGGCTGAAATCGCGGCCCCCTGGGCGCTCGTCGGTCACGACCCGCGGAACGAGCTTCGGCCGCTGGAATAGTTGCACGGCACAACCGCAGAGTTGCGCAGGCGCGCATCGCGGACCGGCCGACAAGCCAGGTCGTTGACCTAGGTCAATGCTTTGCTAACCCCGCGGGGTGCAAATGCCGGTATGCACGACAGCACCCGAACGACGACACGGTCCGCGCACGACCTCACGCCGGCAGTCGATCTGACGCGCCATCACGGGTCGGGCCCGTTCCGAACGCGGCTGCCGGACTACGTCTCCCTGCTGCCGCCCTGCAATCACGCCTGCCCGGCCGGCGAGAATATCCAGGCCTGGCTGGCGCTGGCGCAGGCGGGCGACTACCGGCGGGCCTGGGAGACGCTGATGGCGGACAATCCGTTGCCGGCGACACACGGCCGCGTCTGCTACCACCCGTGCGAATCGGCCTGCAATCGCGCCGAGTTGGACTCCGCGGTGTCGATCCATGCGGTCGAGCGCTTCCTGGGCGACACCGCGACGCGCGAAGGCTGGACCGTGCCTGTCGGACCCGCCACCGGGCGGCGCGTGCTGGTGGTCGGGGCCGGCCCCAGCGGTCTCTCCGCCGCCTATCACCTGACCCGCCTCGGCCACCAGGTGGAGATCCGCGAGGCCGGTCCGGTCCCCGGCGGCATGCTGCATTTCGGCATTCCGGCCTACCGTCTGCCCCGCGCCGGGTTGCTGGCCGAGATCGGCCGCATCGAGCGCATGGGCGTGCGCATCGTGCTGAACCACAAGGTGTCCGATCTGCTGGCCGAGAAGGACACCGGGCGGTTCGACGCGGTGTTCGTGGCGATCGGCGCGCATGTCGGCAAGCATGCTGACATCCCCGCGCGCGACGCGGTGCAGGTGCTGGACGCGGTGAAACTGCTGCACGATGCGGCCACCGGCAGCGCGCCGCTGCTGGGCCGTCGGGTGGTGATCTACGGCGGCGGCAACACCGCGATGGACGCCGCGCGCAGCCTGCGCCGGCTGGGCGCGGAGGAGGCGCTGATCGTCTATCGCCGCGACCGCGAGCACATGCCGGCACACGAGTTCGAGGCCGACGAGGCGCTGGCCGAGGGCGTGAAAATCAAGTGGCTGACCACGATCAAGGAGATCGTCGGCGACACGCTGACCGTCGAGCGGATGACGATCGACGACAAGGGCCGCCCGCAACCGACCGGCGAGTTCGACACGCTGAAGGCCGACGCGGTGGTGCTGGCACTGGGCCAGGACAGCGACAGCGGCTTCCTGCGCAAGGTGCCCGGCGTCGAGTTCAAGTGGGACACCGTGGTGGTGGACCGGCAGATGATGACCGGCCATCCGGGCGTGTTCGCCGGCGGCGACATGGTGCCGGCCGAACGCACGGTCACCGTCGCGGTCGGGCACGGCAAGAAGGCAGCGCGCTGCATCGATGCATGGCTGCGCGGCACCACCTACGACAAGCCGGCACAGGTGCCCGTTGTCGACTTCGAGATGCTCAACCTGCCGGTGTTCAGCGACGTCGATCCGGCGGTGCAGCGGCATCTCGCCAACCAGGACCGTATCGCCGGTTTCGACGAAGTGCTGGCCGGCCTCGCCGAGGCAGAAGCGCGGCACGAGGCGCAGCGATGCCTGTCCTGCGGCAACTGCTTCGAGTGCGACAACTGCTATGCCGCCTGTCCCGAGCAGGCGATCGCCAAGCTGGGACCGGGACTGGGATACAGTGTCGATCCCGGCAAGTGCACCGGCTGCGGCACCTGCTTCGAGCAGTGCCCCTGCCACGCAATCGAGATGGTCGGCGAGGCCTGAGTTTCGTCGCCTTCCATGGCTTTTGAGGAGCCATCAACGATGACCGAATCCCGCGCCGTGATGGACGGCAACACCGCTGTTGCGCATGTCGCCTACCGGGTGAACGAGGTATGCGCGATCTTCCCGATCACGCCGTCCTCCACCATGGCCGAACTGGCCGATGAATGGTCCGCCAAGGGCCTGCGCAACATCTGGGGCAATGTCCCGGTGGTGCAGGAGATGCAGAGCGAGGGTGGTGCTGCCGGCGCGGTGCACGGCGCTTTGCAGTCCGGCGCGCTCACGACGACGTTCACCGCGTCGCAGGGGCTGCTGCTGATGCTGCCCAACATGTTCAAGATCGCCGGCGAACTGACGCCGACGGTGTTCCACATCGCTGCACGCGCGCTCGCGACGCAGGCGCTGTCGATCTTCGGCGACCATTCAGACGTGATGGCGGCGCGCACGACCGGCTTCGCCATGCTGTCGTCGGCCTCGGTGCAGGAGGCGCACGACGCGGCGCTGATCGTGCAGGCGGCGACGCTGGCGGCACGCATCCCGTTCCTGCACTTCTTCGATGGCTTCCGCACCTCGCACGAGATCGCCACCATCAGCCTGCTGAGCGATGCGCAGATCCGCGCGATGATCGATGACGACCTGGTGCGGGCGCATCGCGCGCGGGCGCTGACGCCGGAGCGCCCGGTGGTACGCGGCACGGCGCACAACGCCGATACGTTCTTTCAGGCGCGCGAGACCGCCAATCCGTTCTATGCGCGCGGGCCCGCGATCGTGCAGCAGCAGATGGACCGCTTCGCCGCGCTCAGCGGGCGGCAATACCACCTGTTCGACTACCACGGCGCGCCCGATGCCGACCGTGTCGTGGTGATGATGGGCTCCGGCACCGAGACGGCGCGCGCCACAGCCGAGGCACTGAACGCGCGCGGTGAGCGGGTCGGCGTGTTGCAGGTGCGGCTGTACCGGCCGTTTGCGGCCGATGCGTTCCTCGCGGCACTGCCGGACAGCGTGCGCGCGGTCGGTGTGTTGGAGCAGACCAAGGAGTCGGGCGCACCCGGCGAGCCGCTGTATCTCGACGTGGTCAATACGCTGGCGCAGGCGGTTGCACGTGGGCGGCGGCGCTCCATGCCGCTGGTGACCGGTGGCCGCTATGGTCTTTCCTCGAAAGACTTCAATCCGTCGATGGCCAAGGCGGTGTTCGACGAACTGCGCCGCAGCGAACCGCGCAACAGCTTCACCATCGGCATTGATGACGACGTCTCGCATACCAGCCTGACCGCGGACACATCGTTCGCCATCGAACCGCCCGACCTGGTGCAGGCGGTGTTCTATGGCCTGGGCGCCGACGGCACCGTGGGCGCCAATAAGAACAGCGTGAAGATCATTGCCGAGGATGCGGGCCTGCATGCGCAGGGCTACTTCGTCTATGATTCCCACAAGTCAGGCGCGCAGACGATTTCGCACCTGCGCTTCGGACCACAGCCGATTCATGCGCCGTACCTGATCCAGCGCGCGGGCTTCGTCGGCTGCCATCAGTTCCAGTTCCTCGATCGGCAGGACGTGCTGCGGCTTGCTGCGCCGAACGCGACGCTGCTGCTGAATGCGCCGTACGGCGCGGACGAGGTATGGGACCATCTGCCGCGCTCGATGCAGCAGCGGATCATCGAGCTGAAGCTGCGGCTGTTCGTCATCGACGCCTCGCGCGTGGCGCAGGATGTTGGATTGCGCGGCCGTACCAACACCGTGCTGCAGACCTGCTTCTTCGCGATCTCCGGCGTGCTGCCGCGCGAGGAGGCGATCGCGCAGATCAAGCAGGCGATCCGCAAGAGCTACAGCAGCAAGGGTGCCGCGGTCGTGGAAGCGAACTTCCAAGCCGTGGACCAGACGCTGGAGAACCTGTTCGAGGTGCAGGTTCCTGGCGACGCCAGCAGCATTTTTGATCGCGCCGCTTCGGTGCCGGACACAGCCCCCGATTTCGTGCGCAGCGTAACCGCCGCGATGTTGGAAGGTCGCGGCGACGAAATCCCGGTGAGCCAGTTGCCGGTGGACGGGACCTGGCCGTCCGGCACGGCGGTGTGGGAGAAGCGCAACATCGCCGATGCGGTGCCGGTGTGGGACTCGGCCAGCTGCATCCAGTGCGGCCAGTGCAGCTTCGTGTGTCCACACGGCGTGATCCAGGCTCGCTATTTCGACCGCGCGCGGCTGACGGATGCGCCAGCGAGCTTCCGGTCCGCGCCGATCAATGTGCGCGGCTTCCCCGATGTGCGGTTCGCGCTCGACTTCGCGATCGAGGACTGCACCGGCTGCGGACTGTGCGTCGAGGCGTGCCCGGTGGTGCCGCAGAAATCGCTCGCCATGCAGGACAAGGAACCGCTGCTGGCGGACGCACATGGCAACAACGCGTTCTTCGCATCGCTGCCCGTCAACGACCGTGCGCGCGTTGATTTCGCCAATGTACGCGGCGTGCAGTTCCTGGAACCGCTGTTCGCGTTCTCGGGCGCCTGCGCCGGCTGCGGCGAGACGCCATATCTGAAGCTGCTGTCGCAGCTGTTCGGCGACCGCCTCCAAATCGCCAATGCCACGGGATGCTCGTCGATCTATGGCGGCAATCTGCCGGTTACGCCGTGGTCCGCCAATCGCGAAGGCCGTGGACCGGCATGGTCGAACTCGCTGTTCGAAGACAATGCCGAGTTCGGGCTGGGTTATCGGCTGGCGGCCGACAAGCACCTGGAACTGGCACAGCAACTGGCGCAGGACCTGGCGCCAGCCCTTGGCGCCGAACTGGTCGAGGCAGCGCTGGCCGCACCGCAGATCCGCGAATCGGAGATCCGTTTGCAGCGGGCGCGCGTCGGCGAACTGATGCAGCGACTGCGTGCGATGGACGATCCACGCGCCCGCGATCTGCTGTCGGTCGTCGAACATCTGGTCCGTCGCAGCATCTGGATCGTCGGCGGCGACGGCTGGGCCTACGACATCGGCTATGGCGGGTTGGACCACGTGCTGGCCAGCGCGCGCGACGTCAACGTGCTGGTGCTGGACACCGAGGTGTACTCGAACACCGGCGGCCAGGCATCCAAGGCCACGCCGCTCGGTGCGATCGCCAAGTTCGCCTCGGCCGGCAAGCGTGTCGCGCGCAAGGATCTCGCGTTGCAGGCGGTCGCCTATGGGAATGTCTACGTCGCGCAGGTGGCGATGGGTGCCAACCCGCAGCAGACATTGCAGGCGTTCCGCGAAGCCGAAGCGTATCCCGGTCCGTCGCTGATCCTGGCTTACTGCCACTGCATCGCGCACGGCATCGACATGCAGCGTGGCATGCAGCAGCAGGACCTGGCGGTGGCGTGCGGATACTGGCCGCTGTTCCGCTATAACCCGGCACAGCGCGACGTGGGGCAGAACCCGTTCGTGCTGGACAGCCCGCGTCCGACGCTGAAGTTCCGCGACTACGCCTATAACGAAACCCGCTACAAGGCGCTGGTGCAATCGCGGCCGGCGGAGGCCGAAGCGCTGATGGCAGCGGCGCAGGCGGCGCTGGAAGAGAAGTATCGCAGCTACGAGGAAATGGCTGGTTGGTCGTCGTCGCGCTTCCATCCGGCAGGTTTGCGCAACAGCGGCATCGCCGCACGGGCGGGGGAGCGCGTCGACGAAGACGTTGGATGATCGTGTGTCATCCGCCCACGGCGCGGACGAAGCGCTCCACCTCCGCCTCGTCGTTGTAACAGTGCACGCTGGCGCGGATCAGCGCATCCAGTCCGCGCGCTGGTAGATCCAGCGACGGCACGCCAGGCGAGCGCGACACGTGGGCGTTGATGCGCATGGCATTCAGCCGCTTGCGGGTACGATCAGGAGCTTCACCATCCTTCAGGAAGCTGACAATCCCGCACTGCTCCGCGCCAAGATCGTGCACCCGGACACCCGGCAATGACGCCAACTCCCGTCGCATCAGCGCGGCGAGCGACTTGATCCGCGTCTCGATCGCCGGCAATCCCAGCCGGATCGCATAGCGCGCAGCGACGCCGAGACCGATCTGCCCCGCGACAAAGCGTTCCCAGGTCTCGAACCGGCGCGCGTCGTCGCGCAGCGTGTATCTGTCGCCGTCGCGCCAGTCGGCAGTCTCGAGATCGACGAAGGGCGGCTCCAGCCGATCGACGACGTCGCGGCGGACGTACAGGAACCCCGTGCCGCGCGGCCCGCGCAGATACTTGCGGCCGGTCGCCGACAGCATGTGGCAGCCGATCTGCCGCACGTCGATCGCCAGTTGGCCCACCGACTGGCAGGCGTCCAGCAGATACAGCACCCCGTGCCGCGCCGCGATCCGCCCCACCTCGGCCGCCGGGTTCACCAGCCCGCCCTGTGTCGGCACATGGGTGATCGCGATCAGCCTGGTGCGTGGACCGATCGCACATTCCAAAGCGGCGAGGTCGAGTTGGCCGGTGTTGTCGTCGCCCACCACGTCGATCTCGATCCCGGCGCGCGCCTTCATCTGCAGGAACGCGAGGTAGTTGGACAGATACTCGGCCCGTGCGGTGATGACGCGATCGCCTGGCTGGAACGGGATCGCATAGAACGCCATGTCCCAGGCGCGCGTCGCGTTCTCCACAAAGGCGATCTCGTCACGCTGCCCGCCGATCAGCGTGGCGGTCGCGTCATAGAAGTCGGCGAGACCATCGGCTGCCTCGGCTGCGGCTTCGTAGCCGCCGATCGCGGCCTCGCGTGCCAGGTGCGCGGTCACCGCGTCGAGCACCGGACGCGGCGACAGCGCAGCACCCGCATTGTTGAAGTGCACGACGTTGGCCACGCCTGGCGTGTCCGATCGGAGCGACTGGACATCGAGCGTCATCACCGCCTCCCGCGCAGAGCGACCCACGTTGGACGCAACGCGCGCCTGCCGCCAGAGTGATGCGACCGAGCTGACGCAGAGGCTGCATGACCAGGCTGTTCGATCTCTCCGACCGCACCGCGGTCGTCACTGGAAGCGCGCAAGGCATGGGCCGCGCGATGGCGCTGGCACTTGCCGAGGCCGGCGCCGATCTCGTGCTGCTGGACCGCAACGCGGCCGGTATCGAGGACACCGCCCACAGCATCAGCGGACTGGGCCGCAAGGTGCTGCCGATCGCCGGCGACGTGACCGATACCGATCACATGGAGCAGGTCTTCGCTGCGGTGGACCGCACATTTGGACGGGTGGACATCCTCGGCAACGTCGCTGGGGAGGCAAAGGTCGGCGCGGCCGAGAACATGACGCTCGGGGACATCGGGACCACGTTCCACAACCTGGTGATCAGCCGCTATCACACCTGCCAGCTTGCGGCGCGGAGGATGCTGGCGCAGGGCAGGGGAAGCATCATCAGCATTGGCTCAATCTCTGGCGTATCGTCGCTTGGGCGCGAGCAGTCGGTCTACGGCATGGCGATGGCAGCGGTGATCCAGATGACCCGCGAACTCTCCACCGAGTGGGCCGGACGTGGCGTGCGGGTGAACTGCATCCTGCCGGCGCAGGTGGTGGGCGCCAACGGGCTGGGGCCACGCATGGATGCCGATCCGTGGCTGCGCGAGACGTTCCTGCGCGGCATTCCGGCCGGGCGCCTGGGTCAGCCGGACGACATCAAGGGATTGTCTGTGCTGCTGGCATCCGATGCCGCCGCCTGGATCACCGGCGCGATCATCCCGATGGATGGCGGCAATCTTGCGATGAATGCCGGCGGCGGGCTGCTGGCGCCGATCATGCAGCGGCACGGCGCAGTGGCGAACGACTGACAGCACAGGAGGTGCAGTATGCCGAAGATCCGCGTCGTTCAGGTGCGAGAGAAGGGCGGTCCGTTCGAACTGGCCGAGCGCGAGCAGCCGGATCCCGGGGCAGGCCAGGTGCGTGTCCGGGTGCAGGCCTGCGGTGTGTGCCACAGCGATTCGCTTGCCAGGGACGGGCTGTATCCCAACGTGCCGTACCCGATTGTGCTGGGACACGAGATCGCCGGCGTGATCGATGCGGTCGGTCGCGACGTCGTCGGCTGGACCGAGGGAACGCGCGCCGGCGTGGGCTGGTTCGGCGGTCATTGCGGTCACTGCGAGCCGTGCCGCCGGGGCTATCTTATCGACTGCCGCAACCTGCGCATTCCCGGCATCAGCTACGACGGCGGCTATGCCGAGGCTGTGGTCGTGCCGGCGGATGCGCTGGCGCTGCTGCCCGACGAGATCGCACCCGCGGAGGCGGCGCCGCTGCTGTGCGCCGGCGTCACCACCTATCATGCGCTGCGGGAAAGCGGTGCGCGTGCCGGCGATCTCGTCGCGATCCTCGGCATCGGCGGGCTGGGCCACCTCGGCGTCCAGTTCGCGAGGAAGATGGGCTTCCGCACCGTCGCGATTGCGCGCGGCCGCGACAAGGAGAGCCTCGCACGGCAGCTTGGTGCGCATGTGTATCTCGACAGCCAGGCGCAGGACGTCGCGGCTGAACTGAC
>DASSRN010000087.1:0-3199 GCA_035701785.1 Acetobacteraceae bacterium | reverse complement strand
TGTCACACCGGAGTTGGCAATCTTGGCACCTACTCGCATTCGGCGACCTCACGCGTGACGGCGGAGCTGCTGAATGTCGCGTGGGAGAACGTTGTCGTCGAGCGTGGCGATAGTCGCCTGGGACTGCCGTGGAACAGCCCGCAGGCGGGCAGCCTGACCGCATCGACCGAATCGCGCACGAGCTACGTCGCCGCGATGGACCTGAAGGAGAAGCTGCTGGACATCGCCGCACAGATGCTGGGCGGTGCACCGGGCGACTTTGATCTGGGCGACGAACGCGTGGTGTCGAAGGCCGATCCGTCGAAGTCGATCACCTACGCGCAGGCGGCGCAGAAGGCGATCGAACTCGGCGGCAAATACAGCGGAAAGGAGGTTCCCCCCGACATCAACCCGGTCACCAAGGACGGTGTGGCGATGATTGCCGGAACCGGTCTTGTCGGCGTTGCCAAGGACAACCTGCCGCGTGTCGGCGTCACGCCAGGTATGACCGCCACCTTCGTCGAAATCGAGGTTGACACCGAAACCGGCAAGGTTGCCATCAAGGACATGCTTTGTGTCGCCGACTGCGGCACGGTGCTCCACCCGCAAGGTCTGGCGCATCAGATCCGCGGTGGCAACGTGATGGGCATTGGGCTCGCACGGCTTGAACGCCACGTCTACGATCCGAAACTTGGCATCCCAACGACCGTGCTGCTGTATCAGGCGAAGCTGCCGAGTTATCTCGACGTACCGCAGGAGATCGGCTGGGGTGCGGTGGGTAAACCCGATCCACAGAACCCGATCGGCGTGAAAGGTGTCGGAGAACCTCCACAGGGTTCGGGCGCCGCTGCAATCACCACTGCTATTGCCGACGCGCTAGGTGGTCAGTTGTTCAACCGCACGCCGGTATCGCTGGACATGATCCTGAATTCGCTGAATGGGCGCCCACAAGCGCATAAGCCGCTTCAGGTCAACTCGGTCTGAGGGAGCATCACCATGATCGTCAAGGATATGATGCCCGGCTTCGAGCTGTATCGCCCCACACAGCTTGCTGACGCACTGACACTGCTTGACCGCTATCGCGCGGACGGGTGGAAACTCGCCGGTGGCAATGACAGCCTGAGCTGGTTCAAGGAGCGCAACAAGCGGCCCAAGGCGGTGATCGACATCAGCGCCATCACCGAATTGAAGGGGATCCGCGAGACCGCCGACGGCGTCGAGATCGGCGCCCTGACCACGCTCACCGAGATCGAGCGCAGCCCGGTGATCCAGAAGAACTACCGCGTGCTGGCCGATGCCGCGCGCCGCGTCGCCAGTCCGCAGATCCGCAACACCGGTACGCTGGGCGGCAACGTGTCGCAGGACGCGCGCTGCCTTTACTACCGCTACGGACTGCCCTGCTATCGCGCCGGTGGCAACACGTGCTTCGCCGATACACCGGAAGGCGTGAACCGCGAACATGCGCTGTTCGACGCCGATCGCTGCATCGCGGTCAGCCCGTCGGACACCGCACCGGCGCTGGTCGCGCTGGATGCCAAGTTCGTTGTCCGCAGCAGCAAGGGCGAGCGAGTGATCGGCGCCGAGGAGTTCTTCGTCGGGCCGAAGACCGACATCACCCACCTGACCTCGGTGCAGCCCAACGAGCTGGTGACCGCGATCCGCATCCCGAAGACCTGGGCAGGCGCGCGCTTCTACTTCGAGAAGGTCGCCGATCGCGATTCATGGGATTTCGCGCTGGTCAACGTGGCAGCGGCGATCGTGGTGAGCAACGGCACGATCGAGAGGTCCCGCGTCGCCTGCGGCGGCGTCAGCGCGGTGCCGCGGCGGCTGACCGTGGTTGAGGAGGTCATCAAGGGAAAGGCGCCGGACGCGGACCTGGGCAAGCTCGCCGGGCAATCGGCAGTGCGCGGTGCACGGCCGGTGAACTACAACCAGTTCAAGATCCCGCTGATGGCGAACCTCGTGAACCGGGCGGTGCGCGACGCGACTGCGTGACCCGTGCCGTCGCTGTTTCGCTATGCCACCAGCGTCTACGGCCAGAGCGTGCTGGTCGGTGCGTCGTGGGATCTGATCTGGTGGTTCGTCGGTGCCGGTGCCGCCTTCATCCTGGTGCATGCCGTGGTGAAGGCGCTCACCGGCCGGCGCGCTGGAGCGCTGAACCGTGCGCGGTGACCGAGTCATCCGGCATCAGGTGGCGGACCGCGTCTACCACTGGACGATGGCTGCTGCGCTGCTGGTCTGTCTGTTCACCGCGTTCCTGCCGATCCTTGGTTGGAAGTTCGAGTGGGTGACGACGCATTGGATCGCAGGCATCGTGCTGACGGCGGCGATCCTGTTCCACATCGTGCGCGCCGTGGTGTGGCAGGATTTCTGGGCGATGGTGCCGGGTCCGCGTGACCTGCGCAGTTCCTGGCGCTTCGTCGCGCGTTCGCTTGGGCTGGGCGCGCCACCGCCGCAGCGCGACGCCAAATATTCTGCATTGCAGAAGTGCTTCCACCTGCTGGTCGCTGTCGTGGTGCTTGCCATCGTCGCGACCGGCCTGTTGATGCTGAGCAAGATCGACACGCCGTTCTGGCGGCGCAATCCGTACTGGCTCGCCGACTCGCAATGGGGATCGATCTACGCGATCCATGGGCTGGGCGCGATGGCGGTGATCACGCTGCTCATGGCGCACGTCTACTTTGCACTGCGCCCGGAGAAGCTGTGGATGACCCGCTCGATGTTCCATGGCTCGATCTCGCGCGAGGATTACCTGCGTCATCACGATCCGCAGCGCTGGCCGGTGCCGGAACAGGCGCCTGATGCGCGCGCCAACAGCGGCACTGCGTATTCCGCCGGAGAGTGAACGATGGCCGAGCAGTCACTGGCAGAGCGGATCGAGGTCATCGAGCAGGCGTACGAGCTGATGCTCGCCTATGCTGCGCAGGGGCGGCAGGACGACAGCGACGACAGCAGCTCCATCCGGCGGTTCCTGCGGCGGGCGGATGCCGCGCTGGACGGCATCGCTGCGTGCCTCCGCGAAGCCGTGGCGGCGCAGGCCGAGGCCTATGCCGACTTCATCGGCGTGCTGGAGCAGGATGCGCGTGCGACCCGGGCGGCGCTGCGCCTCGTGCTGGCGCAGAAGGCGCTGAGCTCGCAACTGATCGACAACCTCAACGCGTCGATCCACATCCGCGCGCTGCTGACCGACATTTTCCTGATCGACGAGACGCTGAAGCAC
>DASSRN010000086.1:0-4616 GCA_035701785.1 Acetobacteraceae bacterium | reverse complement strand
AGGGAACCGTGTTGTGATCCCGGGTGCGGCCTACGCGGCAGCGCGCCTGCGTCGTTGCCGTCCGCGCAATAGTCCGAGCCAGGCGTCCCGCCGTCCCGCCGCCTGCGCGGCCAGCGTGCGGGTGGCGAACCCGGCGCGTGCCGCATCGGCCAGCCGCTGCCGCAACCTGGTGTCGCGCACCAGCCTGGCCAGCGCGACAAACCAGGCGTCCTCGTCGTCGGCGACCAGCCAGCCAGCGACACCGTCCGCGAGCGAGCCGCGATACGCCTCCCGGTCCGAGGCGAGCACCGGCAGGCCCATCGCCGCATAGTCGAGCGTCTTGATCGCCGACTTGCACTGGTTGAACGCAGTGTCCGCGAGGGGAGCGATGCCGAAGTCCCAGCGCTCGCGGGTGATCCAGTTGACGAAGCCGGGATATGAGCCAGAGGCGTGCACCGGGACACCGATCCGGTTGACCCAGGGCGGCATCTCCGGCCGCGCGCTGACGCCGAGCAGGTCGATCGCGACCATGTCACCGAACACCGCGTGCAGCCGTTCCAGCGCGCCCTCCACCAGGGCGAAATCGGCGTCGTGGGTGGCGGTCCCCATGAACAGGATCCGCACCGGCCCCTGCCGAACCGGCGCCGGAGCCGACCATAGCCTCTCATCCAGCCCGTTTTCGACAACCCCGATATCGCGGCGGAGGTCGGCGAGCGCCGCGGCCAGCGCCGGTGTGGATGCCCATACCGCGTCAGCCTGCCGCACCAATCGCGCCACAATGCGTGCCTTCGGCCGAAGCTCTTCCGCGTCGGGATGATGGCGCGGTACGTGGCGAAGATCGTCGTCAAGGTCGTAAAGCAGCGAAATCCCATTTGCTCGGCAATGGCGGATCAGCGCATCGGCAGCGCCAAGGTTGGGCACGCCATGGCGTTGCGTCACGATGATGTCGGCACGGTAGTGCAACGCCATGTCCGCATCGGCCAGCACGACATCGAAGTCGCCGGCGATCGCCGGATGGTCGAGCGGCTGGATCAGCCGGATATAGGCGCACGGCGTCAGTGCCCCGCTGTCGAAGCGCTCGGGGATTGCCACCACGCTGACCCGACCGTCGCGGCGAAGATCGATTGGCGCCTGCGGCTGATGTTGCGCGGACGCCACCACGTAGCGATCGCGGTAGTATTCGGGAACCGGTCGGCGCGTTGCGGCAGGTAACTTGCGCCGCTGCCCGAGCGCAGTCCGCACCTGATCAAAAACCCCCAGCCATGCTTCCGGCGAGGCTTCCGGGTCCACCAGCCAGGTCAGCCCACGTCCTTGCAGGCGCTCGGGAAATGCGCCGATGCGGGAAGCGACGATCGGCAGACCGGCATCGATCGCCGCGGTCAGGGTGTAGCTGTAGGTCTCCGGCCATTGCGAAGGAAACCACACGACGTGTGGCTTCACCTGCGCGAGCAGCGCGGGCAGTTCGGTCTGCTCATACTTGCCGGTCACCGCGATGCGTTCCGCGACCGCTGGGGGCAACTCCTGCTCCGGGTAGCCGATCAGGTGCAGCGACGTCCGGGACGGATCGGCAGCCGCGGCGAGGGTCATCACCGCGACGGCACCTTTCTGGTGCGCGAGAACGCCAATCACCGCGATCCTCAGCTTCTCGCCCCTGGCAATCGGCAGCGGCGACACCTTCCATGCCCCGGGTGGTACCGGCTCGTGCGGCATGACAACAGCCCGCTGGTCAAGCCCATAGTGCGCCAGCCGGTGGCGCACATCCTCGCTCGGGCAGATCACCCGCTCCGCCTCCAGGAACTGCCACGCGTTGCCACGTCGCCACGATATAATGTCGAGCGCGCCGTGGCTTGGCCTCTCGGCGATGCAGGCGTTGCAGGCGGCGACGTCTGGCTCGCCGCAATAGGCGCCCTGCATCCGCGGCAGCAGGTTCACCTGTGGGCAGATGGCGAAGTAGTCGTGCACTGTCACATCGAACGGCACACCCAGCCGATGCAGCAGGGATCGCGCATCGATGTCCATGCCCATCAGATGATGGATGTGCGCGCGCGTCACGCCCATCGAGGCGAGCAGCGTCGCAAGATCGGACACACGATCGGCAGGGAGCGTGAGCACAGGATGTCCGAACAGCGCAGGAACCGACAGGGCGGCGCCGCGTGTGGTGGTTTCGAGCAGCAGATGATTGGCGCTTCCGGCGGTGCGTCGCACAACGTCCAGGACATGGTGCCGCACGCCTCCGCCCAGATCGTGTGCCAGCATCAGGATGGTGGGAAGCCCGGAGCGACGGAACAACTCGGCGGTGACGGCGAATCGGCACGGGCCGGCCTTGTCGAGGCTCACATGCTGTGCCACCAGGCGATCGTAGTGCGGATAGCGTGCGCGCAGCCTCGCCATGCCCTCCTGCACCGCTGCCGAAGCGCCTGCGCCGAAACTGACCGAGCCTTCGTGATAGACGAAGGTGTCGCAGGCCAGCATGTGCCGCCAACCACGCGCAGCGGCGCGCAGGCAGAAGTCGTTCTCCTCGCCATAGCCGCGGCCGAAGGTCGCGGCGTCGAATGGCCCGACATCGGCCAGCGCGGCACGGCGGATGTACATGCAGAAGCCGACCGAGGTCGGCAGCCCGACGCTGCGACCGGCGTTAGCGGCGGCGCAGGCGGCATCCAACTCAGCCACGCCAAGCCCGAATGCCGGCGGACCGCCGATGTCGCCAGGGTAGCCGCAGATCGTGGCGTTGTTGGAAAAGGGCGAAACCGTCGCGACGTGCGGCGTCGCATAGGCATGCCCGGCGAGCCGCGCGAGCCAGCCAGGTGGCACCTCGGTGTCGCTATTCAGCAGCACCACGTCGTGCGGCGCCGCTGCGCCCATGCCCGCGTTAGCCGAGGCTACGAAGCCCAGGTTGCGCCGGTTGCGCAGCAGGTCGATGCGCTTCTCGGCCGACAACCGATCGAGCCAGGTGGCAAGCTTCGCTTCCGGCGAACAGTCGTTCACCACGATCAGTCGACCCATCGGCCGGTGCCCATCTGCGAGCACGGACTCGATGCATCGCCTGGTCTGCTCGAGCCCGCGATACACCGGGATAACGACATCCACTACAACGGTCCGCGGCGCGGCAGGAGAGGTGCGGCCACTCGGCAGATAGTCGCGGATGTCGACTGGGTTCTCGGTCAGCCAGCCGTGCCGGAGGCCGAACCGCAGATGATACAGCAACGGGTTGCCTGCCGCCTCGGGGTGCTGATCTGCGTAGTAGACGGCGTCGAAACGCGGGTGCGGGTTCCGCAATTCGGCGGCGCCGGCGCTGAGATAATGCAGCAGCGGGTGCTGTCCGGACCTTGCGACGTCGGGATAGCGGGACAAGTACCAGCGACTATCGAAGAAGCGGTTCGGGTCCCGGTACTCGCCAAGGCCATGGTGAATGAAGTGATGCAGCGGGTCGCTCTCGGATCTGGCGACGTCGGGATAACGCGATCGATACCAGGCAGGATCAAAGAACCCCGACAGCGCTCGATGTAGGTCCGCTTGCTGCGCCGGTCCGCTATTTCTGGAAGAGGGCATGCCAGGTCGCGCTTCCCGCAACGCGCGATCTGTGTCAAGTCATTACAACAGACGAGGACGGAAATGCCGCGTAATTTCGCTGTTTGCGCGATATTCAAGGACGAAGCGCCCTATTTGCTGGAGTGGCTGGCATTCCATCGTATGATGGGTGTCGACGCATTCGTGCTATACGACAATGGCAGCAGCGATAGAGGGCGCGCACTCATCCGTGGTTCCGCCTTCGCTCACGTCGTTACACTGATCGATTGGCCGGAGCGCCCGGGGCAGTTGTCGGCGTACAACCACTTCCGTATCCATCATGCGCCAGGGTTCACCTGGGCCGCCTTCATCGACATCGATGAGTTCATGGTGCCGTTTGCCGACGCTTCCATCCTGGAGGCGCTGCAGCACCGGATCTATGCACCCTATGCGCAGGTCCTGCTGCAGTGGTTGGTGTTCGGCCCATCCGGGCACCGGACGCGCCCCGATGGCCTGGTGATCGAAAACTACACGCGACGGCTGCCAGAAACGGCAGACGCAAGCCGCCACATCAAGACGATCGTGCGCACCGCCACCCTCTGCGGCATCGACTACACACCGCACGCGGCTGAATGCGGCGGCCCGGCCTGCAACACGCGCGGCGAAGCCGTTTTGCCGTTCGCCATCCAACCCACCGAGTGTCATGAGGTAATGGCGATCTACCACTACTTTACCAAGTCAACCGAGGAGTGGGCATTCAAGCGCCGCCGCGGTCGTGGCGACTCGCTTGAACCCTATCCCGAGGGCGTGTTCGCCGATGTCGCGGGCGAAGCGACGGTGGAAGACACGCGCGCACTGCGCTTCGTCCCCCGGCTGCGCGCCATGCTGCGGGCCTGAGCGGGAGCAGGCAGGCATGGACCGGATGGCAGTCTGCGCGATCTTCAAGGACGAGGCCGCATATCTGCTGGAGTGGATCGCTTTCCACTCGATGATCGGGGTTGATCATTTCGTGCTGTACGAGAACGGCAGCACCGATGGCGGCCCCGAACTGATCCGTGGCTCGCGCTTCGCCGGGAACGTGACACTGATCGAGTGGGCGGACCGGCCCGGACAATTGTCAGCCTACCAGC
>DASSRN010000085.1:0-7298 GCA_035701785.1 Acetobacteraceae bacterium | reverse complement strand
CCTCGACGAAGTTCACCTGGCCGGTGAGCAGCGCGGCGGTGCGGGTTGCCGCCTCGGGCATCGGCAGCAGCACCAGGCGGTCGTATTTGGCGATCCGCTTCGGGTCCCAGTATTCCTTGTTCGGCAGCAGCTCGAAGCGCTCATGCGCGATCAGCCGGTCGGCGCGGAACGGACCGGTGCCCGACGGATGCTGCGCATAGGCGTTCCAGTCGTACTTCAACTGCTCGGCGCGGCAGCGGCTGATCATCAGGATGTAGCTGGTCTGGTAGGGGAACAGCGATTCCACCACCTTGGTGTTGATCGCCACCGTGTTGTCGTCGAGCTTCTCGATGCTGTCGAAGTTCGTCGTGTAGGCGCGGCTCAGCGCCATTTGCAGCGTGTAGAACTGCGGCGCCTTCTGGTCGGTGATGCGAGCGAAGTTCCACACCACGTCATCGGCGGTGAACGGGCAGCCGTCATGCCACTTCACGCCCTGCCGCAGGTGATAGATCCAGCGCTTGTGGTTGCTGGGATCGACCTCCCATGACGTGGCGAGACCCGGCTTGATGTCGGACGGCTTGTCGCTGCTCGACAGGTCCCAAAGCGCGAGCCCGTCATAGAGGTTGTAGCCGACGAAGCGGAACCCCTCGAACCCCTGGTCGGGGTTGCCGGTGGTGTTGGGGATGTCGCCGGCGGTCATCGCCACCGTCAGCACTGACTCGGCGCGCGCGGCGGGCGGCGCGGCAAAGCCGGATGCGATGGCGAGTGCGCCCAAGGACCGCTTGACCCAGATCATGTTGCGTCTCCGTGCAGGGAGGCTTCTCCTGCTGCACCGCAGCATGATCTTCTGACGGATGTCCAGGCGAAATTTTTCAAGCATCGCCAGGTCTGCCTATGCTAAGGACAGCAGCAGCCTGTTCTATAGTCTCACTGAGTAATCTGACGGCAGTCGCGCCCATAGAAGTAGCTCACGCGGGCAGCAAGCGAGCTCCTGGTGGGATCCGCTTTACACGGAATGGCTCCCTTCGTGGCGTTGCTCAGCCCTCGCGCATCGGTCTCTGTCGTAGCCGCTGCGCTTGTTCGACCAGTCGCTGAGCCTCCGCACTGGCCGCACCCGCCTGAGCACACAGCACTTTGCTCTGCCAGCGGTTAACCAGCGCAGTTCCTGCCCGGAGGGCAGCGCGGCGTGAAGCACGCTCTCGCATCTCTTTCAAAATACTGGCGGCTTGCGCCAGCAGACGTAGGTCTTCCAAGAGAGGCTCTGCGCGCATACATTTGGCCATTAAACCATCGAAGGTTGATCACCGCCGAGGTCTGCTACCAATGTCAAGCAAAGATCTCTCCGATTACACCGCAGAGGACCTTCTGCTCCGGGCCGCCCAATTCGAACACTTGGCTGAAACAGCACGCACGCCCGAGACGAGGCAAAGCCTGGAGGCTCTGGCCACGCGTTTACGGACATTTGCAAGAAAACTCGATCATCATCGCCCATGGCTGTTGCCGGGCGAACCAGCACCTGCGGCGGGTTACTACGAACTGCAAAACATCTTCGGTGCGCGCGTCGGCACCTGCACGCAGGTCGGTCTGGGTGAGCCCCTTCCGCCTGCTCCCCGTGGGTTCCGCTGGCAGAAGGCAGAACCCATCCTTGGCTAGGTGGCGCTCCGCAATCCGCCCCTGAACCGCACCGCCAGTTCGCGATAGACAAGCGCGTTGCGATCGAACTTGCGCCGCTCTTCTTCGTCCATCACGCGGAACAGCTTCGCCGGCACGCCGACCCAAAGCTCATTGCGGCGGATCACCTTGCCGGGCGACAGCAGCGCGCCGGCGCCTAGCATGCCGCCTTCCTCGATCACCGCGCCGTCCAGCACGGTGGCCGAGATGCCGACGAACGCGCGGTTGTGCAGCGTGCACGCATGGATCACCGCGTTGTGCCCCACGGTGACATCGTCCCCGATGATCGCCGCCATGCCGCCGGAATCGACGTGGATGATCGCGCCGTCCTGGATGTTGGTGCGCGCACCGATGCGGATGTGGCAGAGGTCGCCGCGCACCAGGCAGTGGAACCAGATGCCGGTCTCCGACCCGACCTCGACGTCGCCGATCACCGCCGCCGTTGGCGCGATGAATGCGTCCGGCGCCACCTTGGGCGTGACGCCGTCCAGCGAGTAGATCGGGCCAGGACCCTGCAGGTCAGGCATCCGGCAGGCCCAGCATCAGCCGCAGGTTCTGCACCGCGGCGCCGGAGGCGCCTTTGCCCAGGTTGTCGAGCCGCGCCACCAGCACCGCCTGACGATGCCTGTCGCTGGCATGCACCGTCAGCTCCAGCAGGTTGGTGTCGTTGAGCCCTTCCGGCTCCAGCTTGCCGTCGCCGGCGGGCGACGTGACGTGCACGTACTTGCAGCCGCGATAGCGTGCCTCCAGCACGGCGTGCAGATCGGCGCCGGTGGGCTTGCCCGGCAGCGTATCGAGATGCACCGGCACGGAGACCAGCATGCCCTGGCGGTAGTGTCCCACCGAAGGAACGAAGATCGGCCGCCGCGTCAGGCCGCAGTAGAGTTGCGTCTCCGGCAGGTGCTTGTGCTCGAGCTTCAGCGCGTACAGTTCGAATGCCGGCCCACCGGTCTTTTCGTGCGCTTCGATCATCGAGCGCCCGCCGCCGGAATAGCCGCTGACCGCGTTGATGGTGACCGGATAGTCGGGCGGCATGACGCCGGCATCCACCAGCGGCCGGACCAGGCCGATCACGCCCGTCGGATAGCAGCCGGGATTGGCCACTTTGCGCGCGCCAGCGATCTTCTCAGCCTGGCCGGGCTGCATCTCGGGAAAGCCGTAGGCCCAGTCGGGATGCACGCGATGCGCGGTGCTGGCGTCCAGCAGCTTCGGTGCTGCATTGCCCAACCCATTCGCCAGCATCGCGGACTCACGCGCCGCATCATCGGGCAGGCACAGGATGACCGCATCGACCTGCGCCATCATGTCGCGCCGCGCCGCCGAGTCCTTGCGGTACTCGGCACCAATGCTCTTGAGCTCGATGTCGGGCAGCGCGAGCAGGCGGTCGCGAATGCCTAGCCCTGTGGTTCCGGCCTCTCCGTCGATGAACACGCTTGGCTTATGCGCCATGTCGAATTGCCTCCAGTCATGCCAAACTACCGCTTGCTGAACTGGAAGCTTCGTCGCGCCTTCGCCTTGCCGTACTTCTTGCGCTCCACCACGCGCGGGTCGCGGGTGAGGAAGCCGGCGACCTTCAGGATGCCGCGCAGGTCAGGCTCGTAGTTGGTGAGCGCGCGGGAAATCCCATGCCGCACCGCGCCGGCCTGGCCCGACAGTCCGCCGCCCGTGACGGTGCAGTACACGTCGAACTGGTTGTAGCGGTCCGCCACCAGGAACGGCTGGGTGAGCAGCATCCGCAGCACAGGGCGCGCAAAATACTGCACGACCTGCTTGTCGTTCACCGTGATCTCGCCCTTGCCAGGCTTGATCCACACCCGTGCGACCGCGTTCTTACGCCGCCCGGTGGCGTAGGAGCGGCCCAATGCGTCGCGCTTCGGCTCGCGCGGCGGCTGGTCGCTGGGCGTGGGCACAGTGCCGGGAGGTGCAGCAGCGGCGGTCGCGGCCTGCTGCGCGGCCAGCACATCCTTCAGGTCGGCGAGTGTACGGGTGGTTCCGGACATGCGGGATCAGCCTCGCTTGTTCTTCGGGTTCATCGCCGCGACATCGAGCGGCACGGGCTGCTGCGCCGCGTGCTTGTGCTCGGCGCCGGCATATACATACAGGTGCTTCATCTGCCGCCGCTGCAGCGGCCCGCGGGTGATCATCCGCTCCACCGCCTTCTCCAGCACCTGCTCGGGGTGCTTGCCATCCAGCCGCTGGCGGATGCTGCGGCCCTTGATGCCGCCCGGGTAGCCGGTGTGGTAGTAGAAGATCGACTGGTCCGTCTTGTTGCCGGTGACCCGCACCTTGCCGGCGTTGATCACCACGATGTTGTCGCCGCAATCGACATGCGGGGTGAACTGCGGCTTGTGCTTGCCGCGCAGCCGGTTGGCGATGATGGCCGCGAGCCTGCCGAGAACGACGCCCTCGGCGTCGATCAGCACCCAGTCCTTCTTCACCTCGGCTGGCTTCAGCGAGATCGTCGATTTCATCTGCTACCCTGTCAGCTGGCGGCGCCGATATGGGCGAAACCGCCTGTACCGTCAAGCGAATCAGCGTGTGGTAAGAAATTACCACATGCTGTTGGCGGGATAGACCCGCGCCCGCGACAGGTCGAGATCGCAGGTCTGGCCCACCTCTGGTCGCCACGCGCCCTCGGTGCGCAGCACCTCCAGTACCTGTCCGGGCAGCGCCAACCGCACCCGCCACAGCGGGCCGTTGGCATGCATGCCGACCGCCTGCGCCGGCCCCGGTCCGGGCCGCAGCCTGATCTCGTGCGGACGGATCAGCACGATCGCCGGTCCGGCCGGGCAATCTGTGTCGAGCGCCACCCCGGGCAGCGTCGCGATGCGGGCGGTGCCACCCTCCACCACGGCCTCGAACCGCACTGCCTCGCCCAGGAACTCGTGCACAAAGGCGCTGGCCGGCTCGGCATACAGCCGGTCCGGTTCGTCCACCTGCTCGATTTGCCCGGCGCGCAGCACGGCGACGCGATCGGCCATCTCCATCGCCTCCGCCTGGTCATGAGTGACAAAGACGCTGGTGAGCCCCATCCGCTCGTGCAGTTCGCGCAGCCAGATCCGCAGGCTCTTGCGCACGCGCGCGTCCAGTGCGCCGAACGGTTCGTCCAGCAGCAGCAGCCGCGGCTCGATCGCCAGGGCACGCGCCAGGGCGACGCGCTGGCGCTGGCCGCCCGAGATCTGCTCCGGATAGCGATCGCCCAGTTCGCCGATCTGCATCATCTCCAGCAGCGAGCGCACGCGGCTGGCGACGTCGCGCCGCGCCGGGCGCCGGCTGCGCGGCAGCACCTCCAGCCCGAAGGCGACATTGCGCGCCACGGTCATGTGCCGGAACAGCGCGTAGTGCTGGAACACCAGCCCGACGCCGCGTTCGCGCGCCGGCACCCCATCCATCCGGCGGCCGTCGATCGTAACCTCGCCCGCATCGAGGAATTCGAGCCCGGCCAGCACACGCAGCAGCGTCGTCTTGCCCGATCCGGACGGGCCGAGCAACGCCAGGAACTCCCCCTGGCCGATCGTCAGGCTGACGCCGTCCAGTGCCGCCACCCCGCCGAACGAGCGGTGCAGGTTGCGCAGCTCGACGGTCACAGCAGCCCTCCGCCGCGCACGCCGATCCGCCATTCCAGCGCCGCCTTCACCACCAGCGTCACCAACGCCAGCAGCGCCAGCAGCCCGGCCATGGTGAAGGCGCCCACCCAGTCGTAGTCGTTGAACAGCGCCTCAACCTGTAGCGGCATCGTCATGGTCTGTCCGCGCACGTGGCCGGACACCACGGCGACCGCGCCGAACTCACCCATCGCGCGGGCATTGCACAGCAGCACGCCGTACAGCAGCCCCCAGCGGATGTTCGGCAGCGTCACCCGCCAGAATGTCTGCCAGCCGGTTGCGCCCAGCGTCAGCGCCGCCTCTTCCTCGGCCGCGCCCTGCTGTTCCATCAGCGGGATCAGTGTGCGCGCGACGAACGGGAAGGTGACGAAGGTGGTGGCGAGCACCAGGCCCGGCACCGCGAAGATGATGCGGATGTCGAGCCGGTCCAGCGTCGGTCCCAGCCAGCCGTTGGCGCCGAACAGCAGCACCCACACCAGGCCGGAGATCACCGGCGAGACCGAGAACGGCAGTTCGATCAGTGTCACCAGCAGCCCCCGTCCCGGAAAGCGGAACCGGCCGACGCACCAGGCTGCGGCGAGCCCGCACACCGTGTTCACCGGCACGCTGATCGCGGCGACCAGCAGCGTCAGGCGGATCGCGGCGAGCGCCTCCGGTTCGGACAACGTTGCCAGCACGCCAGCGAGCCCGTGTTGCAGCGCCTCGGTCAGCACCACGATCAGCGGCAGCAGCAGCAGCACGACCAGCAGCACCAGCGTCAGCGCGGTCAGCAGCGCGCGCGTCGCCGGCGCCTCCTCGGTTGCGGACGTGTTCATGCCGGATGGTCGCCCATCCGGCGTCGCAGCAGGTTGAGCGAAAGCAGGATGACGAACGACACCGCCAGCATCACCAGCCCCAGCGCCGCCGCCCCGGCATAGTCCAGCTGCTCCAGCCGGATCACGATCAGCAGCGGCGCGATCTCGCTGATCATCGGCATGTTGCCGGCGATGAAGATGACCGAGCCGTATTCGCCGACGCCGCGCGCCAGCGCCGCGCCGAACCCGGCCAATAGTCCCGGCATCAGCGCCGGCAGCACGACGCGCCACAGGATCTGCGCGCGCGTGGCGCCAAGCGTTGCGGCGGCCTCCTCCGCCTCACGCGGCAGCTCCATCACTACCGGCTCCAGCGTGCGCACGACGAAGGGCAGGCCGACGAAGATCAGCGCGACAAGGATGCCCAGCGGCGTATAGGCGACCTTGATGCCCAGCGGCGCGAGCAGGGCGCCGATCCAGCCCTTCGGTGCGAACAGCGCGGTAAGTGCGATGCCGGCGACCGCGGTCGGCAGCGCCAGCGGCATGTCGATCAGCGAGTCGGCGAGGTTCCGCCCGGGAAACCGGTAGCGCACCATCACCCAGGCGACCAACAGGCCGAACGGCATGTTCACCAGTGCCGCCACCACCGCGGTGCCGAAGCTCAGGCGCAGCGCGGCCAGCACACGTGGCTCAGTCACCGAGTGCCATACGCCCGCCGCACCCAGCTCCCACGGCCGCAGCACCAGCGCCGCCAGCGGCACCAGCACGATCAGCGACAGCCAAAGCGAGGTAAGTGCGAAGGTCGGGGCGAAGCCCGGCAAAGCGGACCGCCGTGCGGCCGGCATCATTTCCCCGGTGTGAACACGCGATCGAACATACCACCGTCGGCGAAGTAGGTGGACTGTGCGGCATCCCAGCCACCAAAGTCCTGGATGGTGACCAGCTTCAGCGTCGGATACTTCTCGGCATATTTCTGCGCCACCGCGGCATCGCGCGGGCGATAGTAGTTGGCGGCGGCGATGTCCTGGCCTTCCTTCGTATAGAGGAAGCGCAGATACGCCTCGGCAAGCGCCCGGGTGCCGCGCCTGTCCACCACCGCATCTACCCACGCCACCGGCGGTTCGGCGAGAATGCTGAGCGACGGATAGACGATCTCGAACGCATCGGCGCCGAACTCCTGGCGCACGAGCCAGGCTTCGTTCTCCCAGGCGACCAGCACGTCGCCCAGGTCGCGCTGGGCAAAGCTGTTGGT
>DASSRN010000084.1:0-2192 GCA_035701785.1 Acetobacteraceae bacterium | reverse complement strand
TTGCTCGAAATTCATCGTCGGCGCTATGTCGAGTACCGTTACGGGTAACGGGCCTGCGGTGATCACATCATCCCAGCACCTGATAGGGCCGGAAGGCCCATGCTTGCGGCAGGCGTCGGCGTGCAGCGCGCGGGCCATGGCGGCGTCGATCAATTGGTCGGACGCGGGTGACATAGCGCAACTCTAGCGTGCGGGCATGGAACACAGCAAGAACTGTTGGCGAAGCTACTGCTGGTTGCCTGGACATTTCGGTTGATCGGTGCCCGTCAACAGTATCGGCGGCGGCCCGTCGCCAAGCGTCGCGCCGTTCATGTTGCCATTCCATACAGTCCAACAGCCATAGACCAGCCCGTCACCCACGCGTTCCCAATGGTCGCGCCCGAGAAAGTCGTTGCAGAATACTTTGAAGTCTGCCGGAAGAGTGAAGTCGATCTGGACCTTCGCGTCATGTATCCCATCGGCCATCGCTTGCCGCAGGTCATCACGGCCGATTGGTATTGAGGTTTTGAGGATGGCAAAGATTTTGTCTCCCCATGCCTGCGGCCTGACATGGCACGCCGTCATTTCCGTCGCGATTCTTGCGTACTCGTGGACCTGAAACGATGCGGCCGGGCCGTCCACAGTGTTGTAAGGGTAGGGCGGTTGAGACTGGCTACAGGCTGGTGCTGCTGTAGCTAACACTACCTTGGCACTTTAAATTGGAGTGCGCGATACCATTTTTCAACCATGCAATTGGGAACTGCCCTTTTTCTACCGCGCGATATCGACGCTGACCTCGACCACTGGCTTGAACCCTTCCTCGATGCGACCGGGCGCAGCACGCGGCGCAAGATGGCGCCGTTGTATGTGCGCGGGCTGCTGGGATCGGGCGGGCGCAAGAGCATCCAGCCGATGGCCGAGCGGCTTGGCCTGTCCAGCCACGACCGGTTGCACCATTTCATCAGCAGCGAGGCCTGGGATGACGCGCCGCTGTGGCGCGTATTGGCAGACCAGGTCGACCGGCAGGTCGGCGGTGAGGACGCCGTGCTGGTGGTCGATGATACGGGTATTCCCAAGAAAGGCGATCTCTCGGTCGGGGTGGCGCGGCAATACTGTGGCGAACTGGGCAAGGTGGCGAACGCGCAGGTGCTGGTCACGCTGACGCTTTCGCGCGGCGAGGTGCCGCTGCCGGTCGGGCTTCGGCTGTTCCTGCCCGCCACCTGGACGGAAAATCCGGAGCGCTGCGAAGCGGCGGGGGTGCCGGAAGCGGCGCGCACAGCGCAGACCAAGCCGGCGATCGCGCTGGCCGAGATCGACCGGGTACGTGCGGCCGGGCTGCGCTTTTCCTGCGTGCTGGCCGATGCCGGTTTCGCCAGCAGCCCCGCCTTCCGCGATGGGCTCGATGAACGCGCGTTGGCCTGGGCGGGGGGCATCGCCTGCACCCAGCTGGTCTATCTCCCCACCGTCAAGTTGCGCCCGGCGCGCACGCCGAGCGGGCGGCCAGCGAAGCACCCGCGACCCAACCGGCCACCGCGCTCGGCGGCCGAGATGCTGGAGACGCAGCGCTGGCGTCGCATCACCTGGCGCAACGGCACCAAGGGCCCGCTCAATGCGCGCTTCGCCGCGGTGCGGGTGCGCGTGGCGGATGGGCCGGTCAATGCCGAGGGCACCCGCCTGCCGGGCGAGGCGGTCTGGCTGATCGGTGAATGGCGCGACAGCGGCGAGAAGAAGTACTATCTCAGCACCCTGCCGAAGCGGAGCTCGCTGCGACGGCTGGCCGCGGCCGTCAAGGCGCGCTGGTCGTGCGAGCAGGTCCATCAGCAACTCAAGCAGGAACTTGGCCTTGGCGACTTCGAAGGACGCTCCTGGACCGGGCTGCATCGGCACGCGCTGATGACCTGCATCGCCTTTGCCTGGCTGCAACACCGGCGCCTGAAGGCGGCGGGGCGGGGGAAAAAAGCTGGTCCGCAACGGACCGCCGCCGCAGCCGTCGCTGCCTGAGATCCGTCGCGCCATCATCGCCAAGCTGTTCGCTCCGCCTGCGATTCCTTATCGTTGCCCGCACTGCCACAGGCGAATCTCGCAGCATGCTTCCAAAGTGCCAAAGTAGTGATAGGATCCGAGCTGAAGTTTGTGCGTCATGTCTGTGGGACGTGAGAGGCGACGACTGGAACGGACGAACAAGACCGGGCAGCCCAGTTGGACGAAGTATT
>DASSRN010000083.1:0-7009 GCA_035701785.1 Acetobacteraceae bacterium | reverse complement strand
AGCAAAACTACTGCGGCGGGAAGCAGCAGGAGTACTGTTTGCTCACGCCAGCGAGTGGCCACGCGTGTTCCGGCTGCGCTATGCCCGCCGGCGTGAAATGCCATCCGCATTCCGCTAGGCTGCCCTCATGGCTGTTATCGAGACCGCGCTCACGCGACTTCTCGGCATCGAGCATCCGATCCTGCTGGCGCCGATGGGAGGAGCTGCCAGCGGCCGCCTCGCTGCGGCCGTGACCCATGCCGGTGGCCTCGGCCTGATCGGCACCGGCTACGCCAACGCCGACACGATCCGCGCCCAGTTGGCCGAAGCCGGCAATGCACGCGTGGGCATCGGCTTCATCACCTGGGCGCTGGAAAGCAATCCCGCGGCACTCGACATCGCGCTCAGCGCGCGGCCCGCCGCGGTGATGCTGTCGTTCGCCGATCCGCGCCCGTTCGCCGCCCGCGTCAGGGAGGCCGGCTGCAAGCTCATCTGCCAGGTGCAGACAGTGGCGCAGGCCAGGGAAGCCGCCACAGCCGGCGCCGACATCATCATCGCCCAGGGCCGCGATGCCGGCGGCCACTCCGGCACCACGCGCGGCACTATGGGGCTGGTCCCCGCTGTGGTGGATGCCGTGGCGCCGACCCCGGTTGTCGCCGCCGGCGGCATCGCCGATGGCCGGGGCCTCGCCGCGGCACTGGCCTTGGGTGCGGCCGGTATCTCCATGGGGACGCGCTTCACCACGTGCCGCGAGTCGCTGTGGGACCAGGCGATGCAGACAGCGATCATGTCAGCCGGCGGCGACCAGACCGAGCAGACCCGTGTGTTCGATATCGTGCGCAGCGCGCCGTGGCCGGCGAGCTATCCTGGCCGTGCCCTGCGCAATCAGTTTTCGGCACGCTGGCACGGCAACGAGGACGCACTGGCGGCTGATCGCCCGGCGCAGGAAGCTGCCTATCTGGCCACCGCGGCCAACGATTTCGCAACGCGCGTGGTGTGGGCCGGCGAGGGTGTAGACCTGATCAGCGATGCGCCGACCGCAGCCGAGATCATCGAGCGGATCGTCACGCAGGCAGCGGCGATCCTCAGGCGGACGTCGCAGATGGTGCGCGGGATCTGAACCCAGGGAGACGCAAGATGGCCCGACGGCCATTGCCACCGTTCACGCTGGAGAGCGCCACGCAGAAGGTGCGAATGGCGGAGGACGCGTGGAACACCCGTGACCCCGAGCGGGTCGCGGGCGCCTACACGGTGGACAGCCGCTGGCGCAACCGTGCCGAGTTCTTCCAGGGGCGCGAGGCCATTGTCGCGTTCCTGCACCGCAAGTGGGCGCGCGAGCTGGAATACCGCCTGATCAAGGAGCTTTGGGCGTTCCACGGCGACCACATCGCAGTGCGCTTCCAGTACGAGTGGCGCGACGACTCGGGCAACTGGTTCCGCGCACACGGCAATGAGCAGTGGGAATTCGACGCCGAAGGTCTGATGCGACGTCGCGAAGCCAGCATCAACGATGTGCCGATCCGCGAAGCCGACCGTTTGTTCCGCTGGCCGCTGGGTCCCCGGCCAATGGATCATCCAGGGCTGAGCGATCTCGGCCTGTAGCGGCTCACCGAGCCTATGATTGCGCGACCCGCCGCGCGATATACCCGGGCGCGATACGCATCATGACCGGCAGAAAGCCGACCTGACCCGGCAGGCTTTCGTCACGCCCCCTACCGATGTCGCGCAGCGCCGCCTCCACCAGTGCCGGCGCCGGCATCTTGCGGCCGGTCACGGAGCGGGTGGCGGGCGTGTCCACCAGTGGCGGCAGCACCTCGACGATCCGAATGCCAGCTGGTGCCACCTGCCGCCGCAGCGACATGGTGAAGGAGTGCAATGCGGCCTTGGTCGCCGAATAGGTCGGCGCGCGCGTCGCCGGCAGCAGCGCATAGCCCGAGGTGATCATCACGACCATCGGATCGCGTCCGGCACGCAGCAGGGGCAGGCATCGCCGCGTCAGCACGATCGTGCCGGTCAAGTTCACCGCGATCTCATGCTCGATCGCATCGTCGGAGACCGCATCGTCCAACAGGTCCACCCGCTCCATGACCCCGGCGTTGTTGATCAGCACATCGAGCCTGCCATGGCGGTCACGGAGCGCCGCGACCAGTGTGAGTACGTTGTCGCGCACCGAAATGTCGCAACGCACGGCCTCGACCTGGGGCTGTCCAGCCTGCAGGTGATCCAGCGCCGCCTGATTGCGTCCGCAGGCGATAACGTGGGCACCATGCGTCGATAGACGCTCGACGAATGCCCGACCGATCCCGGAACTGCCGCCGGTCACCACGACGATGCGCCCGGCCCAGTCTTCCGGCTTGGAATATGTCGCCATCCTCAGCCCCTCAGCGCTGCCTCGGGAACTGCACGTCGCTCGCGCCGTTCCCCATGGGAACTGCCTGAACAGGTAAGACGACGATGCAGGCCAAACTGATCCACCAGTCCGACGGGCAACGCACGTTCGCCGTCATCCTAGACACCGGCGACGAAGTCGTCGCGTCACTCACCGCACTGGCCGCCCGCGAAAATCTCAGCGCCGCCCAGGTGACCGCCATCGGCGCGTTCAGCGACGCCGTACTGGGCTACTTCGACTGGCAGACCAAGGATTATCGCCGCATTCCGGTTCGCGAGCAGGTGGAGGTCGCATCTTTTATGGGTGATATCGCGCTTGGGCCCGACAGCAAGCCTTCCCTGCACGTTCACGTCGTGTTTGGCCGCCGCGATGGCGCAGCTTTGGCCGGTCATCTCTTCGAGGCGCACGTCCGGCCTACCCTCGAAGTGGTGCTTACCGAAACCCCAGCCCACCTCCGCAAGCGGAAGGATCCCGAAAGCGGCCTGGCCCTGATAGAGCTAGGGATAGATAGCGCAGTTTGATCCAGATCAATGACAGATACGAATAAATGCGCTTAGAGCAGTGCCAAGTCGGAATGGCCCAGGCGGGCATTGAAGCCGGCAGATTTCGGTTCCGGTAGATCGAGAGCCTGACCTCAGGTCCGCACTGGGCGGAGGACAGGCACATGACAGCGAAAACACGGGCTATTCTCCGTCGCGCCGTCGGCGGCCTAGTTGTTGCGGCAGCCATTCTGTTGGCTGGCACGTCGAGCGGGCACGCCTATTGGCTCAACGGCGTATGGATCGCTCCGGGCGTCCCGCCTTATGGCTACTACCAGTCGCCGCCCCCGGCCTATTACGGGCCGAATGCCCATCACCCCGTCTGGGTGGCGCCGCGTTGGGACGGCTATCGCTGGGTGCCGGGGCACTGGAGCGCTTACTAGCCCTTGGGCACGGCCCCGTCGTTGCCGCATCCTCGGACGCGCGCTATCGCTCACCGATGGCAGAGGAGCAGGCGCTCGCACATGTCCAGGCTCGCATCGACGCTTTGCTGGTGGCTGGTGAATATCGCGAAGCGGCGCGTGCCCTGCATGGGCTGATTGCTGCCGCTCCCAACTGTTTTCCAGCCTACCGCAAGCTTGGCGTCGCCTGCCTCCGGTTGCAGGAGTACGATGCGGCCGAAAAACATCTGCTGGTTGCGGCACAGCAGATGCCGGGCGACCCGGATACCTTCGACGGCCTGGCCGAAGCCTACGGCTACATGAATGACGTTGAACGGGCACGTCGGGCGGGGCGCCGGGCTTTGGTGCTCAAGGATGCCAGCATTCCCCTGAAGCACGGGCCGCCGCCGTCAGTGCCCGCACGACCGGGCGGCACGCGACTTGTTGCCTTCAGTCTGTTCGGTGGCAGGCCGCGCTACTGCGAAACGGCCATCCTGAATGCCGAAACGGTACCCCGCCTGCTGCCCGGCTGGATATGTCGCTACTATGTGGACGACACGGTCCCCGCCGAAGTTCTGGACCGGCTGCGCGCCGCGGGCGCCCAGGTCATAACCGCTGATGGTCCGACGCGCATCTTACCCAAGACAATGTGGCGCTTCCTGGCACTCCACGACCGCGACGCCGATGCGGTGATCTGCCGCGACGCCGACAGCCTGCTGTCCACCCGGGAGACCGGCTGGATTGACGCATGGCTTGAGAGCGGCTTGCCGTTCCACATCATCCGCGACTACTTCTCGCATTGTGAGCTGATGCTTGCCGGCCTGTTCGGCGTGCGAGGTGGGGTACTCGACCGGGTTGAAGACACGATGCGGAACTGGCTGGCCGGCGTCGACCGGACCAGCCGGTGGTCCGATCAGCATTTTCTCCGCGCCTGCATCTGGCCTTTGGCACGCGATGCTGCGCTCACGCACGACAGCTGGTTCGCCTATGGCAGTCGCGTCGTCCCTGGCACGCAGATCGTCACGGATGCGCGGGATCACGTCGGCGCCAACCACAGCAGCGTCAGCATGGCGCTGAAGCTGGATCATCCCGACGGCACTGTCGTGCGCTGGTCGCTGGTGGATGCGACCGGTACGCTCATGTGCAGCAGCTATGTTGGAACGGTGCACGGCGGGCAGCACGTCATCGAAATTCCGCGCAGCTACGGCGAGCAGATCCAAAGCGGTGAATGGAAGGTGCAGTGGGCGATCGATGCTCACCGCGTTGACGGCTTCGCCCGCGCTCTGTGATGCGTGGCGCTGCCGCGTGAGCACCCGCGGCGCATGGTGGGCGGCAGCAGCATTGGTATCGGTCTCACTGCTTGCTCCGCTGCTCATTGTCGACGTCCCGCCGGTGCTGGACTATCCCAACCACCTCGCGCGCTTCGTCCTGCTCGCCTCTGGCGACGCGGACCCGATCCTGGCGCCGATGTTCGAGCCGCACTGGACGATCATACCGAACCTCGCAGCCGACCTTGTTGCCCCGGAAATGCTGCACCTGATGCCAGTGCATATCGCCGGGCGCGTGCTGCTAGGCAGCATCCTGCTGCTGAACCTGGCCGGCGTCGTCGCACTGCACCGCGTGCTGTTCAGACGGCGCTCGTACTGGCCGCTGGCATCAGCCCTCGTCGCCTACAACGCAGGATTTCTGCTGGGTTTTCTGAACTGGGAGATCGGCTGTGGCCTAGCCATGCTGGCTGCCGCCGGATGGCTGCGCTGGCGCGAACCTAGGCCGGCCGCGACCATCGCCGGAGCATCGGTCACAACGGTCGCGCTGTTCTTTTGCCACCTGGTAGCGCCGCTATTCTTTCTGGTGCTGATCGGCAGTGCCGAGGTGCAGGCGGCGTGGCGCGACCAGCGATGGCTGCATCGCGGCATGGCGCTACTGCCGGCGATCGTGCCGCCACTGGTTCTTGCCTGGCTGGCACCCCTGCGCGACGCGCCCGCCCAGACACACTGGATGACGCCGCAGGAAAAGCTCCTGCAACTGGTCAGTCCTTTCATCAACTACCTGCTGCCGCTCGATGTCGGCAGTGCTGTACTGGTCGCCAGTGGCGTCGCCATCGCGATCGTCCTCGGCTGGGTCGCCGTATCGCGGCGCATGGTACCGGCGATCGCTTTGTTGGCGGCGCTCTATATCGTTCTGCCGTTTGATCTGAAGAGCGCCAGCTTTCTCGATACGCGCATCGCCCTGATGCTGGGATTCCTGCTGTTTGCCGCGACCGAGCCCACGCGATTGCCGGCATGGACGAGGCGGGTCGCTGCCGTCGCGCTGATTACGTTGTTCGCGATTCGGATGGCTGTCTTGGCTGAAGCGTGGGCCAAACAGCGCCACGACCTCGCCGAGTTGCGCAGCGTCATCGCCAACGTTCCACCCGGCGCATCGGTCTACATGACCAACGTGCCCCCCGAGGAAGCGCCCACCTACTGGGCCTCGGGACCACACAGCAGAATCCTGTCGAATGGTCTGCGCGCAGAGTACCATCTGCCAGCATTGCTCGTGATCGAGCAACACGCCTTCTGGCCGCTGCTGTTCGCGAACCCGGCACAGCAGCCGATCCGCCTGCGACCAACCTACGCCCGTCTGGCACGCGAGGCACACGACATCCCACCGCACGCCGCACTGGTGGCCGATCCTGGTGCGGGCTCCGCCGACCTGCGCCAATTCGACTATGCGCTGATGCTCGAAGCCGGCGCAGACCGGAACCTTGCCGGCTTCGTCCCGCGATGCCTGACACTGATGTCGCGCACGAACTTTGCGGCACTGTTCAGAGTGCGACGCGACGCCGCGTCCTGCTGACCTGGACAGCGGCGTGCGAACTGCCTTCGATGCGTGGACCACCAACGGAGGCGTGCAATGCGCAAGCTCGCTCTGTCGATTGCAATCGGCGACTACGATCGGGTTCGCCCACTGGTGGACGGCGCCGTGCAGATAGACGGCGTCGATCCGGTGTTCATGCTGCTGGAACCGGAGGAGATATTCTTCCGCGCCTTTCGCCACGCCGACTTCGACATCTGCGAACTGTCGATGAGCAGTTTCACGCTGAAGACCGCGGCCGGCGACTGTCCCTATGTCGGCATACCGGTATTCCCGTCACGCTCGTTCCGCCACAACTCCATCTACATCCGCACCGATCGCGGCATCGTCCGGCCCGAAGATCTGAATGGACGGCGCGTCGGCGTGCCGGAATACCAGGTCACCGCCAATGTCTGGACGCGCGCCGTGCTGGAAGACGAATACGGGGTCAAGCCTTCGGAGATCATCTGGGTGCGCGGCGGCTATGAGCAGCCAGGACGCAGCGAGAAGATCACGCTGGACCTGCCGCATGACGTACGCATCGAGGACGCACCGGAAGGCGCGAC
The DNA here is from genome assembly GCA_035701785.1 of Acetobacteraceae bacterium. Classification (GTDB taxonomy): domain Bacteria; phylum Pseudomonadota; class Alphaproteobacteria; order Acetobacterales; family Acetobacteraceae; genus JAMXLO01. The sequence continues at coordinate 321 of DASSRN010000083.1, read as the reverse complement.
CATCTCCGGCCTGCGGCGGATGGCGCAGTCGACGCGGTGATCGGCCCGCGTGCACCGTCGTGCTTTGGACGTCATCCACAGGTGGGGTGGTGTTTCCAGATCACGCGGCGTCTGCGGCCGAATGGTTCCGCAAGACCGGCATATTTCCGATCATGCATATCCTCGGCATCCGCCGCGCGCTCGCCGAACGGCATCCATGGCTGCCAGCGGCACTGATGAAGGCATTCGAGAAGTCGAAGTCACACGCCGTCGCGCGACTAGTACCTCGTCACAGTGATTTTGACTCTTTGGATGTGTCGGGATAGGCGCGTGCCAGCTTGT
>DASSRN010000082.1:0-7400 GCA_035701785.1 Acetobacteraceae bacterium | reverse complement strand
TCCCCGACCGGCTGGCCGCCCTGCTCGCCCGCCACGGAGCGCCCGCCGATTCCGTAGGAATCGAGATCACCGAGAGTGTTGCGATGCACGATCCGCAGGAGACAGCCGGGGTCGTGACGCGCCTGCGCCTCAAGGGCTTCTCCGTCGCGCTCGACGACTTCGGCACCGGCCACTCGTCGCTCACCGCACTGCGCCAGCTGCCGTTCTCCGGCGTCAAGATCGACAAGTCGTTCGTAGGTGAGATCGAGACCTCACACGACTCGCTGGCGATCGTGCGTTCGGTCATCAATCTGGCGCGCGATCTCGACCTGGAATGTGTCGCCGAAGGCGTCGGCAGCGCCGCCGTGGCTCAGAAGCTGACCGACCTAGGGATAAGCGGCCTGCAAGGCCACTACTTCAGCCCGCCGCTGCCGTTCGCAGAATTCATCGCCTGGCTCGACCGCTGGCACGATGGTGGCCGGCACTGAACCGGCACCGCGTCGCCTCACACCGTTTGCAGGATCGTCTCCCGCTTCATCTCCGGCGCCATCTCCGCGCGCCAGTCCGCACTGGCCCGCAGCACCTGCTCGTGCGCACGCAGCGGGTAATAGCTGGTGCCGGTGCCGTCGGGAGACCCGCCCGCCTCCACCGTCTTCACCGCCTGCCGCAGCAGCTTGCGTGCCTGGATGATCGCCTTGTCGGCCGGACCGAGATGCTCCTTCGAGCGATCCACGATGCGCCCCATGCTCTCCTGCAGCGCCCGGTCCTGCGCATTGATGCCGTCGATGCCGGAATACGTCTCGGTCCTCTGCACCTCGCGGTCCAGCATGTAGTTATTGCTGCGGTTCGCCTTGGAGCGGAACGTCGCCGGATCGACGTGCAGCGGTCCGTTACCCAGGCCGCGCTCCAGCTTGTCCTCCTCGGTCAGCGGACCGTCGGGACAGAAGCTCCAGTTGTAGACCACGCAGTTATCGTCATCGATCGGCACCCAGATGTGGCCGGCGTCGAGCTCGAGCCCGCTCTCCGACTTCGACGGCCGGATCTGATGGAACGGCATGACGAACTGATAGCTGCGGATATGGACGCTTTCGCCGCCGTCGAGCGGACGGATGCCAGCGTACTGGTAGCCGTAGTCGGTGATGTCCACCACCAGCTTCGGCGCCTTGCCGCGCACGAACGGGTTCGACGGCTTGATGCCGCCGCGCTTCGAACTGTCGGTCAGCAGCCGGTGCAGGATCGGCGCGTGCGACGTGTCGATGCCGCCTTCTAGCGCCTGGAGCCAGTTGCACTCCTCGATCACCTTGGTGACGTGGCGGTTCGCCTCCGGCGCCTGCGTCCAGGCGAATTTCGGCAGCGGCGGCATCTTCTCGGCCGGCCCCATATACGCCCACACGATGCCGCCAAGCTCGCAGGTGGGATACGCTGTGACGCGCACCTTGTGCTTGAAGTCGTATTCCTCCGGCTCGTTCATCATGTCGACGCACGCGCCGGTCACATCGAACTTCCAGCCGTGATACACGCAGCGCAGCCCGCATTCCTCGTTGCGGCCGAAAAACAGCGACACGCGCCGGTGCGGGCAGAATTCCTCGATCAGGCCGATGCGGCCCTCGGTGTCGCGGAACGCCACCAGGTCCTCGCCCAACAGCCGCGTGCGCACCGGTGGGCCGTCCTTCTCGGGGATCTCGCGCGACAGCAGCGCCGGGATCCAATAGCGACGCATCGCATTGCCCATCGGCGTGCCTTGGCCGACGCGGGTGATCAGTTCGTTTTCCTCGCGTGACAGCATTCTTGTTCTCCTCTCAGCGCTTCATCGCATCCCACCAGGGGCAGACGCCGCTCATCCGGTGGTAGTTGCCGTCGATCACCTGCAGCGGCGCACGCGACCCCGAGGGCAGCGGCGCCGGACTCTCGCCGCCGATCGCCTGGAACAGGCCCTGGTGGCCCCAGAAGCTGGCGACACTCGTCATTTCGGTCGGCTGCCAGGTGGCATCGTCCACCTCGACGCCGCCCCAGCCATACTCCACCAGGATGTCGGACGGCGTGCGCATGTAGAACGACGTCATCAGGTCGTTTGGATGGCGCCCCAGCGTCGCGACCACTCTGTCCTTCTCGCCGAGTGCGATGTCATAGCCCTGGCCGACATCGTCGAACGAGTAGAGCTCGATCATCAGGTGATGCATGCCGGCGTGCGGCGCCTCGAACAGTGCGACGCTGTGGTGGCGCGCGTTGACGTGCAGGAAATACGCGGTGATCGGCGAGCGGATGAAGTCGCTGACGCGGAAGCCCAGCAGGTCGCAGTAGAACCGCAGCGCCGGCTCGATCGCGGTCACCAGCAGCACGGCGTGGCCCAGGCCCATCGGACCGGTGCGGAACCCGGAGATCGAGCGCCCTGGCCGGAACTCCTCATCCGCCAGCAGCGCGCCGTGAAACGCCTCCAGCCGATTGCCGGACGGGTCGGCGAACGATATCAGCCCGCCGACGAAGCGCTGGTCGGCCAGCGCCCGCGGCTCGCGCGTCACCGCGGTGCCCGCAGCCTCGAGCCGCGCGGCCAGCGCGTCGAGTGCCGCGGCATCGGCGACCTCCCAGCCGAAGTAGCGTTGTCCCTCAGGTAGCGAGCGGTCGATCACCAGACGCTGGCTGCGATCGTCCATGCGGAAGGCGCGAACCCCGCCGCCACGATCCACCGCCTGCATGCCCAGCCAGTTGGTGGCGTAGTCCGTCCAGTCGTCGAGCCGGTCGGAGCCGATGCCGAGGTAACCAAGTGCCTGGATGGTCATGACACGTTCCTCCTGCCGTCGACGCTATCATGCCGCGGCGCGGGCCGCATCCTGGCCGCTGATCCACGCCCCCGCGACCGTGCCGGCCATGCCGTTGTGGCACGCCTCGCCGGCGAACAGCAGCCGCCCGTCGGCCAGCGGCTGCGCCAGCGCCATCCGCGCGTCGGCATCGCCCGGGCGCACGAACGAATAGGCGCCGCGCACCAGCGGATCTGCGTCCCAGCGCGTGACGAAGTGTCGGCCGCCACCGAACAGCCGGTCCACCCGGCCGCCGAACAGCGCGCGCAATTGGCCGAGTGCGAAGTCCACCGCCGCCGCCTCACCGGCACGCGCCAGGTCCCACGCCACCGGGCCGCCGACCCAGCCCTGCACGTAGTCACGTTTGTAGGGCCAGCACTGAAAACCCATCGTGGGATCGCCGCTGCGCTGCACCTGCCGGTCCACCGAACAGTGCAGCGGCAGGCCGAGCCGGTCCGGCCCGGTGGCCCGCAGCGCCACCTTCATCGCCAGCCCCATCGGCAGGGCGTGGATCGTTGCCTGCGTCTCCGTTGGCAATGGTGGGTCGAACACGATCGCCCCCGCTGCCAGCACGCCGGTGGACACGGTGACGATGACGGAGTCCGCTGTGATGGTGCCCCGCGGCGTCTCCACCGCAACGCCCGTGCCGTGCCACACCACGCGCGTCGCCGGCGTGGCCAGCCGGATGTCCAGCCCCTCGCCCAGCCGGCGCGCGACGAACGCGCCGATGCCGCCCTGCGGCACGAGATTGCTGCCCGACAGCACGTTGCGCAGCCAGTCGCGCGCGCTGAACTCGTCGGCGCTGGCGCAGCAGATGATCGGCCCTTCCCAGGTTTCCACCGTCAAGGCCCAGGGATCATCCGGCAGCGCCCGCGCGATTGCCGCCAGCGGCACATCGTCTGTCTTGCGCAGGATCTCGGCCGCCTTCGCCTCGTAGCGGCCCCACGAGGCGGCGTAATCGTCGTACTCGTCGGCGGTCGCCTCGCGCTGGCCGACGAAGGTGCGCTCCTGCCGCAGCGCGTCGGCGCGCAGCAGCGTATCGCCCGCCCGCTCCGCGATCGGCACGAGCGGGTTCACTTCGGCGCTGTGCAGCCACACCGCGCCCATGTCGAACCAGGCGCCGCCGAGTTCAGCCGGGTATGTGGTCCAGGCCCGTCCCCCGATCCGCTCGGCCGCCTCCAGCACCACCGCGCGGCGTCCCGCGGCGCGCAACGCCGTCGCCGCGCCCAGGCCGGCCAGCCCGGCGCCTATCACCACCACATCGACATCGGACACGACAGCAACCTATCGTGGCCGCCACAAGGAGGCCAGCCATGCCCGACCACACCCCGATCGGCACCGACTCCATAGTCATCGATATGGCGCGGCGGTTCGCCACGGAACGGCTCGCCCCTGGCGCCGCAGCGCGCGAGAAGGCGGGCGCGATCGAGCCCGAGATCATCCGCGAACTGGGGGAACTCGGCATCTTCGGCGCGACCACGCCGGCGCAGTGGGACGGCTCGGAAATCGACCCGGTCACCTACGCGCTGCTGCTCGAGGAGATCGCCGCCGGCGACGGCTCGGTCTCTACCATGGTGAGCGTCCACAACTCGCCCACCTGCATCATCTTCGACCAGTACGGCACCGACCAGCAGAAGGACCGCTTCCTGCGCCCGCTGGCCACCGGCGAGGCGGTCGGCTCGTTCGCGCTGACCGAGCCGCAGGCCGGCTCGGACGCCTCGAACCTGAAGACGCGCGCGGTCAAGAAAGGCGACCGCTACGTCATCAACGGCGCCAAGCAGTTCATCAGCTCCGCCGGCATCCCGGGCTACACGGTGCTGTTCGCCGTCACCGACCAGTCCGCCGGGCGCAAGGGCATCTCCTGCTTCGTGGTGGACAAGGCCGCCCCCGGCTATGTCGTGGCGCGGCGCGAGGAGAAGCTTGGCCAGAAGGCGTCCGAGACATGCGCACTGGCGTTCGAGGATATGGAGGTGCCCGAGGACCAGCGCATCGGCGCCGAAGGCGAGGGCTACAAGATCGCGCTCTCCACGCTGGAGAGCGGCCGCATCGGCATCGCCGCCCAGAGTGTCGGCATGGCCCGCGCCGCGCTTGACTACGCGGTGCAATACGCCAAGGAGCGCCAGGCGTTCGGTGGCCGCATCATGGACTTCCAGGCCGTGGGTTTCCGCCTTGTCGATGCCAAGACCAAGGTGGAAGCGGCGCGCCAGATGACGCTGCACGCAGCGCGGCTGAAGGCGGAAGGCGCGCCGGCGCTGGAGGCAGCGTGCATGGCGAAGCTGTTCGCCAGCGAGGCGGCGGAGGCGGTTTGCACCGCGGCGATCCAGACGTTGGGTGGGTACGGCTATCTGGCGGACTACCCGGTGGAGCGGATCTACCGCGACGTACGGGTGTGCCAGATCTACGAGGGTACCTCGGATGTGCAGAAGCTGATCCTGCAGCGGATGCTGTGAGCGGCCTCTACGACGACGACTTTACCCTCTGGGACCGAGCAGCAGGCGACGCTGCTGCGACGACGCGCGGCTGGCGAGCTGGTCAATGATGCCGAACTGGACTGGCTGAATCTCGCGGAGGAGGTCGAAGCCGTGGGTGGCAACACGCGCCGCGAGCTGCGCAATCGGTTGGCGCGGCTGCTGCAGCACCTCCTTAAGCGGCACTACCAACCGGAACTCCGCAGCCGCAGCTGGCGTGCCGCCGTTGCACTCAGCGCCAGGAGATCGAGGCCTTGGGCAAATCGCAGGCGCGTGAACTGGCGAGCCGTATCCGCACAGTTCTCGTGCATCTGATGAAGCTCCAGGCCTCGCCGGCGGTCGAACCGCATGCCGGCTGGCGCGCGACGATCCGTCGTGAGCGAGCCGAGATCGAGAGCGTCCTGCGCGACCCTCCCAGTCTGCGCCCGCGAGTCCCAGCGGTAGTGGCCGACCAGTGCAGAACAGCGTCACGTATAGCCGCGCCGATATGGCCGACGACGGCGAGCAGCCAGCAGTCGATCTCGCGCAGCTTCGGCATACACCAAAGCAAATACTTGGCGACTGGTTCCCATCCTGATCGCCTCCTCACGGTGCGTAGTCCGCGAGGCCAGTGCGGTTGCACGGGTTGTGATTCAACACGGAGGACGATGGAGGACCACGGCGCGCCACGGGGATAAGAAATTGCGCTTAGCGCCGTCCCTGCAACCGCACGACCGCTGCCGGCACGCACAGTCCCTACCGAACCCCCTTCGCCCGATACCGATCGATCCTGTCCGCCCCTTCCTCCATCACCAACTCCCCCAACACCAGCATGTGGTTGACGTGCGCCAGCACCTCGCCGAATGCGAACCCCGTCTGGTGCTCGTCCAGCTCGCGATGAAACACGTGCGGCACCAGCTCCGCCACCGACAGCGGCACACGCCCACACGCCTCGGCTATCGCATCGCAGCGCTGCCGATGATGCAGCAGCAGCTCGCCAATCCGCGCATGCAGCCCGCGGAACGGCAGCCCGTGCCCCGGCAGCACCAGCACGTCATCAGCCACGGTATCGCGTAGCCCAGCCAGCGAGCGCAGATAGATCCCCAGCGCATCCAGGTCCGGCTCCATCGCATGCACGCTGACATTGGGCGAGATGCGCGCGATCACCTGATCCGCGGCAAAGAACAGCCGCTCCTCAGCGCGATACAGCATCGCCTGCTCCAGCGCATGCCCACCGCCCGTGATCACCCGGAAGCTGCGGCGCCCGGTCGGCAGCGTGTCGCCATGCTGGATGCGGTGATACGTCGTCGGCACGCCGGTCGTTTGCCGCAGGTAGTGGTGTCCGCGCCCAAGCACCGCCTCAGTCACCTCCGCCGACAGCCCATGCCGACGATAGAACGGCCGGTGCATGTCGGCGCCCAGATCACCCGGCGCATATTGCAGCGCCAGGCTGTAGAGATACTCCGGCCGCGGCATCGACAGCGGCAGTCCGAACTCCCGCGAAAGCCACCCCGCCAACCCGACATGATCGGGATGGAAGTGCGTCACCACCATCGACGTCAGCCGCTCACCCGCAAGCGGCCCGCGCAGGATCATCCCCCACGCATCGCGGCACGCATCGGTGCCAAGCCCGGTGTCCAGCACCGTCCAGCCGTCGTCGTGCCGGATCACATAGACGTTCACATGATCCAGCCGATACGGCAGCGGCAAGCGGAACCAGCCCACCCCCGCAGCGATCTCCACCAGCTCGCCCGACGCCGGCGGCTGTGCATAGGGATATTCCAAGGCGACATCAGCGTGGTTCTGCGACATCGCTGCAGCTTATCTGGCGAACCACAAAACCGCCACGCAACCACCAGGAAGCGATTTCCCTTCCACACCCCGCGGTGATCTACTCCCCGCCAGCACCATCGGGAGAATGCGCGCCATGAAGCTCATGTGGTTCCACCTGATGCCCTACACCGAACTGCCCGAGGGCTTCCGCGACCAGCACCCGTCGGTGTGGGTGGACATCCACTCTTCGCTGTTCGACCCGCGTCGCGCCCATCACATGTACAACGACTTCATGGACGAACTGGAACACGCCGCCGACTGCGGCTTCGACGCGGTGTGCGTAAACGAGCACCACTCCAACGGCTACGGCCTGATGCCGTCACCTAACCTGATCGCGTCCTCGCTC
>DASSRN010000081.1:0-2222 GCA_035701785.1 Acetobacteraceae bacterium | reverse complement strand
CAAACAGCTGTTCGCGGAGAATTGTGCGATCTGCCATGGCGAGTCCGGGGAGGGGGATCGCGAGAAGGGCGCGCCGCGCCTGGCGTCCCGTGTTCACCTCTACGGTGGCGACCGCGCCACTGTGGTCGCACAGATCACCGCGCCGCGGATGGGTGTGATGCCGGCCTGGCATACCAGGCTCGACGAAGCGACGATCAAGAGTCTGGCACTTTACGTGCACTCATTGGGTGGCGGCGAGTAGACATATGTCGCGTATCAGCAAGGCGGACCGTTTGCTTCAGCTCCAGCGCGAGGAAGTGGGCGATCATCTCTACGCCAACCGCGTGCGGGTCTATCCGAAGACGGTGCACGGTCCGGTGCGGCGCTTCAAATGGGCGGTGCTGATCGTCTGTCTAGGGATCTACTATCTGCTGCCCTGGCTGCGCTGGCATCGCGGCGTCAACCAGCCGGACCAGGCGGTGCTGCTGTCGCTGTGGAACGAGCGGTTCTACTTCTTCAATCTCGAGTTCTGGCCGCAGGACATCTATTACCTGACCGGCCTGCTGATCATGGGCGCGGTCGGACTGTTCCTGGTCACCAGCGTCATTGGCCGCGTGTGGTGCGGCTATACCTGTCCGCAGACCGTGTGGACCGATCTCTTCATGTGGATCGAGCGGTGCCTCGAGGGCGACCGCAACGAGCGCATGAAGCGCGATGCCGAACCGGTTTCGTTCGACATCATATGGCGCAAGACGGCGAAGCACGCGGCCTGGCTGGGCGTCGCGTTCTGGACTGGCGGCGCGTGGATCATGTACTACGTCGATGCGCCGACGGTGACGGTGGAGTTCTGGACCGGCACCGCATCAAAGGAAGTGTATTTCTTCACCTTCCTGTTCACCGCGACCACCTATCTGCTGGCCGGCTGGGCGCGCGAGCAGGTGTGCACCTACATGTGCCCGTGGCCGCGCTTCCAGTCGGCGATGCTGGATGAGCAGAGCATCACCGTCACCTATCAGGGCTGGCGTGGCGAGCCGCGCATGCGCGGCAAGCGGCATGACGATGCGCCGGCGGGTGACTGCGTCGATTGCGGCGCCTGCGTCACCGCGTGCCCCACCGGGATCGATATCCGCGACGGCATCCAGCTGGAGTGCATCAACTGCGGTCTGTGCATCGATGCCTGCAACCACGTGATGGAGCGCACCGGGCGGCCGAAATGGCTGATCACCTGGGATACGCTCGCCGATCAGGCGGCGAAGGCGGAAGGGCGGCAGACCACGCTGCATCTGCTGCGCCCGCGCACGCTGATCTATGCGTCGGCCATGGTGCTCGTGCTGGTGGTGATGACGGTAGCGCTGGCGATGCGCTCGTCGGTCGGCCTGTCGGTGCTGCACGACCGCGCGCCGTTGTTCGTGCGCCTGCCGGACGGCGACCTGCGCAACGGCTACACCGTGAAGATCGTCAACAAGGGGCCGAACATCGCGCTGTTCGAGCTGCACACCGAAGGCCTGAACGGCGCGTCATTGGCCGAGGTCGCCGAGGATCTGGGACCGGCAGGCCGGCTCGGGCTGACGGTGAGGGGCGACAGCGTCGGTACGTTCCGCGTCACCGTCGCAGGGACGCCGGAGCGCCTGGTCGATGGTTCGCAGAACATCGACTTCGTGCTGCGCAACACGGAGACCGGCGAGCAGACCGTCTATCATTCACTGTTCATGGGGCCGCGATGAGACCAACGCTCTGGAGGTATTTCCCGCTCGCCATCGCGGCGGGCCTGGGCTTCGTCGTCGTGGTCAATGCAGGCATGGTCTATGCGGCGCTGCACAGCTTCCCCGGCAAGGCGGGCGACGAAGGCTTTGCGCTGAGCAACCACTACGACGCGGTGCTCGAGCGCGAGCAGCGCGCCAACGCGCTGGGCTGGACGGTGGCAGCGCAGATCGACGCCGCCGGCTTGCCGGAGGTAAGGCTGAGCGGTGCCGATGGTGCGCCGCTGCGGGGGGCGGTGGTGAGTGCATCGGCCGAGCGCCCGCTGGGCGCGTCGGCCACGCATGCGCTGCAGTTCCGGGAAACCGATGCTGGCCGCTATATCGCCGACACCGCGCTGCCGAGTGCGGGCCAATGGGATCTGACAATATCGGTTTCGCGTGATGGCGATGATGTCGGTGCCACACGGCGACTGATAGCGCATTGATCGGCGCCCCCTCCCCAACCCTCCCCCGCTTCGCGGGAGAGGGGGCGCTGAACTCCCT
>DASSRN010000080.1:0-3236 GCA_035701785.1 Acetobacteraceae bacterium | reverse complement strand
CACCGCTGAAGCCGCTAACCGACTGGCTTGCCTACAACGGTTACACGCTGGTGACCAAGCCAGCCAAGGAGTTCACCGATTCGGCGGGGCGTCGCCGGGTGAAGGGGAACATGGATATCGAGGTGGCGGTTGACATGCTGGAGCTCGCCCCCCGGATCGATCACGCAGTCTTGTTCAGCGGCGATTCTGACTTCCGTCGCTTGGTGGAAGCAATGCAGCGCAAGGGCGTGCGCGTCTCAGTGGTCTCGTCGATCCGCACCAGCCCGCCGATGGTGGCTGACGAGTTGCGCCGGCAGGCAGACCAGTTCCTGGAACTGGCCGAGATCGCGCCCGAGTTCACCCGCCGCCAGACCGAGCCTCGCGTCCGCTCCGCTCCCTTGCGACAAACGCCGGCCGAGCCGTTCCCCGATCCGCACGACGCCGCGTGAGCGGAACGCAGGCGGAGGCGCCGCCCCCCGACTGTTCTCTCTGTCCTCGGCTGGCCGACTATCGCCAGACCAATCGTGCGGCACATGCCGACTGGTTCAACGCCCCGGTACCCAGCTTCGGCAAGCTGGATGCGCCGTTGCTGGTCGTCGGGCTGGCGCCAGGGGTGCGCGGCGCGAACCGCACCGGGCGACCGTTCACCGGCGATTTTGCCGGCGAGCTGCTCTATCGGACGCTGTTGCATTTCGGACTCGCAGAAGGTTGCTACCGCGCCGACCCAGGCGACAAGTTGCGGCTGATCGGCTGTCGGGTGACCAATTCAGTGCGCTGCGTACCGCCGGCCAATTTGCCTACACCAGCCGAGATCGGTGCCTGCAACCGGTTCCTGGCTGCGGAGGTAAAGGCAATGCCCCGCCTGCGAGGAATCCTGGCACTTGGCGGCACCGCGCATAACGCTGTTCTGCGCGCGCATGGAATACGCCCAAGCCGTGCACCGTTTCGTCATGGGATGATCCACGACCTGCCGGGGGACCGGTTGCTCGCCGACAGCTATCACGTGTCCAGGCTCAACACGAACACGGGCCGGCTGACCGAGGCCATGTTCCACGTCGTGGTCCAGGACCTGCTGGCAAGAACAGCGATCAGAGTGAGCAGAGTCGAGTAGAGGTTGGAGATTGCATGCGTCTGACCGACTTCACCGACTATACGCTGCGCACGCTGATCTACCTGGCGCTTCAGCCAGAGCGGCTGGTCACGATCGCCGACATTGCGAAGGCCTTTGGGATTTCGGCAAATCACCTGATGAAGGTGGTGCACCAGCTCGCGGTCAGCGGCGATGTGGCAACGGTGCGCGGTCGCCGCGGCGGGCTGCGCCTGGCGCGGCCGCCCTCCACTATCAATATCGGTGCGGTGGTGCGGCGCACGGAACCGGACATGGCGATCGTGGCGTGTTTCGCCGCCCCGGCCCGCTGCGTCATCAATGACGCCTGCGTGCTACAGCACGCTCTGGCCGATGCGCTGAAGGCGTTCCTGTCGGTGCTCGACGGCTACACGCTGGCGGATCTGGTGGCGCCTCGGCGTGCGCTGGCAGACCTGCTGAGCCTGCCTCACTCAGTCTGACGAGAAATTGCGTAGCCGACCCGGCCACGTAATCTTACTGAACCTGTCGAGCTTTCCGGAGCACAACATCGCAATACATATAGGCGTGAAAGGCGAGATAGACCATCTCCCAGCCTTCATCGATCATGAACTCGTTGGTTGCCTGGATCACTCCATAAGACGCGTTGCCCCCGGCAAGGTCGGTCATCACGTAATCGTTCAGGATGATCCAGCCATCGGTCCTGACTTTCGTTTTGACGACCGCAAGTTCGCGCTTCACTGCCTCGTAGCCATGGTCCGCGTCGATATACACGATGTCTAGACTGGCATCCTCAAGGCTCGCCAGCATGGCTGCGCTGTCACCCTGCAGCAGGGTGAGTCTTCCCGAAGCGATCTGGTGCTCGAAACGCCTTTGATAGAATTCGCTATGGGTGCCGCCGCTGAACAGCTCTCGGGTTGGTCGACCCCACAGTTCAGCAAGATCATGCAGCGTGAACAGGTCGATGGCAAAGAAGTGCGCCGGCTCGCAATTGCTGATGAAAAGCTCGGAGAAATCACCCAAAGCGACGCCAACTTCGGCAATCACCTTGCGCTTCGGCAGCAATGGCAGGATGGAAGTGCGATCGGGAAGCAACCGTGCGTTGGAGATCAGTTGTGCCGGCAAGAGCGGTGCAGGCGCAAGGGACGGCATCACGATTGTTGCAGCGCCGCCGCTATCGCTTGCGACAGTTTTGGCCCCTGCGGTTCGTCGCCCGACCCGAATGTGCCGGCGATCCGCCCATCGCGCCCTATCAGCACCTTGTTGAAGTTCCAGCCTGGCTCCCAGCGTCGCTGCTCGCGCACCCAGGCGTAGAACGGCGCCGCCGACGCGCCGCGGACATGCGATATGCCGGCCATCGGGAACTGTACGCCGAATGTCGCCTCGCAGAACGTCTTCACCGTGCCGTTGTCGGCCGACTCCTGGTTGAAGTCCTGCGACGGCACGCCGATCACCGTCAGCCCGCGAGCCTCGTCCGCCTTGTGCAGCTTCTCCAGCCCTTCGTATTGATAGGTGTAGCCACAGAAGCTCGCCGTGTTGGTCACCAGCAGAACACGCCCTTTGAACGTGGCGAAGTCCAGCCTGCCTTCGTCGATCGCGGGGAAGCTGAAATCCCACGCCAGCGCTTCCTTGTTCGCAGCCACGCCAACCCCCATTGCAGCCATCAGCAGCACACGACGCGTCGGTTCAGTCATAGCGCTCCTCCCGCCACGGGTCGCCGTTGTTGTGATAGCCACGCTGTTCCCAGAATCCCGGATGGTCACTGATGGTGAACTGGATGCGCCGCAGCCACTTCGCCGACTTCCAGAAATACAGCCGGGGCATCAGCATCCGCACCGGTCCGCCATGCGCGCGCGTCAGCGGCTTGCCTTCCCACTCGTACACCAGGAACACATCCGGCTGGTCGAACTGCTCCAGCCGCACATTGGCCGTGTAGCCATCGAAGCTGTGAAACAGGACATGCCGCGCCTCCGGCTTCGGCTTCACGATCTCCAACAACGCGCGCGCCGCGACACCCCTCCAGTGGTTGTCATATCGCGACCACTGCGTAACACAGTGGATGTCCGACACGCTTTCGCTCTGCGGCAGAGCCATGAATTCATCGAGTGTCAGGCTTATCCGGTTGTCCACCGCGCCATCGACATCGAGGCGGAACTTTTGCGGTGTGACCTCG
>DASSRN010000079.1:0-3008 GCA_035701785.1 Acetobacteraceae bacterium | reverse complement strand
GGCGGTGATCATGGCGGAGGGGCGTCTGATCGATGCCGCCGACCTCGAACTTGCGCCCGCAGCGTATGCCGCGCCGACACTTGACCTGCGTGCGGCAAGGCTGCGTGCCGAGCGCGAAGTGTTGCAGCTTGCCCTGGCGCGTGCCAACGGCACCCTGTCTGTCGCAGCGAAACTGCTGGGTATCAGCCGACCCACGCTGTACGATTTGTTGGACGCACACGGGATCGCGCCGGAGGCGGCGAAGGCCGTTGGCGATTCCGATCTCGATCTGGAATGAGGTTGCCAGCCATGCGCATGCGGTATCTGTGCGGTCTGTTCCTGGCCGGCTGGCTGAGTCTTCCGCTCGCGGCCCAGGCGGACGACCTCGACGATGCACGTGCGGCGATGCAGAAGGGGGATCTGCGTACCGCACAGATCAACCTGCGCAACGCCGTGCGCTCGGATCCGCAGAACGCAGAGGCACATTTCTGGCTGGGCCGGGTGAGCCTGGAGATAGGTGACCCGGTCGCCGCCGAGCGTGAGGCACGGGCCGCACGCGACCGAGGCTTCGACGCGCGACAGGCTGTATCGCTGCTCGCGCAGGCGCTGCTCGCGCAGCAGCGGTACAAGGACCTCTTGGCGCAGCTGAACACGGACGGTGCGGACCCGACAGTGGACGCGCAGATCCTGGTGGCGCGTGGCTATGCGCAGATCGGGCTGGGCGATGTCGATGCCGCAAAGGAGTCGTTCGCGCTTGCCGAGAAGACCGCTCCGGATGCGATCGAACCGCTGCTCGCTGCGGCGCGGCTGCTGGCGGCTCGCGGTGAATTCGACGCCGCGCAGGAGAAGATCGACCACGCGCTCGACAAACAGCCGAAGTCGTCGGACGCACTGATGGCCAAGGCCGATCTGCTGCGTGCAAAAGGCGCACCGAAGGATGCGGTGGCCGTGCTCGACGGGCTGCTGGAAGATCAGCCTGGCCATCTGGGTGCGTTGCTTGAGCGCGCCGGACTGCTGATCGGCGCCGGCCAGATCGACAAGGCGAAGGGCGACCTCGACGTGGTGTTGAAGGCAGCGCCAAACAACGAGCAGGCGATCTACCTGCAGGCGGTGACGCAGGCCGAGGCGAAGGACTACAAAGCTGCAGATGCGACACTTGACCGGATTGCCAACGATCTCGGCAAGTATCCGCGCGGCTTTTTCCTGCAAGCCATCATCAAGGAGCAGCTTGGCCAGACGGCGCAGGCGGAGGACGCCATCCGGCGCTTCATTGCGCGCTCGCCGAAAGATCTCACCGGATACAAGGTGCTGGCCCGACTACAGTTCGCCAAGGGCCGTCCCGATCTCGCTGCGGAGACTCTCGCCGGAGCGACCGCATCAGGGCAGGGCGATGCGGACACCTACGATCTGCTCGGCCGTGCCTATGCAGCCACTGGTCGCAGCGAGGAATCAGTAAAGGCGTTCCAGAAGGCGGAATCGCTCGCACCGAATGATGTCGGCCTGCAAACCCGCCTGGCGACCGCACGTGTCGGTGCGGGCCATGCCGACTCTGCGGTCGACGATCTGGAACGCACGCTGGGCCTGGCGCCCGCTGCACCACAGGTCGCCGAAGCTTTGTTCTTCGCCGCGCTCGCGACCGCCGACCTGGGCAAGGCCGCGGATGCGATCGCCAAGGTGCGTGCCGCGCAGGGCGACACGCCGGTGGTGAAGAACCTCGAAGGTCTGCTGAAGCTTGCGCAGCTAAACTACGACGGAGCCGCGGCGGATTTCACCGGCATCCTGAAGCAGGACCCGAACTTCGTTCCCGCACAGGTCAACCTGGCGCGCGTGATGGCGATGCAGGGCAAGCCGGAGGCAGCGGAGAAGCTGCTGTCTTCACTGCTTGAGAAAGACCCTGCATCGGAGCCGGCGCTTACGATGCTGGTCTCGCAATACGTGCAGACCAATCGGTTGGCAGAGGCACTTTCACTGGTGCAGAAGGCGCACAATGCCCAGCCAGCCAATGCCAAGCTCACGGCAAGCCTGGGCGAGCTGTATGTACGCGCCGGCAAGCCGGCCGAGGCGCTGTCGCTGCTCGACAAGGATTCTGCAACGGCAGGCAGTGCCGAACTACTCGGCGTGAAGGCTGCTGCACAGCTGGCACTCGGCCAGAAGGACCTGGCACGCGAAACGTATGGTCAGGTTCTGAAGCTGGATCCATCGCTGCTCGCCGCGCGGCGGGCACTGACCAGTCTGCTGGTGCAGGCGGGCGAGACCGAACAGGCGCGCAACGTCATCAAGGAAGGCCTGGCCAGGACTCCGCGCAACTACCAGCTTTTTCAGGACTATGCGGCGCTGGACCTGAACACCGGCGGCATCGATGCCGCGGTAGCGACGGCGAAGCAGCTGCAGCAGCAGAACCACGATTTCCCCGAGGCGAGCGCGCTGTTGGGCGACTTGTACATGACAGCGAACCGCCCGGCCGACGCAGTGCGCGCCTATCAGGACGCACTGAAGACTGTTCCTGCCGGGCCGATCGCCGTACGGCTTTCGGCAGCCATGGTGCGCGATGGCCAGACCGATGCCGCGACAAAGATGCTGGTGGACTGGGTGGCACAGCATCCAGCCGACCAGCTCGCCCGCGAGCAGCTCTCCGACCTGTACATCCGCGCGAAGCGCTTCGATGACGCGGCGAATATCCTGCGCGAGATGCTGGACAAGCAGCCACGTTCTGCGCTGGCGCTGAACAACCTGGCCTGGATCTACCAGCAGCAGGGCGACAAGCGGGCGCAGGACCTGGCACAGAAGGCCTACGTGCTGGCGCCGAGTGGTCAGACCGCGGACACACTCGGCTGGATACTGGTGTCGAACGGCAGCTTCGCCCAGGCCGTGCCGCTGTTGCGCCAGGCGGTGGCGCAGGCCGGGAACGACCCCAGCGTGCAGTATCACTATGCCGTGGCGCTGAAGGACACCGGCAATCGGGCAGAGGCGATCAAGGTGCTCAGTGCCGTGGTCGCGAGCAAGGCCGAGTTCGGCGAGAAGGCCGAGGC
>DASSRN010000078.1:0-3903 GCA_035701785.1 Acetobacteraceae bacterium | reverse complement strand
GCCGGCGCCACCACGATCAACATCCCCGACACGGTCGGCTACGCACTGCCGGAGGACATGGAGCGCATCTTCACCATGGTGCGCACGCGCGTGCCAGGCGCCGACAAGGTCGTGCTGTCCACCCACAACCACAACGACCTGGGGCTGGCGGTGGCGAACACGCTGGCCGCGATCCGCGCCGGCGTGCGGCAGGTGGAGTCCACCATCAACGGCATCGGCGAGCGCGCCGGCAATGCCTCGCTGGAAGAGGCGGTGATGGCGATCCGCACCCGCAGCGATGCCATTCCCTACAAGAACAACGTGAAGACGCCGAACATCCTGCGCGTCTCCAAGCTGCTCTCCACCATCACCGGCTTCGACGTGCAGCCGAACAAGGCGATCGTCGGCCGCAACGCCTTTGCGCATGAGGCCGGCATCCACCAGGACGGCGTGCTGAAGCATGCCGGCACCTATGAGATCATGACGCCGGAGAGCGTCGGCTGGACCAAGTCCAACCTGGTGATGGGCAAGCACTCCGGCCGCGCCGCGTTCCGCGACAAGCTGAAGACGCTGGGCTATCAGATCGGCGACAACCAACTCAACGTCGCGTTCCGCCGCTTCAAGGATCTCGCCGACCGCAAGAAGGTGGTGTTCGACGACGACATCGTCGCACTCGTCGATGACGAGGTGATGCGCGACCACGAGCGCATCCGCTTCGTGTCGCTGGACCTGCGCGCCGGCTCGAAGGCGCCGCCGCGCGCCGAACTGGAACTGGAGGTCGATGGCGTGGTGAAGGCCGCGGTATCCAGCGGCGACGGTCCGGTGGACGCCACCTTCAAGGCGATCCAGCAGATCTTCCCGCACACCGCGAACCTCGTGCTGTTCTCGGTCGGCGCGGTGACCGAGGGCACCGACGCTCAGGCCAAGACCACGGTGCGGCTGGAGGAGAACGGCAAGCTGGTCGACGGCCAGGGCGCCGACACCGACACCATCGTCGCCTCGGCGCGCGCCTACGTGCACGCCCTGAACAAGCTGCTGGTGAAGCGCGTCCGCACCGAACCGCAGGCCCTATCGGCGTAACCTCCTCTTCCCCTCCCCCGCTTCGCGGGGGAGGTCGGGAGGGGGTGCCTCAGCCGCTCACTTCCCCTGATACGCAATGCGCCAGATCGTGCCGTTGCCGTCCTCGCTGACCAGCAGCGCCCCGTCCTGCGCGACCGCGACCCCCACCGGCCGTCCCCACACCGCCTGATCGGACGCCACGAATCCGGTGAGGAAATCCTCATACTCCCCGGTCGGCTTGCCATCGGCGAAGCGCACCCGCACCACCTTGTAGCCGGTGCGCCGCGCGCGGTTCCATGACCCGCGCAGCGTCACGAACGCATCGCCGCGATACGCCTGCGGGAACTGCGTCGCGTCATAGAAAGCGATGCCGAGCGGCGCCGAATGCGGCTGGATCAGCACGTCGGGCACAGTGACCCGACCCGCAAGATCGCGTCGCTGCCCTTTCAGCCGCGGCTCCTCATGATCGCCGATGTAGTACCACGGCCAGCCATAGAACGCCCCGTCGCGCACCGATGTCGCGTAGTCGGGCGGCAGATCGTCCCCCAGCCCGTCGCGTTCGTTCACCACGCACCACAGCGCCGCGGTCACCGGCGCAATCGCTTCGGCTGTGCAGTTGCGCAGACCGCTGGCAAATATGCGCCGGCCACCGCCTTCCGGGTCGAACGCCAGCACGTCGGCACGCCCTTCTTCGCCGCTGGTATCGACATTGCCGGACGATCCCACCGACACGAACATCGTGCGCCCGTCGCGCGAGAACACCACGTCGCGTGTGGCGTGCCCGCCGGTGGGCAGATGCGGCACGATCACCTGCGCCGCACCGCGCGGCCGCACATCGCCCGGAGCGTAGGGGAAGCGCACCACCCGGCTGGTCTCCGCCACATAGATGAAGCGTGGCTCCGGACCCGGCGGCCAGAACGCGATGCCGAACGGATAATCGAGCCCGGTGGCGAACACCATCGACTGTGGCTTTGCACCATTTGCGGTGGGGCGCAGGATGCGCACACGGCCAGCCGAGCTTTCCGCCACGAACACGTCGCCGTTCGGCGCCACACGCAAAGTACGCGGTCCGTCCAGCCCGCCCATGTACTGCTCGACCGAAAACCCGGGTGGCGCGCGCAGCGTCGCACCAGCCGGCCGCGGTACGACGGACGGCGCATGGGCGGCGGACGACGTCGCGTAGGGCTGCGGCATCGACTCCGGCGTGATGTGGCGCAGCACGCCGGGCGCATCATCGTGCCAGTCGCCATAGCTGCGCGGCTGGGCCGCCGCGACCGAGCCAACGCCGATCAGCAAGGTGACCCAGGTGCCCAGCCTCATGCCGACATCGCCACGCGATGCGCTTGCAGCAGGCCTGGCACGCGCGCGGGATCGGTGCGACCCCAGCCGCACTCGGTCGCCACCCCGAAGCGCGGCACGACCGTACCCGCGGCGGCGATGCGCGCGCGGTCGCCTGCCGCATCGTCATGGTGGATCAGTCCCAGGTACAGCATCGTCTCGGTTGGCAATCCCAGTTCGCCGAGTGGCGCGAAGTACCCATCATCGGTGCGATCCTTCGGCACCGGCAGGTGCAGGAAATCGAGTCGCCTGCGCAGGCCCGCGCAGAGTCCCTGCGTCATCTCGACCATGATCGCCACGTCCTTCGGCATCACCAGATGCTCGTCGCGCGGCGAGCCGTAGCAGAGATGGTAGCCGCACTCGACATCGTCGGGCACCGCATTGCCCAGCCGCGCCAACTCGGCTGCGATGTCCGCCTTGTAGCTTGGCGGGCGGTGCGGGAAGAACTGCTCGTAGACCAGCACCTCCTGGCAGACGTCCCACTGTATCGACAGATCGCCATGCGGGATCGCATCGGTGATGGTGCGCAATGCGGCAAGCAGCGCGCGCTCATAGGCTGGCAGATAGTCTGCCAGCGATGTGGGGCTGACGTACATATAGCCCGAGGCGATCGGCGTCGGCAGGCAGACCTGGAAGCGCATTCCCCCAGGAAGCTCGCCCGCATCGCGCAGTCGTCGGAAGATCGCGTACGACTCGAGCGCCGCTGCGGCGTAGCCGGTATCGAACGTCACCGCGGATGGGTCGACACCGGCGCAAAAGCGCAGCCACTCGGTGCTGCGGAGCACTGCGCCGTCCCACTGCCGCAACTCGAACGGCGGCGTATCGTGATCCACCTCCATTGCTGGATGCCGCAACAGCATCTCCCGCTGCCACCAGATCCAGCGTCCGCGCTGACCGGTCTCGCCGTCCGGCACGCGCGCGAGACACGGACCGAGCGCACGCCCCACCGTGCGGAAGACCGTCTCTGCATCCGGCAGTGGTACGCTGCCGATCAGATGGGCCCCGATGACCGTTGGCATAATCCGGTCTCCAAGTTGCGCGCCGGTTGTGGCACATGAAGCCGGCCTGAGACATGGTCAGGCACGTCCCGAACAGGAGACCCGATGTCGCACTTCACAAGACACCGGATCGTGATTGTCGCCCTGCTGTGCCTGATCGCCTTCCGAGCCGACGCGCAGGACGGCGGTGCCAGGCGCATATTCTACATCGGCCTCGGACTCTATTCCGAGCAGTGGTCAGAGAACGACGTGGTCGATCTCGCCACGCGCCTCCAGAGTGTCAGCCGCCTGCGCGTCCTGCCGGCGTTCGCGAGCAATGTATCGCCTGCCAGGCGACGCTACCCCGTCGCCGATGACGCGACCGTGGCTGCGCTGATCGGCGCAGCAGCCAGGCAGGCCGGACCTGGTGACCTTGTCTTCGTCGGCATCAGCACGCATGGCGCACCGAAGCTGCTGGCGCGCAAGGTCGGCAATGCGCCGCCAACCGAACTGTCGGCGCGCGAACTCGCCCGCTGGCTGGCCCCACTTG
>DASSRN010000077.1:0-4922 GCA_035701785.1 Acetobacteraceae bacterium | reverse complement strand
AGTGGCGAGTCCATGGCCCGGATCACCGCCGAGCACCTCGCCCGGCATCTCGAGACGGCAGGCTTCGTCGTGATGCGGCGGCCGGGGCGCGGCGACTTCGCGGGTATTGCGTGCGGCGCGAAGCGCGTTGAGTGAAGCCTGACGCTACTCCGCCGCCTTCGCGACGCCCGCGACCCGGGTGCGCGTGCGCAGCGTGACGAACTCCTCCGCCGCGGTCGGATGGATGCCGATCGTGCGGTCGAAGTCCGCCTTGCTCGCGCCCATCACGATGGCGATCGCCAGGCCCTGCATGATCTCCGGTGCGTCCTCGCCCAGCATGTGCGCGCCGACGACCTTCTGCGTCACCTGATCGACCAGCAGCTTCAGCGTGCTGCGCCGCGCGCGGCCCGACAGCGTGTGGCGCATCGGCGTGAACTTGCTGAGATACACATCGACCGGACCGTGCTGTGCGGCTTCCTCTTCGGTCAGCCCGCAGGTGGCGATCGGCGGAGTGGAGAACACCGCGGTCGGCACATTGCGCAGCGACACGCTGCGCGGGTTGCGGCCGAAGAGCGAATCAGCCAGCGCGTGTCCCTCGGCGATCGCCACCGGCGTCAGGTTCAGCCGGTCGGTCACGTCGCCCATGGCGTAGATATGCGGCACGCTGGTGCGCAGGTGCTGGTCCACCACCACCGCGCCTGCGTCGTTCATCGTCACGCCGACCGTTTCGAGGCCCAGGCCCCTGGTGGCCGGCGCGCGCCCGGTGGCGAAGAACACCAGGTCGGTGCGCAGCTTGTGGCCTTCGCCGAACGTCACCACGCGCGCATCGCCGTCGGCTTCGATCTTTGCCGGCCGGCTGCCGGGATGCAGCGTGATACCCTGCGCGTCCAGCGCCTCGGCCAGTGCCTCGCGCAGGTCCATGTCGAAGCCGCGCAGCGGCAGCGGCTGTCGGTAGATCAGATCCACCTGCGCATCGAGCCCGGCGAAGATGCCGGCGAACTCCACTGCGATGTAGCCTGATCCGATGATCGCCACGCGCTCGGGCATCCGCGGCAGAAAGAACGCGTCATCCGAGATGATGCCCAGTTCGGCGCCCGGGATCGGCAGCCGCACCGGATGACCGCCGGTGCCGATGACGATGCGTTCCGCGGTCACCCGCTTCCCGCCGATATCAAGCGTGTGCGCATCGACGAAGGTCGCGCGTGCCTCGAAGATCGTCGCGCCGGCATTGTCGAGCAGACGTTTGTAGATACCGTTGAGCCGGCCGATCTCGCGGTCCTTCGCGGCGATCAGCCTGGCCCAGTCATGCGGGCCTTTCTTGATCTGCCAGCCGAAGCCGGCGGCGTCTTCCGCCCAGGCGCCATATTCACCGGCCTGCACCAGCAGCTTTTTCGGCACGCAGCCGACATTGACGCAGGTGCCGCCCCAGAAGCGCTCCTCGGCCACGCCGACACGCGCGCCGTGGCCGGCAGCGATACGCGCGCAGCGCACGCCGGCCGAGCCGCCGCCGATGACGAAGAGATCGAAGTCCATCCCACGGTCCCTGCTTCAGGTTTCGCCGCGTACAGTAGGGCGGGGCAAGGAGGGGTGACAACTCGGGGACCGAGCGTCGTTATGCCGCCGCTGTCCGGGACGACCCGCTTCGCTGCGCTCGCAAGTGTTCCGCCATCCATTCGCGTGAGCCGAGCAGACCTCGCAGCAGGGTCGGCAGGTAGAGATCTGCGTCGATCTTGGGGAAATGCAGTCCGAGCCCCGACGGGCTCACCTCCACCACGTTGAGATCACTGGGCTTAGCAGACTCCAGTCCCTGTGCGTCGCGCGGTGAGAAGGCGACCTCGAGGCCGCTGCTGAGTTGGATCACAACCCGGCCGATACGGCGGTCGTAGCGTGCTGCAACGGCAGTGGCGGTAGCGCCGCGCAGCCTAGCCATCTCTGCTTCCGCTCGCGCTAGGTCTTCCTCAGACCAAACCATGCAATCGTCTCCATGCCTCGCAGGCATGTTGGACCACCTGCTGAAGTCGCACCACCATATCGTTCAGCTCGCGCAAGCTGAAGCCGTAGTTCGCGCGAAGTTCGGGCGGGCCATCGGGGCAATTCAGCAGAAAGATCGCCTCATGCCCGCGACCTTGAATATGGGCGTGCGGCGGCCGGTGATCGTTCGGATAGATGACTATTCGAAGCCGAAGCGCGCGATCGTCGGCACGGCGCGAGCGTCACATCGAAGGTCGCCCCCGCGTTGGCTACTGCCCCGCCGTACTCCACGCCTTGTAGTCCGCCTCCGACACCGTCGGCAGCTTCTTCACGAATGCGGCGATCGACCAGATCTCCTGATCCGGCACGCCGGTCGCACCGAAACTCGGCATGCCGGTCATTCGGATGCCGTTCTTCACCACCCAGAAGATCTCGCCGGCCTGCAACTCGGGGGCGACCTCCTTCAGATCCGGCGGCGAGGGGTTCAGCCCTTCCGAGAACTTCTGCCACGGCGCGCCTGGACCACCATGGCAGGCGACACAGCCGCGTGTGGCGAATGCCTTTGCACCAGCGTGGATGAGCGCTGGATCCTCCAGCGATCCCGGCGGCTTGTCGTTGGCGTGCTCGCGGATCGATGCCGTCCGCACGTGGACCAGCACCCAGGCGACCGGCCCTGGATCCTGCTCGGTCGCCGCCACGCTGTAGAAGCCGCCGAAGAAGAACACGGCGGCGCCGATGACGACGATGATCGCAAGCGCGCCGATCAGTGCCAGAAGTCTCATGCGGGCTGCTCCCGGTGGCTGCGGTGTGGCTCAGGTTTCTGCTGCGGCCTTTCTTGCCATCGCCTCTTCGGCCGAGGCAATGCCGCCATGTGCCGCCGACCAGCCGACCGGATCCTCCAGGAACCGCCGCACTTCGGCGAGCGCCCGTTCGGCGAAATACGGCCGGTCCTTGCATGCCTCCAGCACGTCCCACCAGGTGCATAGGTGATGCAGTGAGATGTCCATGCGTGACAGCGTCTCGAACGCACCGGGAAACACGCCGTAGAAGAACACCACGAACGTGTGATTGACGATTGCGCCGGCATCGCGCAGCGCCTGGGCGAAGCGGATCTTCGACTGGCCATCCGTGGTGAGGTCCTCCACCAGCAGCGTGCGTTTGCCTTCCGGCACGTCGCCCTCGATCAGCGCATTGCGGCCGAAGCCTTTGGCCTGTTTGCGCACATACGCCATGGGCGCCGCCATGCGATCGGCGATCCAGGCAGCGAATGGAATGCCGGCGGTCTCGCCGCCTGCGACCGCCTCGATCGTCTCGTAGCCGATGTGGCGGTTGATCTTCTCAACCCCGAGCTCGCAGATCTTATTCCGCGCGCGTGGGAAGAAGATGATGCGCCGGCAGTCGATATACACCGGCGACTTCCAGCCCGAGGTGAATGTGTACGGCTCGTCCGGACGGAAGTTGATCGCCTGGATCTCCAGCAGGATGCGCGCCGTGGTCAGCGCCGCGTCGCGATCCCAGTCGCTGGACGCCGAACCCGGCATTGCCTGCGCCTGTCTGGCCATGGCCGACCCCTCTCGCACTGATCACCATTCGCTGATAACTCATCGATGGCGAGGGAGATAGCCCATGGCAAAGACGCACCGCATCGCAGTCGTCCCAGGCGACGGCATCGGCAAGGAGACCGTGCCCGAGGCGCTGAAGGTATTGGATGCTGCCTCGCGGCGCTTCGGTTTCGGCCTCGACTTCGCGCATTACGACTGGTCGTGCGAGACCTACAAGAAGACCGGTGCGATGATGCCGGCTGATGGCATGGAGCGTCTCGCACAATCCGATTCTATCCTGCTCGGTGCCGTCGGCTGGCCGGACGTACCGGACCATGTCTCGCTATGGGGCCTGCTGATTCCGATCCGTCGTGGCTTCGATCAATACGTGAACCTCCGTCCCTGCAAGCTGATGCCCGGCGTGCGCACGCCGCTCGCCAATCGCACCGAGGCCGACATCGACTTCTACGTCGTGCGCGAGAATACCGAGGGCGAATACTCCTCGGTCGGCGGTCGGATGTTCGAAGGCACCGATCGCGAGTTCGTCTCGCAGCAGAGCGTGCTCACCCGCCACGGCGTCGATCGCATCCTGAAATACGCCTTCGAACTGGCGCGCTCGCGGCCGAAGAAGCACCTGACCTCGGCCACCAAGTCGAATGGCATCACCTTCACCATGCCGTACTGGGACGAGCGCTTCGCGCTGATGGGCAAGAGCTATCCCGACATCCGCACCGACCAGTTCCACATCGACATCCTGTGCGCGCATTTCGTGCAGCACCCCGACTGGTTCGACGTCGTGGTCGGCTCCAACCTGTTCGGCGACATCCTGAGCGATCTGGGCCCCGCCGTGGCCGGCTCGATCGGCATCGCGCCATCCGCGAACATCAACCCGGAGCGGACCTTCCCCTCGATGTTCGAGCCGGTGCACGGCTCCGCCCCCGACATCGCCGGCAAGTTCGTCTGCAATCCGATTGGCCAGATCTGGTCAGCGGCGCTGATGCTGGAGCATCTCGGCGAGGCAGCCGCCGGGCAGGCCATCGTCGCCTCGATCGAAACGCTGCTGCGCGACAGTGGCCCGAAGACCCGCGACATGGGCGGCCAGGCCGGCACCGCCGATGTCGGCAGGGCGCTGGCGGAGTTGGTCGCCGCCGGATGATGCAGTGGGCGCGTGGCCTTCAGTTCGGCGCCTGACCGAGCTGATAGCCTCCGCTCAGGGTCACCAGCAGGTCGGGGCGGCGCGGGTCCCGTTCGATCTTCTGACGGAGCCGGTGGATGTGCATCTCCAGCCGGTGCACTGTCGCCGGCACCACGGATCCCCAGACCTGCTGCATCAGGATCTGGCGATCCACCGGTTGGCCGTCCGAACAGCAGAGCAGCTTCAGTATCGCCGCTTCCTTCACGGTCAGCCGGATGTCGTGGCCGTGGGTGCGG
>DASSRN010000076.1:0-8348 GCA_035701785.1 Acetobacteraceae bacterium | reverse complement strand
GCTGAGAACAGGCCGCGCGACGTGGGATCGGCAACGAGCTGCCCCAGGAACGGCTGCGCATCGATGGTCCGGTCCATCAGATCGGTGAGCTGCTTGGTGTCCAGGAACAGAAGCCCCTCCTTCCGCAGGAAGGGCGACGCGTCAGGTCGCCGCACCGAGTTGAAATGCTCGTGATCCTTCGCGACCGCGTCGGCCAGCGCGGCGGCGGTTGCATCGGCCTGCTCCGGTTCGCGTGCATCGATCACGGCAACCAGCAGATTGTTGAACTGCGGAAAATCCTTGTTCAGTTCGTCCGACTGCTGCCGCCACGGCAGGTTGTTGGAGAACATCTTGTCGGTATCGGTGCTGACGCCGAGATGCGTCGTCGCGTAAAGCGCCGATAGCGCGGCCAGCAGCAGGCCGCCCAGCGTCACGGCAAGAGCGTGGCGGCGGCTGAATTCGGCCAGTCCGACGATCAGGCGGTTGATCATTGTCCCGGTGACGTCAGTGGGTGCCCGCGACCGCGGGCCGGGTTTGATAGTCGCAGACAGGCGAGTGGTCCATGCCGCGCCCCCGGGCGTTTTCACCAACCCGGCCAGACGGTAGACAGCGCTAGGAAATCTAGGAGTGCTTACCCATGGCCATGCCGAATGCAGCCCGCGAGACGGTTCGGCCGCGTAGCCTGCCGCCGTTCCGTGCCGACCACGTAGGCAGCCTATTGCGCCCGCGCGAATTGGCCGAAGCCCGCGCTGCGCACAAGGCTGGCACACTGCCCGCCGAGGCTCTCCGCGCGGTGGAGGACCGCTGCATCGCGGGCGCGATCCGCAAGCAGGAGGAACTCGGCCTGCGCGCGGCGACCGACGGCGAATACCGGCGCGCATTCTGGCACTTCGACTTCGTCTCGGGGCTTGAGGGCGTCGAGCTGTACGAGCCGGAACAGAAGATCGAGTTCAAGGGCGGCCTGCCGCTGCCTCTCGCGCTGCGGGTGACCGGCAAGATCGGCTGGAGCAGGCCTGTGATGCTGGACGATTTCCGCTTCGTCGCCGGGCACGCGAACACGGCAATGCCTAAGATGACCATCCCGTCGCCCTCGGTCGTGCATTTCCGCGGCGGACGGCGCGCGATCGATGCGAAGACCTATCCGGACATGGATGGCTTCTTCGCCGATCTGGGTGAGGCTTACAACAAGGCCGTGACCGCGTTCAGTGCCGCAGGCTGCCGTTATCTGCAGCTCGACGAGGTGAACATCGCCTATCTATGCGATCCTGAGCAGATTGCCGGGTTGAAGGCACGTGGTGAACATGTGGAGAACCTGCTGGGGATCTATGCCGGCATGCTGAACCGCGCGATTGAGGGGCGACCCGACGGCATGGTTATCAGCATGCACCTCTGCCGCGGCAATTTCCGCTCGCACTGGGTCGCGTCAGGCGGCTACGAGCCGGTGGCCGAGGTGCTGTTCAACGGCATCAACGCCGATGCGTATTTCATGGAATACGACAGCGACCGGGCCGGCGGGTTCGAGCCGCTGCGCTTCGTGCCGCGCGGCAACAAGGTTGTGGTGCTTGGGCTGGTGACCAGCAAGACGGGCGTGCTGGAGACCAAGGACGAACTGAAGCGCCGCATCGATCAGGCGGCAAAGTACCTGCCGCTGGAACAGCTTGCGCTGTCGCCGCAATGCGGCTTCGCCAGCACCGAAGAAGGCAACACTCTGACCGAGGACGAGCAGTGGGCGAAGCTGCACCTCTGCGTCGAGGTGGCACACGAAGTATGGGGCCAGGTGTAGGCGCGGCCTCGCCGCACGTTTGAGGATATTGCCGCTCATCCTGGCGACGACCGCGCTGCGCCTGGCGTTTGCTGCGTCGCTCGGGCTTGGCGTGGACGAAAGCTACATGGTTGCCGCGGGCCGTATCCTCAGCGTGGGCTACTACGACCATCCGCCGGCGGCGTGGTGGTTGAGCTGGGGTGCGGCACACCTGTTCGGGAGCGAGGCCCCGGTCGTGGTGCGCCTGCCCTTTGTCGTGCTGTTCGCGTTCTCGACCTGGCTGATGTATCGACTAGGCGCAGAGATCGCCGATGAACGTGCAGGATTCTGGGCGGCGGTGCTGCTGAACCTTGCGCCAGTGTTCGGTGTGACCACCGGCACCTGGGTATTGCCTGATGGACCGCTCGACTGCGCTCTGCTGGCGGCGGCATTGTCCCTTGTGCACGCGCTGACGCGTGGCACCGTGGCATGGTGGCTTGCAACGGGTGCGTGTGCGGGATTGGCGCTGCTGTCGAAATACTCCGCAGTTCTGACGATTGCCGGCGCGGCGCTCTATCTGATGACCAGCCGCGAGCACCGGCATTGGCTCGCCACGCCGAAGCCGTGGCTGGCTGCGCTGGTCGCGCTGATGGCATTCGCGCCGGTTCTGGCATGGAACGCCGCTCATGACTGGGTGTCCTTCGCGTTCCAGGGCGGCCGGGTCGCCGGTGCAACCTTCCATCCGCTTGCGCCGCTGATCACGCTGGGCGGCGAGGCGCTTTTCCTGCTGCCGTGGATCTGGCTTCCTGTGATCGCGGTATTCGCGATCGCGCTGCGCCGTGGCCCGGGAGACTGGCGATCCTGGCTGCTTTGCTGTCTCGGCGCTCCGCCGATCATCGCGTTTGCCGCGGTCTCGGCATGGTCCAGCCAGCGCGTGCTGTTCCACTGGGCAGCCCCCGGCTACCTGATGTTGTTTCCGCTACTGGGCACCGCAGTGGCGAGTCGCGTGGAACTGCCGGTGGTCCGTCACGCACTCGTCGGGACAGCAGTATTCGTCGTTATCGCGGTCGCCGTCGTTGCGACACAGGTGCGCTTCGATTGGCTGCACCCAGTCATCGCGCGCGTGACACATGGCGATCCTGACCTGGATGCCGTCAACTGGACGTCGCTGAACGTGCCGCCTGGCACGATCGTCGGCGTGTCCAACTGGCGCGATGCGGGAAAGATCGCCTACGCGCTGGGGCCGCAGGTGACGGTGCTGTGCCTTAACCGCGACGCCCGCCAGTTCGGCATTACCTGGCCAGTGCAGCGCTTCATCGGAGCCGATGTGCTGATCCTCGCCCCCGAGCACGCTGACCGCATCGTGCAGGAGATGCACGGCGCGTTCGCCAGTCTCGACCCACTGCCTGACCAGGGGATCCGTCACGCTGGACGGATGTTGCGCAGCGTCGCGGCGTTCGATGCCCGCCACCTGCTCGCATGGCCGCCCCGCTGACCAGCGATCAAGCCGTTCCCCATTCGTCTGGCATGATCAGGCCCTTCGCGGAGACCCCGCAGAGGAGCGCGTAGTTGATGAAGGCCACGACAACTCCGTTGCCAGCAGCGACGGCAGGTCCGAGAATTGTCCGCATGGCCTCCGACCGCGTTCTCAGCCCGACCGAACTGCGCTGCCTATCAGGGCGGAGCGATGCTGCCGGCATACGACGCACGGCTGTACACGTTGCGCTGTTGGGCTTGACCGGCTGGCTGGTGGCAATTTCCGGACCATGGACGGTGGTACCGGCCATATTGGTGTTGGGATTGGTCCAGGTGGCGCTGTTCGCGCCGGCACACGAGGCAACGCACCAGACCGCATTCGCTTCGCGCCGAGCGAACGCGGTGGTCGGGTGGCTGGCCGCGTGTCCATCGCTGCTCAACCTGCACTTCTACACTGCGTTCCACTTCGCCCATCACCGGCACACGCAGATCCCTGGCCAGGATCCGGAACTCGACATGGAGCGGCCCAATACAGTCAGTGCCTATCTGCGGCGGATCGCCGGCCTGCCCTATTGGCGACTACGTCTGCTGGTGATCGCCGATTGCTGGCGTGGCAACCTCAGCCGGTATCCTTACGTGTCGGCCCAGGCGGCTCCCACAGTGATCCGCAGCGTCCGCGCGATGAGCCTGCTGATGGGCGGTGGCGCCGTTGTCTCCGGCTTGCTGTTCGGCTGGACCATGCCTTTCCTGTTGTGGATCCTGCCACAACTGCTCTGCCAGCCGTTCCTGCGCGCCTACGTGCTGGCCGAACACACCGGCTGCACGTTCGACCGCAACGGCCTCACCAACACGCGGACCATGCTGACCAGCGCCGCCGTGCGGCTGCTGATGTGGAACATGCCATTCCACGCGGAGCACCACCTGTATCCGTCGATCCCGTTCCACCGCCTGGCCGACGCGCACGCTACGCTGCGCAACAAGCTCGCCGTGGTGGAGCCGCGCGGCTACCTGCGATGGAATCTCGCCTTTCTGAGTGCCGCGCCGCAGCGCAGGACGCCGGCCAATGCGGCCGGCGCACGATAACTACTCGGCTGCTGCGGCAGTCTCCCTCGCGCGCATCGCGGCGATCTTCGCCTGAGCGCGCGCACGCCTCTCGTCGAATTTGGCGAGGCGCCGCTGCGGGTTCGGATGCACGACGTTGTCGTCAGACCCGGGGTTCTTCTGCGAGCCCGCCCAGCCGTGCGCCGCGATGTCGAAGATGATGCCGCTCAGGTCGGTGTGCTTCACCTCGTAGCCGTCCGGGTTGTTCGGATCGCCCATGATCCAGGTGGCACCCGCGTTGCGCGCGATCTTGCCCTGCTCCACCACGTCATCCACCCAGAAGCCGATATGGTGGATGCCGACATAGTCCTTTCCCGTCCCCTGCGACGCCTCATCGCTCTTGAAGTGCAGGATCGCGAGGTTGACGACGCCGTCGCTCAGGAACACGCCCTCGGCCAGCGGACCGTCGAGTTCTGTGACCTCCTCGAGGCCAACAGCCTGCTTGTAGAATTCGGCGGTTTCCCAGGGATCCTCGACGCTCAGCGCGACATGACGGATCCGACCCTTGGTCTGCGCGGTCATGGACTGCTCCCTCTATGGCTCAGGCGAGCGTAGCGGCAAACCGGGGCGCGATGCCAGGGCCGGCGTCACTGCACGCTGGCGGTGACCCGCGCGCCCCCTCTGTGCTGCGCCAGCTCCTCCTCCTGCAATTTGACCACGTTGAACAGCCGTCCCGCCGCCAGTTGCATGAAGTAGAAGCCGAAATCGGGGTTCTGGAAGAACAGCTCGTAGACCTGGTCGTAATTGATCGCCAGCACGCTGGCCTTGCTGACGCATTCCAGCGACTGCGTCCGCCGGTGATCCGGCGCGAGCAGGCCCAGTTCGCCCACGAACTCGCCCGGCACTTTTTCGATGCCAAGCTCGGGAATAATGAAGGAGCCGGACGCGATATAGAACATCGTGTCCGCCTCATCGCCCTTGCGAAACAGGAATTGACCTTGCCCGCAACTCTTGCGCGTCATGTACGGCTTGAGCCAGTCCATGGTGTGATCGCCACGGGTCGCGTTGCGTACCCGGCGCACCAGCTTCATCATCTGCACCAGCCGCACAACGTTCAGCGGCAGCAGTGCGGCGTTAAGCACCAGCGCCGGATACAGCCCGTCCAGCCAGGCGTAGAGGATGATGCAAAGATTGCTGCCGGCGCTCAGCGCGCGCAGCGGGATCATGGTGCGGACCATGAACGAGGCGATGATCAGCAACGCGCCCAGATATCCAGGCAGAACGCGCCAGGAGAAAATGTGCGGATCATAATGAACCGCCGCCCAATGCATCAGCCAATCGATCATCATTCCCTCGCTGCCCGGCCTCGTAGCGCTAGACCAGGACTTTCTTGCGTCCGCAGGCGGTTCTTCACTATAGCGCCATCACTCTCGGGTGCCACGCAACGGCCGGCACCCGCACCGGGATAACACAGGGGTCACGCTCATGCGCCGCAGACGCGCCGGTCTGTTCCTGATTGCGGCCGCGGTGGTGGTCCTGGCAACCGCGCTCCCGTCGGCACCCGGCGCAGCGCAGACGCTACGGGACCTGCTGCCATTCGGCCGCACGCATCGCATCGCGAAACTGCTGCAGGTGGTGGTCAACATCAGCATCCATAAGCTCGCCGCAGGCACAACCGACGGGGCCGCGCCACGGCGGATCGAGGCGTTCGGCTCCGGCTTCATCATCGATCCGTCGGGACTGGTCGTGACGAACCGGCACGTGATCGACAACGCGCTCGACATCACCGTGGTCCTGTCCGACGGCACGGCGCTGCCGGCGAAGCTGCGCGGCACGGGGCGCACCATCGACATCGCGCTGCTCGAGGTCACTCCCCCCAAGCCGCTACCCGTCGTCGTCTGGGGCGACAGCGACAAGGTGCGCGTGGGAGATCAGGTGCTCGCGGTAGGCAATCCGTTCGGTATCGGCGAATCAGTTAGCGCCGGCATCGTCAGCGCGAAGAATCGCGACATCCTGACCACCCCGTTCGACGACTACATCCAGACCGACGCCGCGATCAATCACGGCAACTCAGGCGGTCCGCTGTTCAATACGCGCGGCGACGTCATCGGCATGAACACCGCGCTCTACTCGCCCACCGCGCAAGGCGGCTCGCTAGGCATCGGCTTCGCAATCCCCGGCAATGATGCACGGACCGCCGCCGACCAATTGCGCCGGCTTGGCCATCTGGAACAGGGCTGGCTCGGTCTCCGCACGCAGGACGTCACCGCGAACATCGCCGATGCGCTCGACCTGCCGGAGACCGCCGGCACCATCGTGGTAGGAGTCGAACCCGACTCGCCCGCTGCCCGCGCCGGCGTTCAGGTCGGCGACGTGATCCTCAAATACGGCAAGCAGGCGCCGAAGGATGCGCGGGCGCTGGCGCGCATGATATCAGCAACCCCGATCGGCCAGCCTGCCGCCTTGCAGATATGGCGGGACCGCAAGGAACAGACCATCACGGCACAAATTGCCGTCTGGCCCGACGAACAGCCGGTCGCTGGGGACGCTGCCCCCAAGTCTGCGCGACCGACACACGTCGACCTGCCCGATCTCGGCTTGCAGACCGCTTCGGTCAGCGACGAGACCCGCGCCAAATTCAAGCTGGCCAATTCTCAGACTGGCATCGTAATCACTGGCGTCACACCAGGCAGCGCCGCCGACGAAGGCGGATTGGGTCCGGGCCTTGTGATTCTCCGCGTGCAGCAGGCTCCGGTAACGACGCCCGCCGACCTGCTAGCCAGGCTCAGCGAAGCACGCGCGGCGAAGCACCACTACGTGCTTCTACTCGTCCAGGATCATGACGACCTGCGCTGGGTTCCACTGGTCGTCGGATAGCTACATCGTCGCGCCCAAGACCCACGGCGCAAATTCGGCCGCACCAAAGTCGAACTGCTCGCTTTTGGTCCGCTCGCCGGACGCGACGCGCAGCATCAGGCTGAAGATCCGCTCGCCGCACTGCTGCACACTTTCTTCGCCATCGAGGATCGCACCGCAGTTCACGTCCATGTCGTCTTCCATGCGCTGGTACATCGGCGTGTTGGTCGCCAGCTTGATCGATGGCGCAGGCTTGCAGCCGAACACTGATCCGCGGCCAGTGGTGAAGCACACCAGGTTTGCGCCACCGGCCACCTGTCCGGTCGCCGCCACCGGGTCGTAGCCCGGCGTGTCCATGAACACGAAGCCTTTCGTCGTCACCGGTTCCGCGTAGCCCACCACATCGACCAGGTTCGTGCTGCCCGCCTTCGCCATCGCACCGAGCGACTTCTCCAGGATCGTCGTCAGCCCACCCGCCTTGTTGCCTGGCGAGGGGTTGGCGTTCATCTCCGCCCCCTCGCGCCTGGTGTACTCTTCCCACCAGCGCATCAGCGCCACCAGCTTTTCGCCCACTTCGCGCGATACCGCACGTCGCGTCAGCAGATGCTCCGCGCCGTAGGTCTCCGGCGTCTCGGACAGGATAACCGTGCCGCCATGCCGCACCAGCAGGTCGCTCGCCGCGCCGAGCGCCGGATTGGCCGAGACGCCCGAATACCCATCGGAGCCGCCGCACTGCAGCGCCACGATCAACTCGCTCGCCGGCACCGGTTCTCGCTGCACGCGGTTGGACTCCGCAAGCACCTCCTTCACGAAGGCCACACCAGCCTCGACCGTCTTGCGCGTGCCGCCCATCGACTGGATGTCCATATTGCGAACGCGATCGGTCAGCCGCTGCTCCTCCATCAGGCCGCGGATCTGATTCACCTCGCAGCCCAGGCCGAGTACGATGACATGCGAGAAGTTGGCGTGCCGCGCATAGCCCGCCAGCGTCCGACGCAGCAGCCGCAGCGGCTCGCCTTCCGCCATGCCGCAGCCGGTCTTGTGCGTCAGCGCGACAACCCCATCGACGTTGGGGAAGTCCGCCAGCGGATCATCACCAGTGAACGGATTGCGCCGGAACACATCAGCGACCAGCCCGGCGACATGCGCCGAGCAGTTCACGCTGGTGAGGATACCGATGTAGTTACGTGTTGCGACGCGGCCATCGGGGCGGCGGATGCCGTTGAACGTGCGCGACGTGTTAGTGTAATCCGTC
>DASSRN010000075.1:0-24447 GCA_035701785.1 Acetobacteraceae bacterium | reverse complement strand
GTCGCGCTTCGATCCTGACGGGCCGCTGCCGGAGATCCCCGAGACCAACGCCAGCAAAAGCGGCCGCGAGCGCGCGATCAACCTGGCGCGGCGCGAGAACCTGACGGTCCGCCAGCTAGCGCAACGGCTGGGCGGCTATGGCGGTCCGGCGCTGCTCGGCACGCCTTCGATGATCGCCGATCAGATGGAGGAGTGGCTGGAGACCCGCGCCAGCGACGGCTTCAATATCATGTTCCCATTTGTGCCGGCGGGGCTGGACGATTTCGTCGAGCGCGTGGTGCCCGAACTGCAACGTCGCGGCATCTTCCGCCGCGAGTATGAAGGCGGGACCCTGCGCGAGAACCTCGGCCTGCCGCGACCGGAGAACCGCTTCTTCGCTTGACTTTCCCGCCAGCCGGACCGCAGGCTGACAGCGAGGCAAACGTCAACTCCGCCAGAGAAAGCGGACCGGTTATTCATGTACAGCTATATCGTGCGTCGTCTCGCCTTCGGTGCGGTCACGGTGGTCGGCGTTTCGATCGTCGTGTTCTTCGTGCTGCGCGTGCTGCCGGGCGATCCGCTGGTGGCGATCTTCGGCCCCGAGGGGCTGATGAAGCTCACGGCCGAGCAGCGCGCCAGCTACATGGCGCAGCTTGGCCTGAGCGATCCGCTGATCGTGCAGTATCTGCGCTGGGTGGGCGACATCCTGAACGGCAGTTTCGGCCACTCGTTCTTTCGCTCGGAAAGCGTCGCCGAGATGATCGCGCGGCGCGGCCCGCTGACGGCGGAGATCGCGGCGATCTCGGTGGTGCTGTCGTGGCTGGTCGGCATCCCGGTCGCCATCATTAGCGCGCTGCGGCCGAACAGCATCGGCGACAATATCTCGCGCTTCCTGTCGATCCTGTTCCTCGCGATACCCGGCTTCTGGCTGGCGATGCTGATCGTGCTGGCGCTCCTGTTCGGCTTCGGCTATCGCGCGCCGCTGGCGAATGTGCCGTTCTTCACCGACCCGGCTGCCAATCTGCAGATCGTCGTCGGCCCGGCGCTGGTGCTTGGATTGGGCCAGGCCGCCTACATCGCGCGCATGGCGCGCTCCAGCCTGCTCGAGGTGGTGCGCGAGGACTACGTGCGCACGGCGCGCGCCAAGGGGCTGAACGGGCGGCTGGTGATCGCACTGCACGCGCTGCCGAATGCGCTGCTGCCCGTGGTGACGCTCTCCGGCATCCTGCTGGGCTTCGTGCTGGCGGGCTCGATACCCGTGGAGCGCGCCTTCGGCACGCCAGGCCTCGGCTATGCGATGTACACCGCGGTCAGCGAGCGCGACATCTTCGTCATGCAGAACCTGGTGTTCCTGTATTCGATCGTGTTCGTGCTGCTGAACATCATGGTCGACCTGACCTCCGCCTGGCTCGATCCGAGGATCCGCTACCGATGAGCGTCACCCAGCCCGATGCCGCGCTGCCGCTGCAACCCTCGCGCGCCCTGCCGTCGCTGCCACGTCGCGTCGCACGTGGGCTGCGCATCTTCGCGCGGCGTGCGCCGATGTCGGCGTTCTGGGGCTGTGTCGCCGCCGCCATCATCGTGATGGCGCTGGCCGCGCCGGTGATCGCGCCGAAGGATCCGACGCGCGCCGACTTCCGCCACATGACCAAGCCGCCTTCTGCGCTGAACTACTTCGGCACCGACCAGATCGGCCGCGACACGCTGAGCCGGGTGATCTACGGCAGCCGGGCGTCACTGACTGTCGCCGCCGGCGCGGTGCTGCTGGGCACCACACTCGGCGCGCTGTGGGGTCTGGCGTGCGGCTATTTCGGTGGGCGTTTCGACATAATCAGCCAGCGCATCATCGAATTCCTGCAATCGTTTCCCGACCTGATCCTGGCGATGGCGATCGCGATGGCGCTCGGCGCCGGGATGGGCACAGTGATCGTCGCCATCGCAATCACGCGAATCCCATTCGGCGGCCGGGTGATCCGCGCGGTGGTGCTGTCGCTGAAGGAACTGTCCTATGTGGAGGCGGCGCGCGGTCTCGGCGCCTCGCATCTGCGGATGATGGGGCGGCACATCCTGCCGCAGTGCGTCGCACCGTATCTGATCCTCGCCACCACGCATCTGGGTGTGGCGATCATCATCGAGGCGGCGCTGGGCTTTCTCGGTGTCGGTATTCCGCCGCCGACGCCGACCTGGGGCAACATGCTGGCCGACTCGCTGAACGCGGGGCTGGTGCCGCCATGGTGGCTGGTGCTGTTCCCCGGTGCGGCGATCACGCTGACAGTGCTCGCGTTCAACCTGCTGGGCGACGGCATCCGCGACGCACTGGATCCGCGGCTGCGCGGCGCCGTGTGAAGGCGCACGCGACCGTCACTGCTCGCGCGTGAAGTCGTAGGCCTGTCCGTCATCGAACGACAGGTGCAGCACGCCCAGCTTGCCATCCTTGCCGATCTGGAATTGCACGAAGGCGCTGGGCAGCGGCCCCAGGTCCTCGCTGATCGCCTTGAACCGTCCCTCCGGCACAACACTGGCGGTGAACACCTCGCCGTCCCACGGCGTCAGCGTCAGCCTTGCACCGGTGGCCTCGAGGCGCATCGTCAACCCATCGCCTTCCTGGGTCACGACCACCTTGCCGATGCCCTGATTGACGAAGCTGCCGGCGAGCGGTGCCAGAGGCGGGAAGGGGCGAGGCTTGTCCGGTCGCGCGAACAGATCGACGGAACGCTGGAAATTCGCCAGCGCCGATTTGTGCACCTCCGCGACCACGTCGACCGGCGGATTTCCCAGTATGCGGTCCATCAGCCACCGGCCGAGTGCATCCGGCAGGCCGACGTTTGCTTCGTTGGTCAGGATGACGACGCCGACATTCCGCTCGGGCAGCAGGCCGAAATACGACCCGAAGGCACTGGTGCCGCCATTGTGCCAGACGATGGTGCCGTTCGGCGTCTGCTGTACCACCCAGCCAAGCGCATACGTGACGGTGGGCGATATCGCGACCTTCGGCGTGTGAGTGGCCGCGAGATTCGCGGCGCTGACGATCTGCCTGCCCTCGAAAGTGCCGTGACCGAGTTGCAGGCGCAGCCAGCGAGCCGCGTCCTCGACCGTCGAGTTGATGTCGCCGGCGCCGTCGAAGTCGTATGGGAAGATCTGGGTGAACGGCACCTCGACGGTGCCGGTCGGCGCCCATCGATATCCGCTGGCATGGTCGGGCGCGGTCTCGATGGCCGCGGCGGTATAGGAGGTGTCATGCATCCCTAGTGGATCCAGCAGTTCCTTCTGCAGGACCGCGTTCCAATCCGCGGCGGCGGCGACCTTGGCCACGATCCGGCCGGCCATGATGTGGGTGACGTTGGTGTAGGCGAAGGTGGTCCGGAAACTGGACACCGGCTCGACATAGCGCAGCGAACGGATCAGCGCGGCGCGGTCCAGCCCGACGATTCCCAACGCGTCGTTGGCATAGGGCGGCAGTCCGGAGCGCTGGGCCAGCAGGTCGAAGACCCGGAACTCGCGAGTGACCCAGGGATCGTGCATGCTGAACGCAGGGTCGAGATCGATCACCCGGTCGTCCCATTTGAGGCGGCCACGATCCACCATGATCGCCTGGGTGGCTGCCAGGAACCCCTTTGTCGCGGACCCGATCTGGAACACGGTGCGCGGGCCGACCGCCGGCCCGTTCTTGCTGCGCGTTCCGAAGCCGCGGCTGTAAACCAGCTTGTCATCGGCAACGATGCCGATTGCGAGGCCAGGGAGGTCGAACGTCTGCATGCCGGCCGCGATGTAAGCCTCCGCCTGCGGCCTGACCGCTTCTACAGCATCCTCGATCCGCGCGGCAGCCGACGCGGCATGCCAGGCGTACGTGGCAGTTACCACCGACATCGCGAAGCCGGCGCAACGGATCGGGTCGGCCAGTGAGGCATTCCGCACCTCACGCGCGTGCCTTTCGGACTTCGGTTCTCGTTTGAGGCGCATCCCCGTGCTCCTGTTGCCTGACGCCGGCCGGGATTAGTAAGGAACTGCCCACCGATTGTGGGGACACCAGAAAGTCCAGCACGGATAGCGACAATCGCGCTCTGGTTGAAGTTCTTGCTTGCCGCACGCCCTGCGATGAATATATAAATAAGCGAGACTTTTCTCGCATATTTGCGCCAAGAAAGGGGTGGGGGTGGTTACCGTTTGCTGGCAAGTGGTTCGCTCGACCGCCACGCGAGCCGCCCGGGTAGTGTCCGGGCGGCCCCGCGTGACAGGCGTCCGGCACCTCGGTCACGCGGTGCGGTCGCTGGCGCCGCGCCCAAGCCCCGTCGTGCAACTCGTCTGCCGTGTGGTAGCCGGCACCTCGCTCGCGGGTGGCGTCCTGGCGCCGGCACCGGGTGCTCCACCCGTGAGCCCCCCAGCGGCGATCAGCGCGCCCATGTCAGGTGTCCCGGTGGGCGCCGGCTTGTTCACCCCCTCGCCGTTGCTTGGGTCTTTCCAGACAGCCGCGGCTCCGCCGCCCGTGCTCGATCTCCCGAGCCTCGTTGCCCCCCCGACTGGAGGCCTGCCTCTGTTTCCTTCTGGCCCCCCTTCTGGACCGCCGTCTCCCCCGGAAGGGCCGCCGCCGGGTCCCCCGGTGAACGCTCCCGAACCCGCGGCTGCCACGACATTGCTCGTCGGCCTCGCGGTGCTGGGCCTGGTGCGCCGGCGCGCGCGCCGGCCGGCGTCGTTCACGCCCGGTCTGGCACCGCGCCGCTGACGCTCTGCGGAGCCTCGGCGCGACTGGCGAGCGCCTCGTAGCGCTCGGCAATCTCTCGCATCAGCCTCTCGTCCTGCGGGTCACGCATGTCGTTGGCGATCGCTGTCGCCTGTGCTGCAAGCTGCCGCCAAAGCGTCGAGGTGTTTTGCGTCATTCGTTGCGAATCTCGCTACTGATTTGGTATACGAATAAATAATGGCGCCGTCACGCAGATGGATCGCCAATGCACGGGTTATTGAACGCCGGGAGTGCCGACGGACATCGGTCAGCGCATTTGCCGACGGCGTGGTTGCATTTTTGGTTGCGGACCAGGGGGCGGTTGCCGGATAGCGGCGACACAGGCGAAGACTCGCTGCTTCTCCCGCCAATGAGACTCCCGCATGCCCGCAGACACGACCCCATTCCGCAGCCTTGCCGCCGTCATCTTCGACGTGGACGGCGTTCTTGTTGCCTCGCCGCACGAGCGGGCCTGGCGCGAGGCGCTGCAAGGCATTGCCGATCCCGCCCGCTTCACCACCGCAGTCTACCAGGCCCACGTCGCCGGCAAGCCGCGGGCGGACGGAGCACTTGCGGCGCTCGAAGCTCTTGGCGTGGCGGATGCTGCGGCACGGGTCGCAGGCTATGCCGAGACCAAACAACGGATCCTGGAGGACCTGATCGCGTCGGGTGACTTCACGGTGTTCCCCGATGCCCTGCGTCTGGCCCAGGCGCTGACAGCCAGCGGCATTCCGATCGCCGTCGCCTCGTCATCGAAGAACGCCAACCAGATGATGCGGCTGATCGATGTCGGCCCCACTCGAACATTGCTCGACCTGTTCACCGCCAATGTCTGCGGTCGGGACTTCTCGCGTGGCAAGCCGGACCCGGAGATCTTCCTGACCGCTGCGGCGGAATTGACGGCGGCTCCGGCGCATTGCCTCGTGGTCGAAGATGCGCCGGCGGGGATCAAGGCGGCGCGCGCTGGCGGCATGATGTCGCTGGGGATTGCCCGTCTGGGCGACGAGGCGCTGCTTCAGGCTGCCGCAGCCGATCTCGTTGTGACGAGCCTGGACCAGGTAGACGCGCGTCGCTTGTCGCGCAGCGCGGCAGGCGGCGAGACCGACATGCAGGATGCCTTGCGCCACACGACGGACGCGGGCTGGCTGCTGGCGGAGCAGGGCTACGATCCGACACGGGAAAGCAGCATCGAATCGCGCTTTACCGTCAGCAACGGTTTTCTCGGAGTGCGCGGGTCGCGAGCGATAAACCGAGGGCCGACATGGGTGTCCTGGCTTCACACCCTCCGGTGGGCGTCATGGCCGCGCACCTATGTCGCTGGCCTGTTCGACACGCCGAACACCGAGCCGCCGGTTCCGGCGCTGGTGCCGGCGCCAGACTGGCTGCGCATGCGGGTCATGCTGGACGGCAAGACCATCCTGCAGCGCGCCGGCCAGACCCAGGGCCACCGACGGATACTCGATATGCGGCGCGGGCTGATGCTCACCGAGTGGCATCAGAGCGATGCAGCGGGCGCCGCCGTGGCAGCGACCACACTGCGTTTGGTGTCACTCGCCGATCGTGCAGTTGGGCTGCAACTGGTTCGCCTGGAAGTTGAGAGTGGCACGCCGGAAGTGACGATCGACGCGCGGTTCGACGAATTGAGTGGGGCGCTCGATCAGGTCCGCTGCGACGACGATCTCGCGGTGTGGCGGACCGAAGAATCCGGCAAGGGCCTCGCCATGGCCTCGTCGGTCGCGCTGCAGGTCGACGAAACCCAATTGACGCCGCGTGATCTTGGACTGTTCCGTTCGATCTGGAGCTGGCGAGCGATGCCAGGGCAGTCGGCGCGCTTCCACCGACTGGTCAGCGTGTCGCGCGGTGACGATGCAGACGCCGATCCAGGACCGGCAGCGGCCGCGGCGCTTGCCCGTGCAAAACGGATCGGTTGGCGCGGCGTGCTGGCCGAACACGAGGCGGCGTGGGCCGAGCGCTGGCGCCTCAGTGGGGTTGGGATCGGCGGCGACGGCGCCTCCGCCCAGGCGCTGCGCTTTGCGATCTATCATCTGAACGGTGCAGCCAACCCCGCGGACGAGCGGGTCTCGATCGGCGCTCGCGCACTCACCGGCGACGCCTATCTCGGGCACGTGTTCTGGGACACCGAGATCTACGTCCTGCCATTCTACATTGCGACCTGGCCCGAGGCCGCCCGGGCGCTGCTGATGTACCGCTATCACACGCTTCCCGGCGCACGTGCCAAGGCCAGCCGGGCCGGTTGGCGCGGCGCGATGTATGCCTGGGAGTCCACCGACACCGGCGAGGAGACCACCCCGGAGGAGCTGGTGGGCCCGCGCGGCGAAACGATCAAGGTGCTCTGCGGCACGCAGGAGCAGCACATCACCGCCGATGTCGCCTACGCCATCTGGCAGTACTGGCAGGCGACCGGCGATGACGGGTTCATGCTGGAGGCCGGCGCCGAGATCATGCTGGAGACGGCGCGCTTCTGGGCGAGCCGCGCACAGCGCGAGGCGGACGGTCTGTGCCACATCCGTGGTGTCATCGGCCCCGACGAGTACCACGAGCACATCGACGACAGCGCCTACACGAACGTGATGGCGCGCTGGAACATCAGGCGCGGCATCGAGTTGGCGGCCTGCCTGCGCGACCGCTGGCCCGAACGCTGGACGGCGCTCGCCACCGGCTTGAACCTTGAGGAACCGGAGCTCCGGCAATGGCAGGACGTTGCCGACAGGTTGTACGTCGGTTTCAGCCCTGAGACCGGCCTGTTCGAGCAGTTCACCGGTTATTTCGGTCTCGACGATATCGATATGGCGCGCTACGCCGATCGGACGATGCCGCTCGACGTGATCCTGGGGCGCGAGCGGACCCAGCAGACACAGGTGGTGAAGCAGGCGGACGTGGTCGCGATCCTGGCGCTGTTGCCGGAAGAATGCGACGCCAACGCGAGGTTGGCGAACTTCCGCTACTACGAACCGCGCTGCGGGCACGGTAGCTCGCTCAGCCGCGGCATGCATGCGGTGGTCGCCGCCCACTTGGGACAAATCGAACTCGCGACGCGCTACTTCCAGGAGACAGCTGCAACCGACCTAGCCGACAGCGGCGACAACAGCGCCGGTGGCGTTCATATCGCCGCACTCGGCGGGTTGTGGCAGGCAGCTGTGTGTGGCTTCGGCGGCCTGTCGCTAGGTGCGGACGGGCTAGGTCTCGATCCCCACCTGCCGGCTGGATGGCGCAACATGACCTTCCACGCCCAGTGGAGAGGGCGGCTCGTCAAGATCGCCATCGATCAGGATGCGGACTGCATCGAGGCCACGCTCGTGAGCGGCGAGGCAATGCCGCTGCTGGTGCGACGGCGGCGGCACGAACTCCGGCCGGCTGGCACGCTGCGGTTGCAGTACGGTTCGCCGGGTCGCTGAACCCGCGGAGAGCCGTCGCAAAACGGTCTGATACTGGACGCAATTAGCTGGACTTTCCCGTTGCAGCGTCCTATGGACGCGCCAAAGCATCACAGCTTCGTGAGACGAATTAGGAATTGTGGGAATGGGGATGTGAGCCGCACTACACTCTCGAAATCGTGAGCTTTGAGCGCCGATTAACGAACCGAAACAGTACATCCGCATCTGGACTGTGACACGGCACGTGGGAATAAATCCATGAAGGCATCAGCGATCACGCCGGAGTATTCTGGTCGGCCAGGCTTTGTTCGCAGGCTGCGCGCGTATCGGTGGCGCCTGCCGATCGGGGGCCTGCCAATCAGTCTGCGGCTGCTGCTGATCATCGCCTTCTGCCTTGTCCCTACGATTGGCCTTCAGGTAGCGGTCAGCTGGAGCCAGTGGTCCGAGCGGAAGACCCAGGTTGGCGATCTGGCGGGGCGACAGGCCGCGTTGCTGGCGGGCGACGTCGAAAGCATCGGCGAAGGTGCGCGGCTGCTTCTGGTGACGGCGGCGGAATTCCTCCAGGTCCGCTTTGATCCGACCGAATGCAGCCTGCGGCTTGCCGCAACCCAACACGGCGCTTCCAGCTTCGCGTTCATCGCCCTGGCAGATGCAAAGGGGCGGATCCTCTGCACCTCGGATTCGGACATAGCGGCCACCTCGCCGGACGCCAGCTGGCTCCGTGACGCCCGCGCGGCAAGCTCGTTCGGCGCTGGCCATTTCGCGCGGTCCACCAATCATCCCGGCGGTTTCCTGCCGTTCTATCTGCCACTGGAGGGCAGTGGGGCCGATAATGGCGGCACGCTGATCGCGGCGCTTGATCTCACCTGGCTCGGCCAGCACCTCCAGCAGATCCAGCACGGCAACCCGGCGTTCCTGGCCGGCGGCACCTTGAGCGTAACCGACGCCGACGGGGTCGTACTCGGCCGGCTGACGCAGCACAGCGAATTCGTCGGACGGCAGATCCCGGCCGCCGCGATGGACATGGTGCGCGCGCAGCATCCCGGCATACTCCGGGTCAAGGGTGTAGACGGTATCGACCGCGTTTTCGGCTATGTGCCTCCAAGCGCGGCAACGTATGGCCTGATGAGCGCCGTCGGGTTCAAGGAATCCGACCTGATGGCGGATATCAACAGCGCACTCTGGCAGGGAGCTGCCCTGCTGATTGCCGTCACGCTGGTCGTCGTCACCCTGACCTGGCTGGCGGCCCGCCGGTTCATCGGCCGCCCGACGCAGGCACTGGTGGCGGTCGCACGCCGCTGGCGTGAGGGGCATCTCTGGGCGCGTGCGCCGCAGCAGGAGGAGTCGTCGGAGTTCGGCCAGATCGCTGCAGCATGGAACGAGATGGCGTCAGCACTGCAGATGCGCCAGGACCAGTTGCAGGAGTACTCTGAGTCTCTGGAGACCCGCGTCGCCGAACGGACGCGGGATCTGCTGGCCACCAACAACCGGCTGCAGGTCGAGGTAGCCGAGCGCGAGAAGACCGAGGCGGCGCTGCTCCAGTCGCAGAAGCTTCAGGCGGTCGGCCAGTTGGCCGGCGGCATTGCGCATGACTTCAACAATCTGCTGGCCACTATCCAGGGCTGTCTCGATCTGCTGGCTCGCACCATTCCTGACGAGCAGGCGAAGCAACGGGCATGGGTGCAGCGCGCCTCTGGCGCCGTTTCCCGCGGGGCGCAGCTCACCGGCAGGCTGCTGGCGTTCTCTCGGCGCCGCCGGTTGTCCGTGCGCTCGACCGACGTCAACCAGCTGGTCACCGACCTGATCGCCTTGTTCGGTGCGGCCACGCTCGGCGGGCGGATCAGCGTTGAGACCAACCTGGACCCGGACGTGCGGACGGCTGTCGTCGAGCCGAGCCAGCTCGAGGCCGCGCTGCTGAACCTGGCGCTGAATGCGCGCGACGCGATGCCCGAGGGTGGCGTGCTCACCTTTGCCACGTCGAACGCGGTATTGACCGAGGCAGCCAAGAGTCTGCCAGCCGGCGAGTACATCAGCATCACCGTGGCGGATACCGGGATCGGTATGGACCACGAGGTCGAGCGACGGGCGTTCGATCCGTTCTTCACGACCAAGGGTGCCTCGGGCTCTGGCCTGGGTCTCAGCCAGGTTCAGGCTATGGTCGACGAATATGGCGGCGCCGTCCGGATCAGCACCATGCCCGGGAAGGGCACCTGCGTTACCCTGCTGCTGCCGCGCGCCATTGAGCCGGCCTCCGGTGAGTCTGGTTCTCCTGCTGCCCAGCGCCGGCGGGTGAGGACGCGGGTCCTGGTGGTGGATGACGATGCCGAAGTACTGGCGGTCAC
The DNA here is from genome assembly GCA_035701785.1 of Acetobacteraceae bacterium. GTDB lineage: Bacteria > Pseudomonadota > Alphaproteobacteria > Acetobacterales > Acetobacteraceae > JAMXLO01. The sequence goes on along the minus strand of DASSRN010000075.1, from coordinate 14,014 downwards.
CACCGACATGCTGAAGCAGCTGGGCTACATCGTGACCGGGGCCACCAGCGGCCAAGAGGCACTGGAACGCCTGAGTGATATCGGCACGCCGCCAGAACTGGTTGTTCTCGACTACGCCATGCCGGGAATGAATGGCATGACGCTCGCCGGCGCGCTGCGCGAACGCGGGGTCACAGGACCGATCGTGCTCGCTACCGGTTATGCCGACCTGTCCGAAGTCGATCAGTCCGGGTTCACGGAGATCCAGGCGGTGCTGAACAAGCCCTATACGATCAGTGAACTGGAAAAGCTGCTGTCCGACATTGATGACGACAAGTCGAGGCGGACGGCACTCTCGGCAATGGAGGTCGCGCGCTACGACCTTCAGGGGGCGGATGCCGGCGGCTGATTGGCTGGCTGCACCAGAACAGCACATCACAAACCAGGGGGAGGTAAGCTGAAGCGGCGCGATGCTGGCACGGCGATGGCAGAAACGATGAGCCGCTGCGAATCCGGTGCCAGTCTGTGCAAGACCGCGGGCGCGCGATGAGCACGGAGCAAGCCACCTCGAGCGGGACCGTAAGGACCCTGCGCGGACTGATCGTCGCGGCCCTGGTGATACCCGCACTGCTGTGGGGTATTGCTGCCTGGCGGGATCGCTCGGCCATCCTGGACAGCGCACGAGCCGACGCGCTCAAGCTCATGGAGGTCTTCAATGCGCAGGCGGTCGCCCTGTTCGAAGGCCACGACATCCTGCTCGATCTGATCGTTCAGCGCATCGGCGACCGTGACTGGAACGAGATCGAGGCGACCCCCGGAATTCTGAGTGAACTCGAGGCGATGGACAAACGTCTCGACGACGCTTCGGCGATCCTGCTCGTCGATGCCGCGGGCAGGACCCGTTCAACGACGGTGCACCTGCTGGCCAGCGAACCGCTGCCGGCCGGTGACCGGGGCTGCTTTGTCGCGTTGCAGAAAGGCGGGTCGGGCAGCTGCATAGGCAATCCTTACGTTGACCCTGCCTCTGGGCAGCATCTGTTTACTCTTGATCGCCGGCTGGCGCGCGATGGCGCGTTCAACGGCATGGCTCAGGTGGCGATCTCCGCCGACTACATCCTGCGGCTTTGGGCGTCCGCAATGCCGCGGAGCACCGACACGATCGCGATCGTGCGCGACGATGGCACCGTTCTTACAAGGGCGGATCCGAACACGGGACCGTCGGACATCCCGAAGACCTTGGTGGAAACGATCGGCGGCACCGCGTCGGGCATCGTCATGTCACCCAACGGTGACGATGGCGATCGGATCACCGTATTCAAAAAGATCGCCAACTACCCGGTCCACATAATTTTCGGCCTGGATCGCGAGGCAATTCTCGCGACCTGGTATCGCAACATCACGCTGTACGGCCTCGTGGCGATCGTCGCGACGTCCGTCATCGTGGTCGCCCTGGGCTTCGCGCTGCGACGTGCCCGCGAGGAGCGGCGCGCCGTCGCGCGCTGGCAGACCGAGTCGCAGGAGCGCGAGCGGACCCAGGAGCAGCTTTACCAAAGCCAGAAGATGGAAAGCCTGGGCAAGCTCACTGGCGGCATCGCACACGACTTCAACAATCTCCTCACCGTGGTGATCGGCAACGTCAGCATGGCCGAGAGGTCGATCGCCGATCGGGACACCAAGCGGCAGCTGCAAAGCGCGCTGCGGGCCGGTGAAAGCGCCATCACGCTGACCCAGCAGCTGCTGGCATTCGCCCGTAAGCAGGTGCTGCAGCCGCGGTCGGTTGATCTACGGCGGCTGATCGAGGGCATGCAGGACCTGCTGGTGCGCACTTTGGGCGAGAAGGTCAGGCTGACGGTGAAGGCCGATCACGCGCTGTGGCCGACCCTGGTCGACCCGAACCAGATGGAGCTGGTCGTCCTCAACCTGGCGATCAACGCGCGCGACGCGATGCCGGGCGGCGGAACGCTGTCGATCAGCGCAGCCAATCGCGACGCCGACCGCGATGCACCATCGGAACTGACCCCGGGGCAGTACGTGGTGCTGACCGTCGCCGATACCGGCATCGGCATGGATCCGCAGACACTGGCCCGCGCCACCGAACCGTTCTTCACCACCAAGGACCCCGGGAAAGGCACTGGGCTTGGGCTGGCGATGGTGCAGGGCGTGGTCGCCCAGTCCGGCGGCGCGACGCGGCTACGGAGCAAACCGGGCGTAGGAACCGAGGTCGAAGTCTGGCTCCAGCGCACCCAGCTTCCTGCCCCGGTGCCGGCCGATCGCGAGTCGGCACGGGGCGCGCGTACGGCTGGCGAGACGATCCTGGTGTGCGACGACAATCCCACCGTGCTGGAGTTCCTCAGCGACGCCCTGAAGGGTGTCGGCTATCAGGTGGTGGCGGTGCATGAGGGCCACTCGGTGCTGCCGGCCCTGCAGGCCGACCGCTCCATCAGGCTGCTCGTCGTGGATTTCGCGATGCCGGAAATGGACGGCGCGGCGGTGATCCGCCTGGTTCGCGAGCATCGCCCCCATCTGCCGATCCTGCTGATCACCGGGAACGCTGATCCCGACGTGGTGCAGGCCGAAATCCCCAGCGTGCCCATCCTGCGCAAGCCGTTCCGGCAGGAGCAGTTGGCATCCCGCATCGACGATCTGCTGCGAAGGACGCCGGTGAGCGCCTGACGTCGCCGGCCTATGGACAATCCGCCGGTCGCGCGCGCGTTCGGCGGCCCTGTGGCACCTTGCAGTCGTTGGCGCGCTGTTCGTCGGATGCCTTGTCGCTGAGGCGTTCCTTGCCGGTCTTTCCCACCGGAGCGTCAACCATCTGCCAAACGTCGCGCCTTGCCGGGTCAACGACAGCTGGCTGGAGGGTAAGAATCATCAGCAGGAAGCCGAGCGATGCACGGATAGCCACGCCGGACGACCTTGCCCAAGACTCCCGCGCGCGCTGTACTGCCGGCATGGCGACGTCCCTGGCGAGATGATGGCGGCACCATGATCATCGGCACTGCCGGTCACGTCGATCACGGCAAGACGGCACTCGTCAAGGCTCTGACCGGCATCGATGCGGACCGCCTGCCGGAGGAGAAGCGGCGCGGCATCACGCTCGACCTCGGATACGCCTACACCGATGCGTTCGGCTTCGTCGACGTGCCGGGGCACGAGCGGTTCGTGCATACCATGCTGGCCGGCGCCAGCGGCGTCGACGCCGCGCTGCTGGTCGTGGCGCTGGACGACGGCGTCATGCCGCAGACGCGTGAGCACGTGCAGATCCTGCGGCTACTCGGCATCGGCCGCTGCATCGTCGCGCTGACCAAGCTGGACCTGGTGCCCGACCGTGTCGATGCGGTTGCTGCGCAGGTGCGCGCACTGTTGGCAGACACGCCGCTCGCAGATGCCCCGCTGGTGCCGGTATCTGCCATGACCGGTCATGGAATCGACGCGCTGCAATCGATCCTTCAGACACTGGGCCCGCGGCAGCGCGACCTCGATCTCTATCCACGGCTTGCTGTCGATCGCGCCTTCACCCTGACCGGCGCCGGCCTCGTGGTTACCGGCACTCTCGTGTCGGGATGTATGCGGGTGGGAGACCGCCTGGTGCTGTCGCCGCCGGGCATCGAACTGCGCGTGCGTGCCCTGCATGCGCAGAACCGGCCAGCCGAGACCGCCAGCGCCGGCCAGCGGGTCGCACTCAATATCAGCGGCAGCCGCTTGTCGAAGGAGACGGTGTCCCGCGGCGACTGGGTGCTGCACCCCGACGCCCATGCTCCGACGGCCCGCTTCGACCTGCGTTTTTCGCTGCTGGCCGACGAGACCCGCGCGCTCCGCGCCGACGCTCCGGTGCACCTCCACCTGGGCGCAGCACATGTGACCGCGCGCGTGGCTGCCCTGAATTCGGAGCGGATCGAGCCAGGTGAGACCGTGCTGGCGCGGCTGACCCTCGATCGTGCGATCGGCGCGTTGGCTGGCGATCGGCTTGTGGTGCGCGATGCGACCGCCACGCGCACCATCGGCGGCGGCATCGTTATCGATCCGTTTCCACCGCGGCGAGGGCGACGCACACCGGAGCGCCGGGAGCAGTTGCTGGCACTGGATCAGGCGGACCCCATTCTCGCGTTGCAGTCGCTGCTGGCCTTGCCGCCCGGCTGGACCGACCGGGCCACCTATCTGCGCGCACGCAACAGGCCGGCACTGCCGCTGGATGACAGCGCGGTCGTTTCACTGGGCGATGTCCTGATGACGCCGGTCGCGGTCGAGACGGTGCAGGCCAGCGTGCTGGAACGGCTTGCCACGCATCACGCGGCCGCCCCCGACCAGCCAGGATTGCAGCTCGAGCGCCTGCGCACGAACATGCCCGGACGCCCGCCGCCGGCTGTCTTCCGTGCGCTTGTCGATGAGTTAGTTCGCCGCGGCGCTGTGCAGCAGGACGGACCATGGCTGCGCCTGCCGTCGCACCGTGTCACCCTGTCGCAAAAGGACGAGAGGGTATGGCAGCAGGCGCGCGACCTGATCGCAGCCGACCGCTTTCGTCCACCACGCACGCGAGACCTGGCGCGCACGTTGTCAGTCCAGGAGAGTGCCATGCGCACGACGCTGAAGCGCGTGCAGCGGATGGGGCAGCTGATCGAGGTTGCACCGGATCAGTTTTTCCTCAGTGAGACGGTGGCCGAGATGGCCGGCATTGTCGCCGACGTCGCTGCCGCCGCGGCCAGCGGGACGGTGACTGCTGCGGCCTTCCGCGACCAGCTGGCGAACGGCAGGAAGGTGGCGATCCAGGTCCTGGAATTCTTCGATCGCGCCGGGATAACTGTTCGGGTCGGCGACGAGAGGCGCGTGCGCACGGATCGCCTGGGCGCGTTCGGCCCGCGAGTCAGCTGAATGCGAGCATCATCACGCCGCCGCAGATCAGTGTAATGGCGGCGATCTGCTGCACGCCAAGCACTTCGCCGAATGCATAGTGCCCGATCAGCGCCGCCGCAACGTATGAGATAGCGGTGCAGGGCAGGGCGCGCGACATGGGAATCCGACGCAGTGCGACGATGTAGAGGATCGCTGCGCCACCGTACAGACAAAGCCCGCACAGCGTCCGCCAGTCGAACAGCTGCGCGATGAAATCCGTCGCCCCGGCGCCGGCCTTCAGCAGCGTCTGCCCCGCCATGCTCGTTACAATCGCAACGAACAGCGCAGCCCAGTAGACCGTCACCTGTCGGTTGTCTCGGCTGCCGCGTTGCGCTGCACCGAACGAACGGTGCCTTGCGGCTTGCCGTTCGCCGACAGGAAGGTGCGGCCGACGTACTCGCCGAGAATGCCGAGGATCATCGACTGGATGCCGCCGACGAGTAGCAGGACGACCATGGTCGAAGCCCAGCCGGACGGCGTATCGCGTAGGAAGATCGCCTCGTAGATGACCGCCATCGCGCCTGCTGCTCCCAGCAGCGCCATGAATACGCCGGCATAGATCGCGAGCCGCAGCGGGGCGAGTGAGAAGCTGGTGGCCAGGTTGAGCCAGAGCCGCACCAGGCGCGTGAGCGTGTAGTTCGAGCGGCCAACGCTGCGCGGCAGGTGACGTACCTCGATGCTGTCGATCCGCTGCGTCACCTGCATGATCAGCCCATCGACGTACGGATACGGACCGCGATACCGCGTGACTGCCCGCACCACGAGCGCCGACATGCAGCGGAACGACGACAGGTAAAGACCCCTGGGCTTGTCCAGCAGGCGGTCCGCTACGGCGTTCGCGAAGCGGCTGCCCAGATTGCGCCACCCGGCGTGCTGCTTGCTGGCATACCGCGTGTAGACCACGTCCCAACATCCCAGCCGCGCATGGTCATACAGGCGGATGACCTCCTCAGGCGGGTTCTGCAGGTCGTCGTCCATCGTGATGGCATAGGCGCCGCGGGCGTGCCGCAGGCCGGTCATGACCGCATTGTGCTCGCCGAAGTTACGCGCATGTTCGACATAGATCAGTGGCACCGCCATGTGTTGCACCAGTTCGCGGCATACCTCGGCGGAGTTGTCGGGGCTGCCGTCGTTGACCAATACGATCTCGAGCCCGCCTGCCGGGCGCAGCGCGGCCAGCGCCTCGACAAGGCGGCCGACCGTGGCAGCGCCGCGATAGACCGGGATCACGATCGACAGGCCGATGCCGACGCGCTGCGGTGGCGCGTAGGACAGCGGATGGCTGAGCAGTGTCGCATCACTCATGGTCGTTCCCCGGTCGCCAGCACCGAACTGCCGGTTGGCAGGTGGAAGGGCAGGCGACGTTCAATCTCGGTGATTGTATGGAATGTGGCATCGATCCATGGCGGAAAGGCGGCAACGTCCGAGGTGCTGCCCTGCCTTGCCAGCAGCTTGCGCTGGGCGATGACGAACGGCAGCAGCATTCCGTTCCAGTAGCTGGCTTTGACGCCGCCGAACCCTGCGTCGCACATCAACGCGCGAAGCTGGCCGGCAGTGAAACGACGCACGTTATGCACCTGCCGGTCGTGCGCCGATAGCAGCCAGGCGTACGCCGGCATATTGATGACCGCTCGTCCGCCGGGTCGCAGCACGCGCCGAACCTCAGACAGAGCCTGCGTCGGATCGACGCCGTCATGGCACAGCAGGTCCGCGGCGACCACGGCATCGAAGCTTGCATCCGCGAACGGGAGCCCGTTGACGCTGCCGCGGGCGACCAGCGCGCCGGACTTGGCCGCCGCACGACGCGACGCAAATTCGCCCAGTTCCAGGCCGGTCAGCCGCAGGTCGGGTCGGCAGGCGCGCAGCCGCGCCAGCAATCCGCCGGTGCCGCAACCGACGTCCAGCAACGCGCCGTCGACACCGGCCAGAGCGGTGAGCAAGCGGCGATGCAGGGCACGGTACCACCACATGTCCTGCTCGACTGCGTCCATCCTGTCGTACTCGGCTGCTTCCATCGTCCAGCCACAAAATCCGGCGCTCATTGCCTTGCGGTTGCGGCAATCGCAAGGCTAAGGATGCGACGTGACGCGGGGGGAACCGGCCGTTGGCTGACGTCGTGCCGCAGGTCGTCGCGGCGCCCGCGCCGCGCATCCTGACAGACAATGCATCCGACACGATGCGCGGCATCGCGCTGGCGGTGCTCGCCTATCTGATCTGGACGCTGGGCGATGCGACAGCGAAGTGGGTGCTGCCGTCGGTGGGTGTCGCTGGTGCGATGCTGTGGCGCGGACTGTTCGGCATGGCGACAGTGGCTGCGATCACCGTTGGCCGCCCCGGAGGGACCGGCTGGCGCCGCCTGATTCCGCACCGATGGGGTCTGGTGCTGGCGCGCAGCGCGCTCTCGTCGTTCGTTTCCGTTACTTGGTACATCGCATGGTTGTCGATGAGCCTCGCGGACACCTATGCCGTGGGCTTCACCGCGCCGCTGATCATGACCGTGCTGGCGATTCCCATGCTGGGCGAGCGGATTCGCTGGCGGCGCGCGCTGTCCACCGTGATCGGCTTCGGCGGCGTGCTGATCATGCTGCGACCAGGCGGCGATCTGTGGACGCCCGTCGTGGTGCTGCTGCTGGCGGGCACCGGGGTCATGGCGCTGACCCGCATCATGACGCGCCAGCTTGCTTCGACCGAGACGCCGGAATGCCAGGCGTTCTGGCTGCTGGTCTGCCACACCGCGACCGGCTTCCTGCTGCTGCCGAGTTTCCCCGGGTCGGCACCCATCACGGCCGCTGGCTGGGTGGCGCTGGCCTTTCTCGGCCTGTCGAGTGGCCTCGCGCACTGCGTCTTCGCGCGCAGCTACGCGTTGGCCCCGGTATCGGCGCTGGCACCCTATGAGTACACCATGTTGCCTTGGGGCGTTGTGGCCGGCTTCGCGATATTCGGCGAGTTGCCATCGTGGAACACGCTGATCGGCGCGGTCGTGGTGGCCGGCTCCGGCACCTACAACCTCTATCGCGAGCGCGTCCGTCGCGCCGAAGAGCAGGCGGCATCCGGCACCGGCTAGAGGCGCAGTGATCCCGCCGCCTCGGCCAGTGCCTGATGCGCCTTGTCGGCCGCTGCGGTGGCCTGGTCGATCGATTGCGTAAGCTGCTCCAGCTTCGTTTCGCTCGCATCGAGCGCCCGCGTCAGCCGCGCGTGCAACGAGTCGTTTGGCGCGACTGCTGCGAGGTTGCGCCGGATGCGATCCTCATCCTGTTCGATCGCCTCCTGCTGGCTCTTGAGCTGCGCGACGGTTGCCCGCTTGGCTGCTTCGTCCTGCCGCAGCGCCGCGAGCCGCTGGAGTGCCGTGCGTGCCACCGGCGTCAGCGACTGTTCGTTCAGCAGCCGTACGACGACGGCAGCATCGTCGGCCAGCAGCGCGGTATCCTCGCGGTCAACCCGGTCGAGATACGCCGTGAGCGTGCGCACCTCGCCAGGTTTCAGCGACAGCGGCACGCGCCAGGCGGTCGCCGTCTGCTCGGTGTCCGCCACGGGTCCGCCTTCCAGCGTCAGAGTCCGGTCGCCCTCTCGCGGCAATTCCACCAGCACGCGCCGGGCCTCGGTGGCAGGCGCGGTGATCGTCACCTTCACGATCTCTCGCTGCCGGGTGGTGATATGCAGCACACCCTGCGCGGCGGTCAGTGACGCCAGCGTCGTCTCGCCGGTGCTGCTGCGCTCGACCGTGGTGCGCAGGTCCTGGGCGAAAGACAGCAGCCGGCGCTCGCCAACCGGCAGGCCGCCCAGCCTGGCATCACCGGCGAAGCTGGCAGCGCCCGCTGTGTCGTACAGCGTCAGCACCCCCGCGGGCAGCGACGAACCGGTGTCGTTGGTGATGCGGATCGCCGATAAGGGATGGGCATCGTCGTCCGCGGCAAGGTCCACCCGTTCGGCCGGAACGCTGCGGTCGATGATCGGCACGCTGGCGGTGTGGCCGGCAGCGAGCACGACGGGTGTGGGCAACTGGAAGGTGGTGGCCTCGGCACCTTCGGCGGCCTGCACCGGCTCGGCGGGCTGCGCCATTGCCTCGGGCTGCGGCGGTGGTGCGGCCGCTGCTGGCGCCATTGCCATGCCCCGCACGGCCCCGGCAGGCGCGGCCGACTTCTGCGCAGCAGCGAGTTGCTGCGCGCGCGTATCTACACCGGGCAGGATGCGCCCGAGGATCTCCACCGGGACCTCGGGACGCTCGACGTAGTAACTCTGGTAGATCGCCTGGCGGAAGGTGACCGGATTGCCGTATTGCAAGGTCAGCGCGACGCCGTCCCACGCAGCGCCCGACCGGTTCTCCAGCACCGCCCAGCCTTGCAGCCGTGCGGGGTCGCCGTCCTTCGCTGGCAGCACCAGCCGGTACGACGTTTTCCACAGCGGTGCTGCCGTGACGTAGCCCACGCGCACCGTGCGATGACCAGTACCGGCGCTGTGCAGCGTGATGTGGCGCAGGCTCTGGTTCGCCTCCCGCCGCAGCGATTCGAGCGCCCGGCCGATCCGGTCGCGCAGTGCAGGATCGCTGACCTGGATGCTGTCGGCCTCTTCGAGCACAAACTGCCGCATGCCTTCGGCGCCCAGGACGGTGACGCGCGTCCGCTGCAGCGTCGTGGGCTGCTGCCCGGTCGCAGCGGGCACCGCCTCGGACGTGCGTTCCGCATGCACGATGCGTCCGGTCATCGGCCGCGGACCCTGCACCGTGATCTCCACACCCTGCAGGCTGTCCAGGTAGTCGACGGAGGAGCGCAGCGCCTCAGGCCCGAACGGAACATTGCCGAACTCGGCACGCGTGTTGTCGCGGCCCGGCAGTTCGATCGTGCCGACCGCGCCGGTGCTGTCGAACACCACGAGCGAGGTCAGCACGTCGTCCACCTGATCGAGCGGCACATCGAGGCCGAGTTCCACCGCGCCATCCGCCTCGGCCTCGTATTCGAAGTAGCCGACGCCGGCAGACGACAGCATGACCCGCTTCAGCGAGAGGTCGGCAGCCATTGCCGGCGAAACACCGAGCAGCACAAGCGCCAGGACCACGCGTCGCATTGCATTCCTCCACAATGTTGCCCGACACTAACGCACGTGACCTTCAGCAACGATCGCAATGGGTCTGTTCGACACCGTTTCCGGCACTGAACTGCAGGCCGCGCGCGTGCTGACCGGCGCGACGATGGCGGCGTTCCTCAGCGTTGGGCTGGTGCCTGCTTTGCGCCCGCATGCAGGCAGAATAAGGGCCGTGCTGCTGGTGTTATACTTGGTGGCCTGCATCGCGTTTGTCGGCGTGATCATGCTGCGCTGAGTGAAACGCGCGACCCTGTCGGTCTCGGCTCAAAACCCCTACTTGCCGTGTTGGTTGTTCGGCGGCAGCCGAATGCCGAGAAGCTGTGCCGCGGCCTCGGCCACAGCCGGATCCAGCGCGCGCGGCTCCAGCGAAACGCCCTTGGAAAGTCGGTCCGCGACCACGCGCAGCGCGGCCAATCGGGCGAACGGCTTGTTGTTCGCCGGGATCAGGTACCATGGTGACCGGCGAGTCGAGGTCTTTTCCACCATGTCCTCGATCGCGGCCTCGTAGTCGTGCCAATGGCCACGATTTCGGAAGTCCTCATAGGACAGCTTCCAGCGCTTCAGCGGATCGGTCAGCCGCGCGCGGAAGCGGCGAAGCTGCTCTTCGGGCGTGATATGCAGGAAGATCTTCACCAGCCGGGTGCCGTCGGCGAGCAGCATGCGTTCGAAGTGGTTGATCTCGTCATACGCGCGATGCCACTCGTCGTGTGAGGCAAAGCCCTCGACCCGCTCCACCAGCACACGGCCATACCAGGAACGGTCGAACACCACGATCTGACTGTGCTGCGGCAGCCGTTCCCAGAACCGCTGCAGATAGTGCAGGTGCTTCTCCCGCGTGTCCGGCGCGGCGGTCGCGTGCACCTTGAAGCTGCGCGGATCGAGCGCCCAGCCGAGGCGGCGCACCACGCCGCCCTTGCCGGCGGTGTCCCAACCCTCCAACACGATCACCGCACGATGCGTCGTGCCGAGATACGCCTGCTGCACGAACTGCAACGTTTCCTGCATGTTCGCCAGCCGTCGTTCGTAATCCGCGAACTCGACGGTCGGGAAATGCTTGATCGCGTGCAGGTGTGGTCGGCTGTCGGCGAGGAAGTCGTCGGATTTCATGGCCGGCTCAGTGCCTGGTCGGGAGGGCCGATTTGTCTCCAACCCGCAACACATCGCCCAGCTTGTCAAGCAGATAGTCCAGGTCGTCCTGCGGCAGGTCCTCGAACTGCGTCAGGATCCGGGTGATGACGCGCGAGCGGTAGCGTTCGTGGTCACGGTCGCCGCCATCGAACTCGGTGCCCAGCACGACATCGACGGCAACGCGTACCGCCGGCAGCAGCCGCGGCGGCATGCCGGATTTTTCATACAGCGACGCCAGGCCCTTGGAACCCGCATCGTGCACCAGCACGCGCGCGTTGGACACCGGAATGCCCGCCATTACCGCCATGGCGACCTCAAAAAACGCCAGGTCGCCCAGGCACAAGGCACGCATCACCAGGAGCGGCGTCAGACGCTGGTTGGCGTGCATCTGCCGCACCAGCCGTTCCAATTCCCGTTCGCTTGATCCCAGGCTGAACTGCAGAGTGGCGTGCTCGCGACCTTGCAGCACGATGTCGCTGGCCAGCGAGACCGGCAGCTCGTGATGCCGCACCAGATACGATTGCAATCGCTCCGACACCAGCACGACCAGCCGTTCGGCAATGCTGGCCGGCAGGTCCGGGCGATGCACCATGTTCGCCTTCACCCGCTCGCTGTCGGCGAACCGGTCGATGGCGCTGCTCATACAGGCCGGCGTGATACGCGCGCCCGCGTTCCCCATCAGCGCGGCTACTGCCCCCTCGCTGCCCTCGGCCACCAGCGCGCCGGCAACCGGCTCCGAAACCACCGCGCGACCGGCGATCGCCTCCTGCTTCTGCATCGAACCGCGGCCGATCACCGCGATCAGGTCCGCATCGGTCAGCACGGGTGATTCGGCCAGGATCGGCAGCGCCACCGCCTCGACGTCCTCGGCCAGCCGTACCGCGACGTCGCGCGGTAGGTGCCGGGCGCTCCGCAGACTCCGCGACAGCGCGCGCCGCACCGCGAGCTCCACGTCCTTCGCCATGATCCGCACAATGTCCTGCGCGATCGACAATTCGGCGGCGGTCAAAGCTGAGTTGTCGATCTCGCGCGCCAGCTTGTCCGCCACCTCGGCGCGCGCCGCAGGGGAGGGCTCCGCCAGCAGACGTGCCACGTCGGCCTGCGTAAGGGTGGATGCCATGGCATGACACCATGGCCCGAAACCCTTGCGGGCTGGTTAAAGCGGCTAGCGTTGTCGCACGTAACGCCGGCATCGCAGCACCAGCATGTCGCGGAAGTGCGGGCGCATGCGACCGGTCCACGGCGTGTCCGCGGCCTTCTTCCAGGCATCGCTACGCGGCACGTCCATGCTCGCCAGGTGATACAGTGCCAGGTACTTGCGTTCGCGGTCCGCCTCGTTCGAGCAGAATCGGCGCGCGCACAGCACGCCCGGCACGGCGCCCAGCTGCGGCAGGTGCTCGGCATTGTACCACTCGTTGAACTCCGGTTCAGCCGCCGGATCGACGTTCATCGACGCCACCAGCAGCCCGGCGGCACCGGAGGGTGCGGCGAGATCGCCCGGCACGGTCTGGTCGCCGGTGAAGCGTAGGATCCGATGCGCCATCGCGGTCACCCGCTTGGTCCAGACCGACGAATTCTCATAGCCGATCGCCTTGTACTGCGCGCTCTGCAGCACGCCGAGTGTCTCCAGATCGTAGGTGGCGACTGCAACGTTCGCGTTCTCCTCGCTGATCCAGCGTTCCGCGTTGAGGAAGCCGGGAACCCGCAGCCGCTCCGGGATGTGCTCCAGGTCGTACCAGTCGTGGAACTCGTCGGCATGCGCGTTGGTGAAGTCGAACGATGCGAACAGCAGCCCCTTGGTCATGCTTTCCTCCTGTCGCCGGATTGCGCCGATCCTGGCACGCAGCCGCCTGGCTTTCCATCGCCGCTACCCATGGCTAGCGTCCACCCCAGCACGTGACAGGAGGAAACCATGAAGGCTGCCGTCTTCCACGAGCCGCACCAGCCGCTCACCATCGAGGACGTGGAGCACGCGCCCCTGAAGCGTCGCGAGGTGCTGGTGCGCACCGCCTTCGCCGGTCTCTGCCATTCCGACCTGCACTTCATGGAGGGCCTCTACCCGTTCCCGACCCCATGCGTGCTGGGCCACGAGGCCGCCGGCGTGATCGAGGCGGTCGGCGAGGACGTGACCTATGTGAAGCCGGGCGATCACGTCATCACCTGCCTGTCGGTGTTCTGCGGCGAGTGCGCGCAATGCATGACCGGACACCCTAACCTCTGCGAGAACACCGAGGTCAAGCTGCAGCCTGGCGCGGCGCGCCGGCTCACCTGGAAGGGCGAGGTGCTGAACCAGGCGATGAACCTTTCGGCCTTCGCCGAGAAGATGCTGGTGCACGAGCATGCGGTGGTGAGGGTGCGCGACGACGTGCCGCTCGACCGTTGCGCGCTGGTCGGCTGCGGCGTGATGACCGGCGTGGGCGCGGTGTTCCATGCGGCCAAGGTGGAACCGGGATCGACCGTGGCGGTGATCGGCTGCGGCGGCATCGGCCTGTCGGCGGTGAATGGTGCCGCGATGGCCGGTGCCTCGCGCATCATCGCGATCGACACGGTGTCGAACAAGCTGGACGTTGCCAGGCAGATGGGCGCCACCGATACCATCAACGCCTCCAACGTCGATCCGGTGGAGCTGGTGAAGGAGATGACCGGTGGCGGCGTGCCCTACTCCTTCGAGGCGATCGGCCTGAAGACCACGGCCGAGCAGTCGTTTCAGATGCTGCGTCCGGGCGGCACCGCGACGATCATCGGCATGATCCCGCTGGGCACCAAGATCGAACTGCACGGCGCCGACTTCCTGCGCGACCGGAAGATCCAGGGCACCTCGATGGGCGGCAACCGCTTTCGCGTCGACATGCCACGGCTGCTGGAGCTCTACGTCCAGGGCAAGCTGAAGCTCGATCACATGATCTCCGGCCACATCAAGCTTGGCGAGATCAACGAC
>DASSRN010000074.1:0-3257 GCA_035701785.1 Acetobacteraceae bacterium | reverse complement strand
GACCGCCGGGCCGGTGAGCTACTACAAAGGCGCCGACAAGTTGCTGCCCGATCTTCCCAAGGCCAGATACCTCATCTCCGATAGCGGTTATGACAGCGGTCGCTTTCGCCTGGAACTTATCCTGCGAGGCATCACGCCTTGCATTCCCTCGCGCTGTTCCCGCCGCCGACCAATCCCACACAACGCGGTTCTCTACGTAAACGTCAGCCGATGACCGCGGTTTGAGGTGCTGCGCTGGCGCTGTGGAAGGGCTACTTTTTCCAGTGCCAGGGGAGAAGATCGATGATCTTTTGGATGGGATGATCGGCAATGCGCGCGAGGACATCGGTCAGATAAGCCTGTGGCTCGACGCCGTTCATTTTGCACGTTTCGATGATGGAGTACAGGCAGGCGGCGCGTTGTCCGCCCGCATCGGAGCCACAGAAGAGGTAATTCTTGCGTCCCAGGACCAGGGGTTTCATGGCGCGTTCGGCGGCGTTGTTCGACATCTCGAGGCGGCCATTGGTGATGTAGCGGCTCAGTCCCTGCCAGCGCGACAGCGCATAGCGAATGGCCTTGGCCAGCGCGCTCTTGCCGCTCACCTGGTTCAGCGCGGTTTCGAGGAAGGTCTTCAGTTGCGCCAGCAACGGCTGGGCGTATTCGGTGCGCACCGCGGCCCGCTGCTCGGGTGCTCGTCCACGGACGCTGCTGTCGATGGCGAACAGGGCCGCGATCCGTTCCAGAGCCTCCAGGGCAATTGGCGAGGCGGTGGCGTGGTGCACGTCGTAGAATTTGCGGCGTACGTGACTCCAACAGGAGACCTCGATCAGCGGCGGGTCACCGCCCGGCGTGATGGGCTGGAACAGCCGTTCGAAGCCAACGTAGCCGTCGGCGTGCAGGAATCCGCGGCAGGTGCCGAGCAGCGCTTCGGCGCGGATGCCCTTGCGATCGGGTGTGTAGCGGTAGAACGCCGCCGGCGGCACGTCCGATCCCCACGGCCGCTCATCGCGCACCATCACCCACAGCCGTGCCGTCCTGGTCTTGCCTTCGCCCGGTGCCAGCACCGGGACCGTGGTGTCGTCAGCATGCAGCACGCTGCCGGCGCGGATGTGCCGCCCGATGGCCTCGGCCAGGGGCGAGAGCAGGAACTCGGCCTGGCCACCCTTGTCTGGCAATTCCATCGGCTTCGCCGACGGAACCTTGGCCAGCCTCGCCCAATCGGCCAGAGTGGCGCGGTCGAGTTCGACGCCTTCGCGGGCGTAGATGACGGACTGGCGGTGCAGCGGGGTGTGGTCGCAGTACTTGGAGATCAGCACATGCGCGAGCAGGCCCGGCCCTGGCCGTCCGCGCTCGATCGGCAGCGACGGCATCGGTGCCTGCACGATGGTCTCGCACGACCGGCAGCTCAGCTTCGGGCGCAGGTGGCGGATCACCTTGAAGCTGCACGGGACGTATTCGAGCACTTCGCGCTCGTCCTGGCCGATGCGGCTGAAGGTGGTGCCGCCGCAACCCGGGCAGGTACAGGGTGGTTCGTGGACAACGCTCTCGCGCGGCAGGTGCTCGGGCAGCGGCTTGCGGACCGGTTGGCGGCGCTGGCCTGGCTTGACTGGGAAGACGGGATGGTCGGGACCAGCCGGCTCGGTCGTGCCGATGCGGGCCTTGGCGTCCTGCGCGGCGAGGTCTTCTTCGAGGCCGCTGATCAGCAGCTCAAGCTGTTCGATGTTGCGATCGAGCTTTTCCGAGGAGCGGCCGAAGCGTGCGCGCCGCAGCGCCGCCAGTTGCATCTTTAGCTTTTCGATGTGCAGCGTCTTGGCATGGATCTCCGCGGCATTGGCGGCGAGTTCGATCTCCTTGCGCGCCAGTTCGGCCTGCAGGTCAGCCGCAAAAAGCTGCAGCGCCTGCGGGTCGGCCGGTAAAGGTTGATGGGCCAAGGACATGCTGAGTATTTAGTAATGGACAGTCAAAGTGCCACACTTCCTAATAACGATTCACGTAGTTGTTAAGCAACAACAGGCTTGCGTGGCGGCTCTACAGCCACGGTCCGTCGCCAATCAATCGCCTCCAGCAGCAGGGCCAACTGCGCCGGGCTCAGCACCATCGCACCATCGACAATGGGCGGCCAAACGAACTTGCCGCTCTCCAATCTCTTGGCAAATAGGCACAGGCCCGTGCCGTCGTAGTACAAGATCTTCAGGTAATCCGCGCTCTTGCTGCGAAATAGGAACAAATGGCCCGAGAACGGATCACCATCAACCACCCGCTTGGCCTGTGCCGCCAGGCCATCGAAGCCATAGCGCATGCTGACCGGACGACAGGCCAAATAGACTTTGGTGCCAGGGGCAACCTGGATCATGACGCCACCTTCAATACCGTCAGAACCCGCCGTAACGCTCGCTCGTTGACGAAGGCATCCACGCGCAGGCGCACGCCGTCCGCCAGATCGATCTCGATCACGCCAGGCCGTTCCTCCAGGCCAAGGCGCGGCAGCGGTGCACAGCGCGACGACGCGCCACCCGCCACTGCCGGCGATGACCCAACGGCCAGCGCCGACGCGCCGTCCTCCGCAGAGCCCAACACACCGATCGGAATGAACGCACAGGCTTGCGTGGCACTGATTTGTGCCTCTGCCGGTGTGGGCGCCGAGGCACTCACCGCAGCGGTTGCCGCCGAGAACGACGCTCGGGCCGCTTTGCGCCAGTTGAACAGCAGGTTCGCGTTCACCCCGTAACGTCGGGCAATGTTCGCCACCGATGCGCCAGGGGCAATCGCTTCCTCAACGATCCGCCGCTTGTCTTCATCCGACCATGAGCGGCGGGATCGTTTGCCGCCCGTCGTGTCCACCTTCGTACCCGCGGCTTCAAGAAATGAGCTCACCGTCTCGCGCCCCACTGTCGCAGGAGATAATGTCCACTAACCAAATGATCATGGACATTAGCCCGCCCTCAGCAGGCTGACCGAAGTATCCCTCACACGGAGCCAGTTCGGTAGGCGGCCATCAGCTTACGCTTACGATCGCGATGGGACGCCAGCCACATCACCCGCCGCTGGCCGAGCGCTTTGCCCCAGCCCCGCCACCGCCGGATCATCCAACGCCGATTGCGGCGATGGCGCATCGGCTGAAGACACAAGAGGGCCGGGCACTGTACGCCTTGCGCAAGTACACGCCCGAGCCGGTGTTCGGCATCATCAAATCGGCGCTCGGCTTCCGCCAGTTCCTGCTCCGGGGCCTCGACAACGTCCGCGGCGAATGGAACCTGGTGACCATGGCCTACAACGTG
>DASSRN010000073.1:0-21224 GCA_035701785.1 Acetobacteraceae bacterium | reverse complement strand
GGGTGCGAAGGCGGTGTCGCCCTGGAACGTCGTCGCCTTGGAGAACAGCGGCCCGTCATGGCAGGCATCGCAATGCGCCTTGCCGGTGAAGACCCCCTCGCCGGCCACGGCGTCGGCGGTCATCGTGCCCAGGTCGAACGGCGACTTGTCCGAGATCAGCGTCCGTTCGTAGGCGTCGATCGCCATGCCGAAATACATCGAGAAGTTCAGTTCGTCGATCAGGAAGCCGGTGCTGGCATCGGCAACGGGGCTGATCTGACCGGTGCTCGGGTTGACCGCATAGAAGTGATTGTCCTGCCAGTAGGCCGGCTGGAATGCGGCGCGCACGAGATCGCTGTAGGTCACCGTCAGACCGAGTCCGCCACTGGCGATGCCGCCGACCGGGAGCGCCGAGAACACGCTGTCCGTCGGTGAGATCGGCTGGGTCTGGAGCACGCGTTGCGCCATCAGGCTGCGCCCGAGTGCTGGGAACGTCTCGTTGGCGCAGGCCATTTCGAACGTGCTCAGCACCGGGCCGGTGGCCTGCGACGCCGCACTCATGTTGGGCAGCTCCAGCGCCTGCGCCGTCGGCGTAGTGCCGTCCGTGGTGAACACGCGGGCGGTGGGGTCGGCCATTATCGCGCGCAGGCCGAACGGGCTGACGCCATTGAAGGTGTTGTTGGCGCGACCGTCCCAGAAGTTGCGGAAGTTGAACACCGCGTTGATGTTGCTGGGCGTGTTGCGCGGCTCCACCCTGCGGGTGTTGTACGTGCTGCCCGCCACGTTCATCTGGAACGGCGCGCCGGGGACGGAATGGCAGCTCATGAGCTGGCCGGCGGCGTTGTTGTTCGCGGCCGGCGTCAGCTCGGTCGGGAACGCGCCCTGCGACGAGGTGACGTCGTTGGTGTCGTACAGCACCGTCGAGTCGCGGTTGTTGATGTCGGCCAGCTTGTGGAACGGGAAGTCGGCCGCAGCCAGCGCGTAGTTGGGACCGGCGGTCGCACCGCTGCCAGTCTGCTGCAATGCATTGCCGAAGGTGTTGTCTCCGGCCGGCTGCACGTTGATGCCTGGGCTGAGCTGATTGACGGTGCGCGTGTCGGCGCCGGCGTGGAAGTGGCAGCTGGCGCAGGCCTGGTGATTGCCGCTGCCGGTCTGCACATCCCAGAACAGCGCCTTGCCCAGCGCCACCAGCGCCGGCTGGCTGCGCACGATCGCGCTGTAGGCCGCAGGCGGCGGCGCGGGAGGCAACAGTCCGGTCAGCGGGCGGATGGCGCGACTGCCGTTGCTGCCGCTCGTGCTGCCACCACTACTACCGCTGCCACCGCTACTACCGCTGCCACCACTACTACCGCTGCCACCGCTACTACCGCTGCCGCCACTGGTGCCACTGCCACCACTCGTTCCGCTGCCACCACTCGTTCCGCTGCCGCCGCTGGTGCCACTGCCGCTGGTGCTGACACTGGTGCCGCCGCTGCCGCTACCTCCGCCGCTGCTTCCGTTTCCGCCGCCTGAACCACCCTTCGCAGCGTTTGTTGGATCAGCTGCAATGACGACGAGACCAAGGCCCAAAGCGATCGCGGCGGCGACTGTGCCCGCGCTGGGGCGGCCGTTCCGATTATGTTTCACTGAAAAGTCCTCCAGCAATGTCGTGCCCAGCGGCCTGTTCGCGGCTCTCATGCGAGCTGCCGCAGGACTGCGTTTCGGGCCTGATTGTTACTTAGACGGTTTGGACTACTTCATGTCGCCACGCAGGCCGTACCTGCGTCATCAGCCACTTCAGATGACCGACGGCTCGGAGACCGGCGTCAATCGACGCCCAGCGACGAGCGGCCACATAGTAGGCGCAAAGTCCATGACGAAATTCCTCTGAAAAATGGCGAGGTCGGCGAGTAATACGAAGAGCTCTAGCTCAAAAGGTGTCTTTGCCGATTCAGTATAACGTCAAATTCATATGGCAGCAATGGAATAATCTTAAGGCGAGAACGTCCACGTCATGCCGCTACTCTTAACAGACGGCGGCAGGTGCGTAGCGAAGGCGCCGCATCCGCTCACACTTTCGTGAGAATGCCCCATTGGGCCAGCCGTCTGCAAGGGGAAATTGCCCTTAGACAAAAGGTGCTCCTGCACCCGCCGGCAGCCTGCCCGGCCAGGAATCCTGCGTCGAAGCCTCGCGGAGCCCGGCTGCGCATTGGTTCTGTGGCCGGGCGGACGCAATCCTTTCGGGCTCCGCGGCACTTCGCGGCCCTCGGTGCGACCACCGTGTTGTTCCCTCTCGCCACCGCCCCAACGCCGCGGCAGCAAGCTGCACAACCGCATTCGTGCAGGCGGTTGCCGCCACCCCATCCCCTCTCTACCGTCCCGCCCCATCAGCACAGGGATAAGCCGATATGCCCAGCATCCCCAACCGCCCCGAATATCAGAGCGACCTGTTCAAGCGCGGCCTCGAAGTCCGTCGCGACGTACTCGGCGGCGACTACGTCGACGGTTCGCTCACCCGCGCCGACGACTTCAACGCCGCGTTCCAGCAAATGACCACCGAGGTCGCCTGGGGCATGATCTGGACGCGTCCGGGCCTCAACCGAAAGACGCGGAGCATGATCAATCTCACCATGCTGGCTGCGCTCAACCGCGGCGCCGAATTCCGCCTGCATCTGCGCGCCGCACTCACCAACGGGGTGACGCGCGACGAGATCAAGGAGATCCTGTTGCAGATCGGCGCCTATTGCGGCATCCCGGCCTGCCTCGAGGCGTTCCGCATCGCGACCGAAGTCTTCAAGGAGGTTGACGGCGCGAAAGGCGCCGACTGATGGCCGACAAGCCAAGCGTCGGCTTCGTCGGCGTCGGCAACATGGGCTGGCCGATGGCCGCCTGTCTGGTGCGCGCCGGTTTCTCCGTGCACGTCAACGACTCGCGCCGCGAGGTCGCCAACAATTTCGTCCAGCAGATCGGCGGCAGCGCGCCTGACACGCTGCGCCAGCTCGCCGCCGCTTCTGATGTGGTGATCACCATGCTGCCGACCAGCGGGATCGTCGAAGATGTGCTGGCGAACGGCGACGACACGGTGATGGCGGGCATGAAGCCTGGTACCGTGGTGATCGAGATGAGCTCCGGCGTGCCGTCGGTTACGCAATTGCTGGCCGGACGCGTGATGGAACTCGGCTCGCACATGATCGACGCGCCGGTGTCCGGCGGCGTGCCGCGGGCGAAGACCGGTGAGCTCGCGATCATGGTCGGCGGCGACAGCGCGATCATCGATTCCGTGCTGCCGGTGCTGAGCGCGATGGGCACATCGGTGCTGCGCACCGGCGCGGTCGGCTCCGGCCAGGCGATGAAGGCGCTGAACAACCTGGTGAGTGCCGGCGGTTTCCTGATCGGCATCGAGGCGCTGCTGATCGGCCAGCGCTTTGGCCTCGATCCGGCGGTGATGGTCGACGTGCTGAACGCCGCGACGGGGATGAACAACTCGACGCAGAAGAAGTACAAGCAGTTCGTGCTGTCGCGGAAGTTCGACGCGGGCTTCACCATGGGTCTGCTGGCGAAGGATCTCTCGATCGCTTTGCAGGTCGGTCGCGAGACCGCGACGCCCGTACCGCTGTCGGCGCTGACCAAGGAGATGGTGGCAGCAGCGCTGTCGATGTTCGGCTCTGAGGCCGACCACACCGAGATGGCGAAGCTGTGCGAGCGACTGGCCGGCGCGCAACTGGGCAGCCGCTAGCACGACGCCCCTAACAATATCGATCCGCCATACCCATATCAATGTTTCGGCACTTTTCGCCGGGAACGCTCCTGGCACGATCGCATCTGCGGCTCCGTCGATCCGGCTTTTTCGATGAAAAGTACTACGATCCGCGCCGTGCGGATCGCCGACGGCACCAGGAGTGACATGATGTCTTCAGGTACGGTCAAGTGGTTCAATGGTCAGAAGGGCTACGGCTTCATCCAGCCGGATGATGGTTCGAAGGACGTATTCGTACACATCTCAGCAGTGGAACGCGCCGGCCTTGGCGGCCTGAACGAAGGCCAGAAGGTCACCTACGACCTCGAGCGTGGGCAGCAAGGCAAGACCTCGGCGGTCAATCTGCAGGTTTCGTAAGCCATTGACGACCGTCCCCGTATGATGCGGGGACGGCATCCCTGCCGGAGCGAGGTCCGATGGTTTCGCACAAATTCGCAGTGGGCGATCGCGTACGGCTGACACTGGACCGATACGTCGAGAGCAGCCCGCTGGATATTCACACCGTGTCGCGAAGACTGCCTCCTGAAGCCAACGTCTGCCAGTATCGTGTGAAGCGCGTCTCCGATGGCCAGGAGCGCACGGTCACCGAGCCACAGATCGTGGCGGTCCGGCCCGACGCGAATGGCATGGACCCGCACATCAAGGCGCTCGAGGCGCAGCGCGACCTTCAGCGCACGCGCAATGCCGGGGCACGGGCGCGCTCCGCGGCCACACTGCCGGTGCGGCCGCGGGGCTGAACCTGCACCAAAGACAACGACTATCTGCGCGCCAACGGTCGCGGATCGCTGCGAGACGGAAGATCCTGCCGCGCGCCAGGAGATAGCCGCGAAGATCCAGGTCCAGGCGTTCGAGGATGTGCCGTACATCCCGCTCGGCGTTCGCCCGCTCAGCACGGCGTAGCGCAGCGATCTGCGGGCGTGCTGCCTGAGCTCCATGAGTGAAAAAATGTGTCGCCTCAGCCGAACGGCTGACGACGCCGGCGTTCGCGGCATGCAGTCTGCCGCCGCGGACTTGGCGCCGAGCCGACCTCTGCGCCCCGCTGTCACGGCTGACGGCACACGCGGTGAAAGGGTCGCTCATGTCGACCAAGCGCATGGTTCCCGCCCTGATCGCCGGCATCATCGCCGCACCAGCCCTCGCCGCACCCCCGCCTGGCGCCGATATGACGCTGGCACCATGGTTCCGGAGTCTGCGTGTCCCTGGTACGCGGAACGGCTGCTGCGATCTCGCCGACTGTCGCAACTATCCGGTACGCAGCGACGGGACGCAGTATCTGGTGCTGTATGACGATCGCTGGCTCAGCGTGCCGCCAGAAGCAGTCTCGGATCGGGCCGATAATCCCACCGGCCACTACGTCGTATGCGTGCAGCGGGAACATTGGACCAGCGGCGAGCCGGACGGCCCTCGCGTGCTTTGCCTGTTCAAGGCACCGGGGACGTGATCCACCTGTCCGTCGCAGCATGAGGCGAGCCGCCCGATCTGTCGTGGCCGCCGGGAAGTTCCGTCGCTCTTAACAGGCTCCGGCGGAGCGCCACTTGCTATTCCGCAATAACTCCCCGTATTGAATCGTGTAACTGACAGTTGCAGACACGAAGTCGGGGGGGTCTCATGGGGCGTCAGCCCGGCCAGAGCGATGGCAATGGCACGCGAACGGGAAGGGTCAAGACGGCGCGGCAAACCGGTCGGCTGTCAATCGACCGGTCGCTGGCGGTCATGGATCTCGTGGGCCTCATCTTCGAGGCCGCTCTCGACCCCGCCTCCTGGCCAGCGGCGCTGGACCGTCTCGCGCTCGCAACGGGGTCGCGCTACGCATCGCTGGGAACCTTCAATCTCGTAACCAGGCAGGTCGCCGCAGCGGCGGTCGGCTACGATCCTGAGTATCTGCGGCGCTATACCGAAGAAGGCTGGGCGACGAAGAACATCCACTGGCAGCGCAGCGGCTTCACCCCGGTCGGCCAGGTCTTCTCGCCGGAGATGTTCGTGCCCAGGGATGAATTCGTTCGCACTGATTTCTACAACGAATGGGCGGCGCCACTGGGGCACGAGAACGCGCTCGGGGTGAACGTGCTGATCGAGGGAGCAAACTCGACTTCCGCCGCCGTGACCCGACCGTTCAGCAAGGACATCTACAGCCCCGAAGAGCAGCGGCTGTTCGCCGCTCTGGTGCCGCACATTCAGCGCGCGGTGCAGCTTCAGCACCGGCTCGCTGCCCTCGAAATGCACCGGGCCAGCTCGGTCGAGGGCTTCAATCGTCTCTCCGACGGCGTCGTCATTGTGGACGATGAATTCGCTATCCTGTTCGCGAACCGTGCCGCCGAAGCGCTGCTGGCCGAGCGTGACGGCGTACGGGTGGATTCGGATGGCATCGCGGGCGGCACGCAAGCGGACACCGACACATTACGGGGCCTTCTCGCCGCCCGCGCGATAAACGGTACGCCGGGCGCGGGCGGCCGATGCCAGCTTACCCGGCGCGAAGGGCGCTCGCCGCTCTCGGCCCTCGTCGTGCCGCTGCGCAATGGCGCAGACTGGCCGGTTCTGCTGCGACGACACGCCAATCTCGTGTTCCTGACCGATCCCGATCATGAGGCGCGCGCCCGCTTCACGGCGCTGCGCGGCCAGTTCGGCCTGACGCGGGCAGAGAGCGCTTTCCTGGCCGAGATCGTCAAAGGCGATGGGCTTCAGGCGGCTGCCGATCGCCTCGGCGTGTCGCTCGCGACGGCGCGCACGCACCTGCGCCACGTGTTCGACAAGACCGGCACGCGCCGCCAGGCCGAACTCGTCAAACTCGCCGCCACCGGCCCGGGAACGTTGCGCGACGATTGCTGAGGTCCCGAAGGACAGTCGCCGCTGCGCGCGATGATCGCCTGGCGCCAGCCAAACGCGCCACCACTTCGCGCCGTCCCGGTCCAGGGCAGCGGCCCGGCGTCGCGCTCGTCACCGCCGTGGCGGAAAAAATCTGCCCGGCATCAGCCGAACGGCTGACGACAGGCACGCTTGCGCAACGCAGGCTGGTTGCCGTCGACCACACCAGAAGGAGGAGCAAGCACCATGCGACACTCACGCGCAATCCTGGCTTCGGCCATCGCATTCGGGCTGCTGACGCTGCCCGCCGCGGCGGCGCCGAAGAAGCTCACCGACGCCCAGCTGGACCAGGTGACCGCAAGGACCACCTACACCGGTGGCGTCATCCTGGCCCCCGCGCTGACCGCCACGTACCCGCCGAACCCCGTCTACCCGCCCCAGCCCATCAAGAACGTCTCGCTGTTCGGCGGGTGAGGCGGCGCCGGCCGCTCCGCGCGGCCGCGCTGGCCCTGACGCTGCTGGCCGCCACCGCCGGTCCCGCCGCCGCGGGCGACAAGCCGCCGGTGCGCTCGCTGCTGGAGTTGCGGCAGGAGCGGGTGGTGATCCAGCAGTGGGACAACTCCTGCGGCGCGGCGGCGCTCGCCACCGTGCTGCGCCACCAGTTCGGCGAGAAGGTCACCGAGCGGCAGGTCGCCCAGGGCATGCTGCGCCGCACCGACCCGCTGCGGGTGCGCCATCGCGGCGGCTTCTCGCTGCTCGACCTCAAGCGCTACGCCGAGGCGCGCGGCTTCGCGGCCGACGGCTATGGCGAGCTGGCACCCGGCGACCTGCCGGTGCTGGCACCGCTGATCGTGCCGATGCGCAGCCGGGCCGGCGACCACTTCGTGGTGGTGCGCGGCATCGCGGGCGGTCGCGTGGTGCTCGCCGACCCGGCGGTCGGCAACCGCATGCTGCCGCTGCCGGTGTTCGCCGCCGCGTGGAAGGACGGCATCGGCTTCGTGGTGACGCCGCCGGGCGAGCCGGCGGTCAACCGCATGGCCCCGGGGCCGGCGGACCTGGTGGTGCCCGGTGCTGCGGCGGTGCGTGCCGCGCTGGTGCCGGCGGTGCGGTAGGTGGCGGGCCTGACGCAGGCGACGCCCGACTTCCTGTTCGGCGTGGCGCTGCCGGTGCGGTTCTAGGAGAGGCCCCAAATGCACGACGCACCAAGCACGAGCAAACGGGGGAAATGATGTCCGATTCACGCCGTGCAGCTGACTCCCTGTACCGCCTCATCTTTGCCGCCGCGATCATGACCGCGAGCGTTGCGTCGCTATCGGCGCAGGTGGTGACCCCAGCAACGCCGCAGCCCACGGTGCTGCGGGTGACCGAAGCAGGCCCTCCACCGGCTTCGGTGATCTACATCGGCCATAGCCTTTTCTATTACAATAATGGCATCAATAACCTCGTCACGCAGATGCTGGCAGAAGGAGCGCCGAAGCAAGTGCTGCGCTCTACGTTGGTTGCCATCGGAGGTGCTGGTCTCGATTGGCACGATGTCGAGTCCTACTTCCGCCCGAACGCGATCGGCCGCTACAGCTTCGGGTCAAACAATGTCGTGTCGTTCAATCCGCCGACTGATCACCTGTTCGACGTCGCGGTGATGGCGGACTGCACGCAGTGCCCGATACATCCACAGCTCAAAGCGATCTTTACCGAGTATGCCAAGCGCCACGCCGACACCGTGCGCCGGCATGGGGCACGGCCTGTGTTCTTCATGACGTGGGCCTATTTGGACAGACCGGAAATGACTGACCAGCTGGCCGAAGCCTACACGCGTGCCGGCAACGACAACGACGCGCTGGTCATCCCTGCGGGCCTCGCCTTCGCCCGTGTGGTCAAACAGCATCCCAAGATTCAATTGTATGCCGCCGACAAGCGCCACCCGTCGCTCGCTGGCTCCTATCTTGCCGCGGCCGTCACCTACATGACGCTGTTCAACCGCGACCCGGTCGGACTGTCGTTTACTGCCGGGCTTGACCCGGAGACCGCAGGGGCATTGCAAACGGCGGCTCGAGACACAGTGCACGATTATCTACGCCGGTAACTCTCTCCGCGCCATGTGGTCGATGCCTGAGCATATGGACCACATGCTGACGAACTGGCTCCTTAGCGTGCAAATATGGCGGCCGGTTCTGCCGCAACGTCGAGGCGTCGAGCCAGACGATCGGCATCCTGCAACTCGGTGCCTCGGTCGCGCTGTCGGATGCCGTGCTGCTGATCGCGACGGTGGGGGCGGGCCTGACGCAGGCGACGCCCGACTTCCTGTTCGGCGTGGCGCTGCCGGTGCGGTTCTGATGCCTGCCTGGAATGGATGATTGCATGGTCGCCCACAGCCATAAGCAGAATACCCGTCACACTTCTGCGAGTGGCGCGCGATATCCGCCGAACGGCTGATGCAGCGAACGGTTGGCACACTGCAACGTCGCAACGCATGTCGACAGGCACGCCCGGCGTGCCGCAGCCGACTGCGATCATAACAGGGGGACACCAATGAGATCTCGCCAATTCCTGGTAGTTGCCGCAGCCGCATCGGTTGCGCTCGGGGTCACGCTCGCCGACGCGCGCGCGGACGAGAGGGATACACTCTATGTGAGTGACGCGGCCGCAAACACTGTGCAGGCGTTTGATGCACGCACCGGCTTTTCCAAGGGGGTCCTGGTGCCCGCGGTTGGGCAGCAGAACCCTTTTAACGCGCCACTTGGCCTGGTCCTTCACGAAGATGATCTGCTGGTCGTCAATCAAAACGTGGATGTGCAGGTGCCTGGTGAAATACTGCGCTTCGACAAGGAGACCGGCAAACTGCTTCGAAAGGTCGTACCGGCTGTCCTGAAGAACGGCCAGCAGAACCTTGATGCGCCGTTTGCGCCGCGGGGAATCCTCTTCTGGCGCGACAGGATCGTGGTCGCGACGTTTACCGACGACTTCGCATCGGTCCCCACAAACCCGACGCCAGCGCAAGGCAGCGTGCGGGAATACACCGAGTCGGGACGCCTGATCCTTCCCACGATGAGGGCACCGGTGCCTGAGGATACGTTCCATCCGCGCGGGGTGGTCATCGGACCGGATGGCCTGATCTACGCATCCAACTCACCCAAGCTCAATGGACCACATGGCCAGGTGTTCCGCTTCGACCCGCAGGCCAGGAAGTTCATCGATACGTTCATCGACAACAGCGATGGCACCGCGAAGGACTGCACCGCTCATTTGAATCGACCGGAAGGCCTCGTCTTCGGTCCCGACGGACGCCTCTACGTCACTACCTTCCGCGCCAGCGGCTCAGATCCGACTACGCCGGACACCGACGCCATCCTGGTATTCGAGGGTCCCGACAGCCCGCATCCGGGCGCCTGTGTCGATCAAATCGACCTCGACGCACCGGGCACCGTCAGTCCCAATCGGTCATTCGCCCAGGCCCTCGTGTTCGGCCCGGACGGCGATCTGTTCGTGCCGATCGCCGGCAACTCGAGCGATACGACGGGTGCCGTGCGCCGCTACAATGTCCGCACCCACAAGTTCACCAACTTCGTGCCACCACAGACCATGGAGCAGCCTTTCTATCTGAGCTTCGGCAGGACCGACCCGGCGACGCTCAGTTATTCCGGCGATTAGCAGTACCCCGGCTGCGCGCGTTCATGCTGACGCGCGCAGCCTCGTCGTGCGCGCCATCAACAACAGCAACGGGACAGGAGGAACGTGCTTTGCCATCACCAGCATCGCGGCTGACGAGCCTGCTCGCCATGCTGCCCGCATTTGTGCTTGCGATGGGCGTGGCAGCCGCAGCGCACGCGAACGATGTGACCAGCCGCATCACCATAAGCACTGGAGTGTCGATTCCCGCAGCATGGTTCGATCCGGCGGAAACACCTGGCAGCATCACGCCATTCCTGGTGCTTTACGCCCTGCATGATTCGATGTTGAAGCCGATGCCGGCGGGGCCGCTCACGCCCTCGCTTGCCGAGTGGTCCCAGGCTTCAGAGGACGGGCTGACCTACGAGTTCATGCTGCGCGCAGGAGCAAAGTTCCACAATGGCGAACCGGTGACGGCCGAGGATGTGAAGTTCTCCTTCGAGCGGTATCGCGGAACCGGGCAGGCCGAGATGAAGCGCCGGGTCAGATCGATCGACGTAGCAGGCGGCGATCGCATACGGTTCAATCTGGCGGAACCCTGGCCGGACTTCCTCACCTTCTATGCAAGCGCCACGGGCGCCGGCTGGGTGGTGCCGAAGGCCTACATCGCGCGTGTCGGGGAAGACGGGTTCAAGAAGGCGCCGATCGGTGCCGGCCCGTATAAGTTCGTGTCATTCACACCCGGCATCGAACTGGTGATGGAGGCGTTCGATCAGTACTGGCGCAAGGCGCCCAGTGTGAAGCGGCTGGTCATCCGTTCCATCCCGGATGACTCGACGCGATTCGCCGCACTGAAGCTTGGTGAGATCGACGAGGCTGGGTTCGGCGGCGATCTGGCGCGCCAGGTGCAGCAGACGCCTGGACTCAAGCTGAAGGCGTTCCCGATTTCGGTATCTATGTGGCTGGACTTCCCAGGCAAGTGGGACCCGAAGTCGCCGTGGCACGATGAACGGGTGCGCCGGGCCGTCAGTTTCGCGATCGATCGGCAAGAGATGAATCAGGCGCTTCAACTTGGATCGGCGCATATTACGGGCAGCATCTTCCCGGAGAATTATGACTTTTACTGGCAGCCTCCGGCACCTGAATATGATCCCGGCAAAGCGAAGCAACTCCTGGCGGATGCAGGCTATCCCCAGGGGTTTGATGCCGGCGACTATTATTGTGACGCGTCAGTCTCCGGCACGGGGGAGGCGATCGTCAACAATCTCCGAGAGGTTGGCATACGTGCCCAACTGCGTCCGCTGGAACGGGCGGCCTTCTTCACGGGCTGGGGCGATAAGAAGTTCAAGACCATCGTCCAAGGTTGGAGCGGTGCATTCGGCAACGTTGCGACCCGGCTTCAGGCATTCGTTGTTGCCGGCGGCACTTATGCTTACGGCAGCTATTCTGACCTCGATGAGCTCTACAGGCGTCAGGCGACGGAAATGGATCGGGACCGGCGCGCGGCGATCCTTACCGAGATACAGCGGGACGTGTACGACCGGGCGATGTTCGCGCCGATCTGGCAGCTTGGGGTCATGGTCGCCGTCTGATCGCGCGTGGCCGAGTCAGGCCTGGGGCTTATACCGGGGTTCCCCTTCGCGGCGCCCTATGAGGACATAACGCTAATGAATCGGTGACACGGCACGAGTAGCGGAAGATGGCGTCATGACACATTCGCGTTCTGTGTCGCGCCGCACTGCGTTGAAGTTAGCGGCCGGTGCGGCTGTACTGCCGATCGTCAATATCGCCCTTGCCGGCGAGAACCGCGAACTGCGCTTCATCCCCAACCTCGATCTGACCGTCATTGATCCGCACTGGTCTCCGACCACCGTCACCCGCATGCATGGCTACCTTGTGTTCGACACGCTGTTCGGGACCGACAACGCCTTCCAGCCTCAGCCGCAGATGGTGAAAGGCGTGGTCACCGAAGCTGACGGAAGACGATGGACGCTGACGCTGCGCGAAGGCTTGAAGTTTCACGACGGCGAGCCGGTTCTGGCACGCGACTGCGTCGCAAGCATCGAGCGGTGGGGCCGGCGCAATTCGTTCGGCCAGACGCTGATGGCGGCCACCGACGAACTCTCCGCCACCGATGACCGGACCGTGGTTTTTCGGCTCAAGAAGCCATTCCCATTGCTGCCGAATGCACTCGGCACATTGACCTCGCCCATGCCGGGGATACTGCCGGAGCGGCTGGCGAAAACCGATGCATATACACAGGTCAAAGAAGCCGTCGGCAGCGGTCCATATCGCTTCAAGGCCGATGAACGCATGGCGGGCGCGCGCACGGTCTATGAGCGCTTCGCCGAGTACCAGCCGCGGGCAGATGGTCAGCCCGAACGGACGGCGGGACCCAAGATCGCCCACTTTGCGCGCGTGGGGTGGACAGTGACCCCGGATGCTTCCATTGCCGCCGCTGCATTGCTGAAAGGCGAGCAGGACTGGTGTGAATTTGCCCCTGCCGATCTGCTGCCATCGCTGCGCCGCAGCCACGACGTGGCTGTCGCGGTTCAAGAGCAGTCGGGCAACATAAGCCTGCTGCGGCTGAACCATTTGCAGCCTCCGTTCAATAATCCCGATATCCGACGGGCCCTGTTGGGCGCGGTGAGCCAGGAGGATTTCGCAATCGCGGTTGCCGGTGCTGATCATGCTCTCTGGCGCACCGGCATCGGCTATTTCCCGCCGACCTCCCCGATAGCAAACTCTGCCGGCTTGGAGGCGCTCACTGGTCCACGCGACCTCGATCGCGTGCGGCGCGATATTGCGGCAGCCGGCTATCAGGGCGAGCGGGTGGTCGTGCTGGCCGCAGCGGACTCCCCGGAAAATCTGAGAAGATCAGATGTCCTGGTCGACATGATGAAAAAGGTTGGGCTGACAGTCGATCTCCAGGTGTCTGACTGGGGCACCATGATGCAACGCATATACAGGAAGGAGCCGGTTGATCGGGGAGGCTGGAGCTGCGGCACCGTCAATCTCGCAGCGACGGACATGATGGATCCGGCGGTGAACAGCTACCTGCGTGCGAATGGCAATGATGCACCGCGCTTTGGTTGGCCGACCAGCAGCCGACTGGAGGCGCTGCGGGACGCATGGCTGGACGCACCGGACTTAGGCACTCGGCAGCGGATCGCCATCGATATCCAGGTCCAGGCATTCCGAGACGTGCCCTACATTCCGCTCAGTCTGGACTTCCGATCTGCCGCGTACCGTAAAGACCTGGTCGGCGTGCTTGAAGGCTTCCCGGTATTCTGGAATGTGCGCCGCGCCATGACCTAGCTGATCGCCAGGGGCTGCAGCCATCAGGCGGCATCCATCTCGGTACGATCCGCCTCGACACGTGCTTCGGCCCGCACGGCTATCGAGCAGTAATCGGCGGCCAGCCTGAGCATCACCGCCCGCGCATGTGGATCAAGAGTTTCCTTCGCGAGATCCCGAATATGCCGAGCCTTCGCACGCCAATAATCGGCCTCGAACTTCACAACTGACCTGGACATAATCCCCACCTGATATTTCTTGCACGATCAGTACGGTATAAGACGCGGCGGAGGTGGCCCTTATTTCATTCAGCTGATCGATATCTGCCCGACATGCGTGTGACGCGGTGTGCATGGTCGATATGCAGCTGATGGATTTGGCTGGTTCCGACAGACCGCCGTCGGGCTGATCCATCTCAATTGTTGCAGCTCGCCTGAGACAACGTCTCGCACCACGGCTGGGCGACGATTTTTGGCGCGGCGCGAGGGCCGACGTCACCATGCAGCGTGTCGATATTGATGCTGCATAGTGATGGCTGGCCGCTCCCATGTTACTGTGCGCATACAATCCAAATGACCCGCGATGAGAGCTGTTGTCGCAAGGAACTGGCCCGCACGCAGGGTGTCCGGCGGCTGCTGTCCCTGGGCCTGCCGCCGCGATCGGCCTCCCCCACACCATTCCTGGATGCCATGAGGGGAGAGCAGCCACAGCCGGCACGCTGGCCCCGACTGGCATTCGCCGCGCTGGCCTCGATAATTTTCGCCGACGCGGTGTGGCTCCTGTTCTCCTGGCGCTGAAGATCTGCCGCCGCCGATAGAGCACCTGCCGCCAACGGGGCTGCGGGAACATGCACACCATCGATAGGGAGGATGCACGAAACCAGGCGAATCGGGTCTTCGGCTCGCCTCCCCAAGGAAGGCATTCCGAGTGGGCATACCAGATCAGTGTGGGCGCTTGTAGCATGCACGCACCGATTGAGTTACATCGATACTGCTGTCGTTTCTCGGGCAGCGTCTCTGCCAAAATTACAGCTTCACTGGGCGGCCCTCGGGCGTGGCCGCCAAAGTCTGGACGGGGAAAACATGCAATCTCAGTCTCGTCTGGCGGGTCGCACGGCCGATCCTGACGTGTTGGATCTGCTGGAGCAGTTTGGCGTCAGCGTGGCGGTGGGCCGCGACGAAGAGATTTATCGGAAAGATGGCGTGGCGGACTGCTGCTGGCGGGTCTCCAGTGGCTGCGTCCGGCGGGTAGAGTACCTGGACAATGGGCTCCGCCATGTGAACGCGTTTCTGATGCCAGGCGATCTGTTTGGCCTGGATGAGGGTCGCAACTTCACGGCTGAGGCAGCCATCTCTACCACGTTGCGCTGCTACCCGCGGAGCGCGGTTGAGGCTCTCGCCAAGGCCAACCCGGCGCTGGCCATGCGGCTGGGGGCGCTGACGATCAAGAACCTTCATCACGCGTATCAGCACATGGTCCTGTTGGGCCGGAAGACCGCGGCCGAGAGGGTTGCATCCTTCGTGCTGGAAATGGACCAGCGCATCGGCAAGTCCACCAACGGCGCACTCAGCCTGCCCATGGGACGGGCGGACATCGCCGATTATCTCGGGATCACCAGGGAAACCCTGTCACGCGTGCTGACCGAGATGGGGCGACAAGGCACCGTCAAACTCGATCGGGGCCGCATCGAGTTGCACGACCGGCCGAGCCTGCATGAGCGGGCGGGTTCTCGGTACACCGAGAGACATTGCGGGATCGGGCTGCACGCGCAGCCGCGGCGGAACGGCGTCGGCGCATTCCTCTGAATCCTTGGCGTGACCACGGCGTAAACTCGCCGGTAGCTGCATCGCTGTCCGTCCGGTAAAAAGCTGCCCAGCATCAGCCGAACGGCTGACGACGGGAACTTTGGCGTAACATAGCCTGCCCCCATCAGCTTCGGCTTCAACGCCGTGCCGAGCGCTCTGATCGCGCCAGAGCCAGGGGAGGCAGCGATGCGTCGCCACGACCTGCTGAAAGCTGCGCCTTGCTGAGGGCCCTGTGCCGGACCGGCCGCGCCCGCGTAAATCAAAGCTTGCTGGAGCACGTTCTGCACCGTCGCCGCACTGGACGGGCCGGCCCTGAGCAATCCCGTCAGCCAATTCGCACTGTGGGGCAACGGCGCGGCAGCCTGGTCCGGCTGGCCGAGCGACAAGAGGCGGGAAGCGCTGCACGCGGCGTGGTTCGACGTGCCGGACCTCGGTTCCCGGAAGGCGATCGCCGAACAGGTCCAGCAGCGGGCGCTGCGATCGGACCAGGGCGCGCGGGGACCGTTCGCACTGTTCTGGAGCCTGCATCGTAGCTGAAGAGGAGGTCACGATGCCGATGTTGCAGTTGGCCCGGCGCACGGTGCTGCAAGGCACCGGTGTCGGTCTGGCGCTGCCCGCGATCCGCTCGGCTCGCGCGGGAACGCCGCCCAACGTGGTGGTGATGGCCAAGACCATCAAGGACATCGTCAATGGCTTCGACCCCGTCGAGTCCTACGAAGCCTCGAACAACGAGGTGTGCGGCAACTGCTACCGAAAGCTGGTTGCGGCGGACCCTGACGAACCGGGCAGGATCGTCGGCGACGTGGCCGAGCGATGGGATGTCAGTGCCGACGGGAGGACGCTCACGTTTCATATCCGCGCCGGCGTGTTGTTCGATTCGGGCAATCGGCTGACCGCGGATGATGTCGTCTTCAGCCTGCGGCGCATTGTCCAACTGAGGAAGTTTTCCGCATTTCTTCTGACCCAGTTCGGCTTCACACGCGACAACATGGAGGAATGCATTCGCGCGGACGGCGACGATACGGTGGTGCTGAGCCTGCCCGAGCTGTGGTCGACCGACCTCGTGCTGCGTTGCCTCGCGCACACGGTAGGCTGCATCGTGGACAAGCGCGCGGCGCTCGCCAACCAAGCCGGCGATGATCTGGGCAATGGCTGGCTGCGGACCCATACGGCTGGCGCCGGCCGCTACCGCCTGGTGAGCTGGCGGGCGAGCGATCACATCGTTCTGGAGGCCAATGCATACGCGATGCGGCCGCCCGCTCTGCCGCGGGTCGTCATTCGCCACATGGACGAGCCCTCGGCGCGGCTCTTGTCGTTGATGGCGGGCGACGTGGACGTCGCTCGGGTCCTCGGCGCCGACGAGTTGCGGCTGATCGGCGACAATCCGGCTTATGGCATCGCCTCGGCAAAGCAGATCCTGTCGATGTATCTCGGCATGAACGAGGCGCTGCCGCCATTTACCCATCAAGAGGTTCGTCAGGCGGTGAAGCTGGCGATCGACTACGACGCGATTGAAAGGAACCTGACGCCTGGTCTCTGGAGCGTCTGCCAGAGCTTCCTGCCGCCGGGTATTCCCGGGGCGATCGCGGAGAACCCGTTCAGGCAGGATGTCGCGCGGGCGAAGCGGCTTATGGTGCAGGCGGGGTTCGGCGAGGGCTTTTCGGTCACTCTTGACCACGTTGCCGCCGAGCCGTTCCGCAGCATAGCTCAGGCGATCCAGGCCAACCTGGCAGCGATCGGCATTAAAGCCCAGCCACTCGGCGCCGCAGTCCAGCAGCTGACGACCAAGACGCGCACGCGGCATCACGAGATGGCTCTGGTCACCAGGGTGCCGGACTACGTCGATCCGCATACGAATGCGCAGGCGTTCTGTTTCAATGCCGACGACTCGGACAACAGTTCCGTCCGGATGCACGCGTGGCGCAACCACTTCGTCGACCCGGAACTGACCGGCGCGGTCACCGCGGCGGCCAAGGAGCTGGACCACACGACCCGCATGGGGCTTTACGAGACGATGCAGCGGCAGTTCATGGAGCGATCCCCCTGCGTGATGCTGTTGCAGCAGACGGAGGTGGGCCTGCGCAAGGGTGTGTCGGGCCTGCGCATCGGCGTGATACCGGACTACACGACTTACGGCGACATAACCAAGCACTGAGCGATCTCTCCAACCGGAGTGCGCAACATGCAGCGGACGCTACTCGGCACCTTCCTTGCCACGATTGTCCTGGCGGCATCCGCATCGGCGACGGAGACACCGAAGCACGGCGGCAGCCTCACCTACATGATTCCGGCCGATGCGCCGCCCAGCCTCGACGGACACCGCGAGAACACCTTCGTCACCGTCCATGCGACGGCGCCGTTCTACAGCGTACTGATCCGGCTCGACCCCGAGCATCCCGAGGACACCACGCATTTCGTCTGCGACCTCTGCACCGAAATGCCGGCAAGCGACGGCATGACCTACGCGTTCCTGAT
Organism: Acetobacteraceae bacterium; assembly: GCA_035701785.1. Taxonomy (GTDB): domain Bacteria; phylum Pseudomonadota; class Alphaproteobacteria; order Acetobacterales; family Acetobacteraceae; genus JAMXLO01. Next base: position 3,524 of record DASSRN010000073.1, on the reverse strand, counting down.
CCGCCGCGGCGTGCGGTGGCACGACGGCTCGCCGCTCACCGCCCAGGACGTCGCCGCGAGCTGGCAGCACATCATCCATCCGCCGGCAGGCTATTTGAGTGCGCGTGCCAACTGGTACGAGATGGTGGACAGCATCACGGTGACCGATCCGGACACCGTGGTGTTCCGTCTGAAGTTCGCCACACCGACCTTCCTGCCGGCACTCGCAAGCCCACACGCCTACATCTACAAGGCGGACATCATCGCCCAGGACCCGCACTGGTACGAGAAGAACGTGATGGGCAGCGGCCCGTTCAAGTTCGCTGGCTACGATGTCGGCCAGTCGATCAGGGGCGAGCGCAATCGCGACTATTACCGCAAGGGGCTGCCCTATCTGGACGGCTTCGTTGCGCTGTTCGCAGACAAGCAGTCGGTGCGCGTCGAGGCGATCCGTGCCGACCGCGCGGCGACGGAATTCCGCGGCCTGCCGCCATCGACCATCGAGCAGCTGCGAAAGGAACTCGGCGACAAGATCACCGTGCAGGAGAGCGACTGGAACTGCGGCAACCTGGTGACGCCGAATTCGCGGCGCGCGCCGTTCGACGACGTACGGGTACGCAGGGCGCTGCTGCTGGCGATCGACCAGTGGCACGGCGCGCCGGCGCTGTCGAAGATCGCCAACGTACGCACTGTCGGCGGCATCGTGTTCCCGGCGACGCCGATGGCGGCAACCAAGGAGGAATTGCAGCAGCTGGCCGGCTTCTGGCCCGACATCGACCGCTCGCGTGCCGAGGCGAAACGGCTGTTGAAGGAATCAGGGCACGAGAACCTGAGTTTCGAACTGCTGAACCGCAACATCGACCAGCCCTACAAGTATGTCGGCACGTGGCTGGTCGACGAGTGGAGCAAGATCGGCGTGAAGGCGACGCAGAAGATGGCGCCCACCGGACCGTGGCTCGACGCGTTGCGCACCGGCAGTTTCGACGTTGCGGTAGAGGCGAACTGCAACGGAGTGGTCAACCCGGTGATGGACACCCAGAAATACCTGCCCCATGCGTCATACGCACTGAACTACGGCGGCTATGACGACCCGGTGCTGATCGGCACCTACGAGAAGCTGCTGCATGAACCTGACGCGGCGCGCCAGCGTGCGCTGATGCGCACCTTCGAGACGCGCATCGTCGACACCATGGCATACGAGTGGCCGATGCTGTGGTGGAGCCGCGTCTTGCCTGCACGATCGTATCTGCATGGCTGGCGGATCGGACCGAGCCACTACGTCAACCAGGACCTGGCGACCATCTGGCTGGACAGGTGAGGGCACCGGGCGTACCGCAACCGTCGCGGGTGCGCCGTCCCGGTCGGACCTGGCCGCATCGGCGCCAGGGGTCCGAGTTCGATCGAGCGCTCGAGCTGTTTCCGATGCAACAGATGATCGCGGCTCGCTTCGGAGGGCCCCCCGGGCGCAAAGCAGAAGCATTGCCCAATGCAAACCAGTCCTGCGACCACTGTGAAATTTGACCTTTTGCTTGCTCACATGCGCGTGAGCACGCGAGAATACGTTGACGCAAAGGTCACGGGCCGATAATTCTCTCGATGGAGACACTAAACCCGCGCCTCATTTATCGCTGGTTGTCGTGAATCTGCGATAGAATAGCCAAATAGTTCACGAGTACAACCTGAAGAAAAGGCGCCGATTATGGGCGGGAGCCGCGGGTATGTCCGTTGAACAGATGGCTGCGCAGTTGATTGCGTCCCTGAAAGCTCTGCCAGACGACGCGAGAGTGATGCTGCTGATGCGTAGCCCGGCGGAGAGTCCCGTAAGTGCGGATGTGCCGGTTGAACAGGCCGAGGGGGTGACTCTGGAACAGACAGTAGAGGCACCACTTGAGCGCACCACATGAGGGGCATGTTACTCCGGGTAACTGCCAGTATTAAACTGCGACAACGCACCTTCAGTTTCTTATCCGGCTGACAGTCAGCTCGGGATCCTGCCTGTTTTATACAGTACATTTGCCTGCTGTCGCCCATCTGGGCGGAGCTAACGGGAATACGACCTGATTGGCAAAATGACGTGGTTAGCCTTCATCCATCGCGGCGCCCCGCACCAGCAGGTGCATACCGCCCGCTGCAACCTCATTATGGATGGTGAGACACGCTCGAGGCGAAATGCGCGTTGGGATATAACGCAATCGGTGTGGCTGGCGCCCGCCGCTGCGGCCAGCGGCGCTTAACCAATAGTTCACTCTATGTTCCTATGCTCCTGCCGCCGCCTTTCGCGGCGAGAGGAGCGCATGGACACCGATAGTCCCACTCAGAGGCCTGCCACTCAGGTTCCAATTGAGTTCATGCAGCACCTGACACAGGCGCTGGTCGCCGCAATCCCTGGCGGCGACGCGACCGCTCGGCGGGCTGCCCAGCAGCTGTTGCAGGCGCTCGATCCACGCGACGCTGCGGAAGCGCAGTTGGCTGCCATCGCGGTGGCCGCTGCACAGGCGGCGATGGACGGGTTCGGACGTGCCGCATGCCCGGGGGTTTCCAACGAAACTGCGGTGCGGCTGCGCAGCAGCGCCCTCGCCGCCGGGCGTGCCTATGCGACGGCGCTGCGCTACCTGCGCAAGCGCCGGGCTGATGAGGGGACCGCCAAGGCGGCGCCCGCGCCCCGTCCACGCCGGTCACCGTCGGTGCGGCCAAATCCGTCTTCGCGGCCCGACAGCCGACCGGCGGCCATTCCCGGCTTTGCCGAGGAATCGGAGTTCCAGGCGCGCGACCGCCATGGCAGGCCGATCCCCGGCCACCGCACCGATCTGATGACCCGCGCCCAGGTGGAGGCGGTGCTTGCCTACCCGCGCGACCCGGCGCTGGAGGTCGCCGCCATCGCCGAGGAAGAGGCGATGATCGCCGCGCAGGCGGCGCAGGACGCGGCGGGCGACGCGCCGCCGGCTACAGCAGGTTCGGCCAGTCCGCCGCCAGACGGTCGTTGATCTGCTTCAACGTGCCGAATGCCTGCGGCGGCTCGGTGCGACGATTCTGCCAATGGTCGTTGTCGCCGAAATGGCCGCCCCAGAACATGCCGCCGGCATCGCCCACCGCGCCGAACCTTGCGTATTTCGGGCTCTCCCACATCGGCTGGCCTTGCGCATCCTCCAGGAAGCAGTCCACTGCCTCGCCGTATTGATGCCAGGACTGCCCGGGCAGCGCGTTGGTCGCCCAGGGTCCGTCAGCCGGCCCGGCACGCTCGAAGCAGGCGAGGATGAAATCGCAGCGCTGGTCGCTAAGCTGCCCGAGCATCTGCTGAACGACGGCCCCAGAGCGCGACTGCCGCCACAGCCTGGCCTGCGTCACCGGATCGCGCAGCGTGAAATACGGCCGGAACACAAGGCCTTCCGCCGTCAGCGACGCCAGCGCGGCCTGGACCTTCATACGGAACTCCGGCAGCAGATCATCGAGCTTGGCACTCATGTTCGTTTCCTCCCTGACGCGGCCAGCATGGCAGGCGCCGGCACGCCCAGGGGTGAGTCCATTCACTGCGCCGGCAACGATCG